>CBCXVS010000087.1:9012-24780 GCA_965178525.1 uncultured bacterium | reverse complement strand
CATGTAAATGGGCTTTTGAATTGGGCCAACCTGTTGATCTACTTAACCCTCCGCCTATTCTGCCAGGGGAACTTCGGTCTAGAACGAGGATACTCCATGTGGTCTTGCTGTGAGCCTAGAAGCCCGAGGACAAAGTGACGTACCTAATCCCATACACTTCGGGCTCAGAACCAGCCTTTGCTCTATCGATCTGGCGGAATTGGAAAAAGCGCTGAGTCGACGTGCAGGTCGGAGATCACGGGGAAGGAGCTTTCTGTGCCGTCAAGATATTATCGTATCTTTAATCCGCGCCATCGTGGCTTTGAAAATAGGGAAATAGGACGTGCGAACCCGTTGTACGATTTCGTCGGCTAAACTTTCATGATAGGTATGAGACGTCAGATTCCTGTCCTTCATCATGCCAATCCATACGGCTTCTTCTTCAGGAGGAATGAGGCCGGCCTGCAGAGCGCTGGCAAAAGCTTGCCGTGGCGTCCCCACCTGTAACCCGTCTTCTTGGGCCATTCTCTGCAACGTTTTCCAAGCGAGTTCATACGTAAACTCGAATGCCTGGATGATACCGGCTTTGTCTCGATTCGTCCGTACGGGTTCGGCCAAAAACTGTTCCAAGCTGGTCAAGGCCAGCCCAAAGTTTGTCAATGAGGTGGCAAGACGCTCACTTGGCATACAGCGTCACCCCTGAACGTAAGATCTCGTCGCGCAACGCATCGCCTGCCTCTTGCATATTGACGAGATCGAGTGGAAGAAGCGTGCTCGCCTCTTCTTCCTGGTCCGCGACGAACTGGGTCCATCCGTGGCCGTCCTCTAAAACAAATGCCAAATCGTAATCCGATGTAGGGTGACAATCAGCACGAGCACGAGAGCCAAAAATCAGAATTTGCACCACATGGAGCCTGGTCGTTGCCTGCTCAAGTAACGTTTGTAAAAACGGAGGTAGGGCGGGTAAATCGTCGGCAGTCCAGAAGGCTGCTAGAGGCTCTGAGGCTTTCGTGCGATCCGTTGCGTTTTGCATGAGGGCCACTACGAGAGAAGAGCGGAGACAAAATCCATTTTGTCGTCCTGCATGTGCGTCCCTATCTCAACCGCCTGTACTAACGCCGCTGGCAGGACCTTCAGGCATCCCGGCGTCAATCCAAGCAATAATCTCATTCACTTCCGACCGCGACAAAAAGGGACCTTGCATCGGCATCTTCCCAAAACCGCCGACGCCAAGCGCCAAAGAACGCACCAAATGCGTCTCTTTGGCGGGCACACCGGGCTCGATGGCGCGATACCCTGACAAGACAGCCTCTGCGAGTTGTTGTGGCGTGTCCCAGGCATACTCGTGAATACCCGGAGCTGGCTCACGGCCCCACCGCTCTTTCCAGCGTTCCATGATGCCATCTAAAATTTCTTTCACCCTCGGCCAATATACCACGGTATCATGCGTCTGACGCTCGCTCATCGACGGTTCTCCAGGAGCCGGCTTTTACAGGGCATTGAGTTCGTTGAGATACTGTTGAAACATATCTATAGCCTGCTGCTCCGGCCGCCCGAGAAAATACCGAATCCCCTGCGTGTACGCCAAGATTTCCTGCGGCCGCATCAGCACATCATCCCGGGAGCCAGAAAAGCGGAACAGGCCGTCGGCCCAGTCTTGCATGCCCACGTAGAGGGCATCTTCAAGGAAGGTGACCTCTTGCGGAGCCATATCGGTCCGGACGATCCAGCGAGCGAACACAAAGGGCAGACCGGTCCACTGGTACCATTCATCTCCCAAGTCATAGGTGTGGGGATATCCCCGCCTGCCACGTCGTTGACGCAGACCCTGATTGCCGATAAGCAGGACGGCATCGGCAGGGTCGTCGAGCGTGACGTATGCCTCGGGTTGCACCTGGTACTTCAGGGCGAGCAAAACTTGAAGAAGGCGGAAAGAGGTCGCGGCCTCACCCATAACGCCGATGCGCGCACCGGTTAGCTCCTGGATGGGTTGCTGAGCATGCAGGATCACACTACCGGCTGTGCGAATGGTGGAGAGACAAAATTCGGACAGCAAGCGGAAATGATCGTTCAGGCAGAAACAATCCGTCAGGGGCGCCGGACCGGCGTCGATCGCTCCCTGTGCCGCGGCGTCAGCCAGGGCACTCGGCGCCAAGTCGACCAACGTGATGTCCCGGCGTTCCATATCGAAGTAAAACGGCTCACAACTCAGGTAAGGAATGCGGCCAATTTTCATTGCCATGCACTTACACCATCAGGCTGATGCCCCCCTTTAGCCTAGGGGGGCTCAGGACGATCAGACTTTGTTTCGCCCCCTCTTACAGACGGGGACCCACAAAGGTAGGCGATTGCTTGCGATAGACCTGGATGCGGTTACGGGCCGATTCGCACACGAAAATCCGGTTCTCGTCATCAACCGCGACCCCGGTTGGCCCCCAGAACCGCTTTTCCCGTTCCAACCCGTAGGCGCGCTCTCGCTCGCCCCACATCTCCGCATTCGCGTTCAGCTTGTCCATGCCCCATTTGGACACCGTTGCATCACCGTTGCGCAAGGTCACGAAAGTGCCGTCGGCGTCGAACACTTGCAGCCGGCTGTTCAACCAATCGGCCACATAAATCGTCCCATCCTGATCCACCGCGACGCCCGAGGGACGGTTGAACTCTCCCTCTCCCGAGCCCGACGTGCCAAACTTCATTAAGAAATGGCCATCGGAGGTGAACTTTTGAATGCGGTCATTGCGCCAGTCGGCGATGTACACATCGCCCTCACGATCGATGGCGATGCCCCAGGGCATATCGAATTCGCCATCACCGCTGCCGGCGGTGCCCCACGTCGTGAGAAACTGGCCATCTTTGGTGAACTTCTGCACACGGTTGTTGCCGCTGTCCACCACGTAGAGGTTATCATCGGCATCAAAGGCGATACCGGAAGGACGGTTGAGTTCACCATCGCCGCTCCCGGGTCTCTCCTCCCATTTGCCGAGATAATCCCCGTCTTTGTTGAAGATGGAAATCCGGTTCACCCACTCGTCGGCGACGTAGACATTTTCGTTGCTGGCGATCGCGATAGATGTGGGCCAGACTAGGGAGCCATCGTCAAAGCTGAATTCGTGCGGTCCTTGCTGCGGCACACCGCGGGCAAAGGCCGTGACGTATTCTTCGTCGACCGTGCAAACGGTAATCCGCGTGCCTTCAGGCCGATACTCGGAGGCACGGCAGAGCACGTACATCAGATCGTCCGCCCCCCGAGCCATAAAGACCGGCTGGGTAAATCCGGGTCCGAACTGTTCACCACGGCCAATGGTGTGGCTGTATTGCAAATTGACATGTGTGACCTGAGTCGGCATGTTCACCTCCACTTTCGCCCTCTCCCCGGACAGGGAGAGGGCGATGGACGACGAGAGTAGCTTGGCCTTCTAAATGAAGTCAAACTGCTCGAAGCTACCATTTACAATGGGCTTGGAATCCAAGTTCAGCCACTTCTCCAGCAGGGTCGCGTACGTACCCCGGAAGTCATTGTTGAAACACAGATCCCCTTCCACTAGCTTGTCTTGCGCCAGGGACGGATACTCGGCGTACAGGCCGCCCTTCACCGCATCGCCGATCACAAAGGCGTGACCGCCGGCACCGTGGTCGGTGCCAGAGCCATTGTCATGCACCCGCCGGCCGAATTCGGTAAACACAAAGAGCAGCACATTTTCGGTCGCGTGATGCTCTTTCAAGTCCTCGTAGAACGCGCCGATCGCCTTGGACGTCTCGGTCCACAGCCGGGTGTGGTTGGCCAACTCGCCGGCGTGCGTATCGAAGCTGTTATACGGTGCCGTGGTGTAGAACAACCGGGTGCCAAAGTCCGCCAGATGGGTCTGCACGATGTTCCGCATGTACTGCGCCACATCGTCGTTACCGTATTCCACCGTGGAGGCGTACTTCTCCGGGGCCGTGCTGAGGATGTCTGCCCCTTTCAAGGCATCCAAGCCGGTCTGAGCAAAATAGTCCAGCACCGGGCCTTTGCCGAGCATCGGCGAGTAGACATTGGAAAACGTTTCCAAGGCCTTGGTCCGCTGATCCTCAGCCTCAATGCCGGTCAGCACACCGTAGGTCTCCAGGTTGCCCACCGAGGCCACTGGCACGCCAGGGGCAGCCAGCGCTCGGGGGAGGCCACGGCCGAAATTGACGCCAGTCAGCACGTTTTCTTTATTGGGGTCGAGGTCGCGCAGGGCCCGGCCCAGCCAACCCTCATCGCCCACCTTATCCGGCTCACAGGTGTGCCAGATGTCCATCGAGCGAAAGTGCGAACGGCTGGGATTGGGATAGCCGATCCCTTGGATGATCGCCACCTTGCCTTCGTCGTATAGCTGCTTGATCGGCCCCATAGTGGGATGCAACCCGATATAGTCATTAATCGGCAGGACTTGGTCTTCGGGGATCCTGACATTGGGCCTGTTGTCGACGTACAGCGGGTCGCCGTAGGGGACAACGGTGTTCAAGGCGTCGTTACCCCCGGACAACTGCAGGACGACCAACACCCGATCTTGTGTATCTGATGCCATAACCTTTGCTTCCTCCTGCCTTTAGGCGAATAAGTACTCGGTGGTCGCAACGATCGACTGAAGCATCTGCGCCACCCGGAGGGAAAAGTCCTCCGCACCCGTTTGCACCTCGCCCTCACTCCGGGCCAAGGCCACCAATTCACCGCGGGTCTCCTCCGCCAGTTCGTATCCTCCCAGCAGCTCCAGACAGCCATCCACCAGGCGTTCCGGCGACAGCGTCGCCCCCTCCGACCGCAGCCGGTCAATGATGGCCCGCACGCCCGGAAGATGGATGTTGCCCACGTTATCAGCCGTGAAGTTGATCCGCTCCACCAACGTGCCGCTGTCGATCCACTCCCGACCAGTATGCCAACCCTCGACCGTGGGCGGATTCAGCAGGTCTTGCCCCATATACCGAATCGTCAAGGCCAGGGCATTTAGACCAGGCTTCGGGAAGGTAAAATCACCCACCAGACGCATGGTGCCGATCACGGTCTCGGCCGGGCTCTTAACCTTGGAGAAACGGGCCTTCTTGAAGCCCTCGGAGTTAAACAGGACCCGTAGCATAGAGCGAATGTCGTAGTTGGTCCGGAAATACTCATCTTCCAACATCTTGATGAGTTCCGGATCCCGGGGCGGTGTGTGCTGCCAGGCAGGTACCTGCGGCTCGTCAGCAACGAAGAAGTTATACATGTGGCGGGCAATGAACCTGGCCGTGCCCGGATGCTTGGCGATGAGGCGGATGATATCCTCACCATTCCAGTTGCCGGTTTCCCCCAAAAAGGTTTTTTCGCCATCGTCATGGTCTTTGGGATCATAGATGAATTGCGCCCGATACCGGCCATAGGGATAACGCGGCATGGCATTGGCGACGGTCCATCCGGTGAAAGCCCGAGCAGCTTCCTTCACGTCACCCTCGGAGTAATTGGGCTGGTTGTCCATACCCACACCCATGGAGAACAGCTCCAATAACTCTCGACCCCAGTTCTCGTTGATGGCGCCCTTGTGGCTCATGCAGTTGTCCAGGAAGAAGACCATGGCCGGGTCTTTCGCCAGTTTCGACAAAATGTTGTCAAAACTCCCCATGCCGTCGTGCCGGAACATATCAAGCTCGAATTCTTGCTGTCTGGGATTCTCACACTTGGCATGGCCGGTGCACAAAATCCCATGCCAGAAGAGGCCGATCTTCTCCTCCAGCGGCCGCTTCGTATTGATCATGCGGAAGGCCCATTCTTCCTGCTGCCCCTCGAGGCCGGCCTTGGACACCCACTCGGTCTTGTACCGCATCATGATGTCCTGTTCGATGTCGGGCTGTTGTTCGGGATGCAGCAGCTCCTCCACCGTCGCCTCGTATCCTTTGGCAGCGCGGGCTTCCAACTCTGCATATGGCGCGCCGAATCCGGCGCGGCGCATCAGATGAGCCATTAATGCGATATCTTGGTTTGCCATTCCTCTCCTCCTTTTTTTCATCCTCTCCGAGGCGACCTGATACCCGTGTTCTGACGTATCGGACAGACCGTTCAGATCGTCCCGCTATAGCATCTTCCTGCACAACGGCTGAGGTTAGACGTGGTCAGGTCTGCGCCCTCGTGAGACACGTCGTGTCTCAGGTACAGGGCGATCCCATCCGTATCGCATGCAGGAAACGTAACCCTGGTCTGCGCTGTGCGAGGTGTGCGAGCGAGGCCATCGGTGGCGTTCGAGGCGTTCGTCAATCATCGGGTCCAAGCAAAGCCAACACAAGATGGCAACAGAATCTCAGGCCGCTCTATCGTCTGTCGCACGTGCAGACTATTCCACCATTTCCATTATCTATCATACTGTCGGTATGGGGTCAAGCAAAAGTATGCATGCCATGTTGAGAAACTGCAGGCTGTGGATGATCGTCACGACACCGATCATGCCAAGTCCGGAAGTGGCTCATCCGCGACGTCTTCGCATGATGGCGAGGCGAGTACAGGCGGGTGCAAGGTGATGCGTCCACCGCTCCCCACGGCCGGGGAGCGGTGGATAACAGAACCCCCCACCTACCCCTGCTGATAGTAGTCGAGACCGAGATGGGTAATCTGCTCTTCACCACGCAAGTAGCGCAGCGTGTTCTTGAGCTTGGCCTGTTGCACGAACAAGTCGTGCTCAGGGTAGAGGAAGGGCGCACACATCGGACTCTTGAAATAAAATGACAACCACTCCTGGATGCCGCTGAAGCCACTGCGCTGAGCTAAATCCAGAAACAACACCAGATCCAGGGCCACAGGCGCCGCCAAGATGCTATCGCGGCAGAGGAAATTCACCTTGATTTGCATGGGATAATCCAACCATCCGAAGATATCAATGTTATCCCAGCCTTCTTTGTTGTCGCCCCGTGGTTTGTAGTAGTGAATGTGGACCTGATGCTCGTAGTCGCCGTAGAGATCCTCGTTCAGTTCCGGCTGCAGGATATATTCCAGGACGGAAAGCTTGCTCTGCTCCTTGGTGCGGAACGAATCGGGGTCGTGCAGCACATCTCCATCGCGGTTGCCCAAAATATTCGTCGAAAACCACCCGTGTAGCCCCAATGTCCGGGCGCGGAGACCGGGCGCCATGATCGTCTTCATCAGCGTCTGACCAGTCTTAAAATCTTTGCCGCAGACGGGCACGCCGCGGTCGGAAGCGAGTTCTAACAAGGCGGGGATATCGACCGACAAATTCGGCGCCCCATTGCCAAAGGGCACGCCCGACATGAGGGCGGCATAGGCATAGATCATACTGGGCGTAATGGCGGGGTGGTTTTGTTTCAGACCGTCTTCGAACCAACGCAAGCTCTTGTGGACGTCATCGAGTTCCATGAAGATTTCCGTGCTGCCACACCATAGCATGACCATGCGGGTAGCGCCATGCCGGTCTTGGAAGGTTTCGATATCTTCCATCAGCTGCATCGCCAGCTCGTATTTATTTTTCCCCACTTTGACATGAGGTCCGGACAGCCGCCGCACATACTGCTGATCAAAGACACCTTTCCACGGTGTCATCGCCTCCAGTTCTTCGCGTACGGCTTCCAGGCGTTCCGGTTCGATGACGCCAGCATGGAGAGCGGCTTCATAGCAGTTGTCGGCAAAAATATCCCAGCCGCCAAAAACCAAATCGTCCAGGCCGGCAAGAGGTACAAAGTCTTTAATATGCGGATTGTTATCGTCCGTCCGCTTGCCGACGCGAATGGTGCCGTACTGGGTCAACGACCCGACAGGACGCCCGAGACCCTTTTTGACAAGCTCGACGCCGGCAATCAGCGTCGTGGTCACGGCCCCCATGCCCGGCAGAAGGACGCCAAGTTTCCCTTGAGCTGGTGCAATATCGACCTTTGCTTGCTCCATGCATACCTCCTCTGCGACAATAATGCGTGTGTGACCAATATGATGCGTCGGGGCGGGATAAAGCGGGAAAGTAGTATAGCGCCCAAGATTAGAGGAAATCCCCTGTGCGTGCAAGCATTTTTCTGTGCGAAAAGTCTTCACAACGGACTGGTTACATACATGGTGAGTCCGGGCGAGGCCGCGTACACGGTCAGTTGGAGGGAGAAACCGATGGATTTCACACTTCGTGATGCACAAAAACAACTTCAAACTACCATGCGACGCTTCGTCGAACGCGAAGTGATTCCGGTAGCCAGCGAGTATGAACATGCCGATGCCTACCCCGACGCGATGGTCAAGCAGATGGCCGAGATGGGCCTTTTCGGCTGTATTTTGCCCCCGGAATATGGCGGGCAGGGGCTGGATTATGTCAGCTACGCAATTATCTGCGAAGAATTATCGCGGGGCTGGATGAGTCTGGCCGGGATTCTTAATTCACATCTCATGATGGGGCTGATGACATACTGGTACGGCACAGAGGCCCAGAAGCGCAATTATCTTCCCGCCTTTGCCAGTGGCGAGCGGCGCGGCGGCCTCATGCTGACCGAAGCCAACTCCGGATCGGATGCTGCGTCCATGCGTACCACCGCCGTGCTGCAAGGGGATCACTATGTCGTCAATGGCTCGAAAATGTTCATCACCAATGCTGAGCGCGGCAACACCTTTATGCTCTTGGCGAAAACGGATACGACGGTAGAGCCGCAACACCGTGGGATCAGTGCTTTTTTGCTGGAAAAGCGCCGGCCGGGGTTCCATGTCGGACGCCCTATCAAGAAACTGGGCTACAAAGGACTCCGCACCTGTGAGATCACCTTGGAGGACTGCCATATTCCACGGGATTGTCTCCTTGGCGCAGCAGGGCAGGGTTTTAAATATGTGCTCTCTGCCCTAGAAGTCGGCCGTATCAACATTGCCGCACGTGGTGTCGGCATGGCGCGGGCGGCATTTGAAGATTCGATCCACTACGCGCAGCAGCGCGAACAATTCGGCCAGCCCATCGCGCAATTTCAGGCCATCCAATTCAAGCTGGCCGATATGGCGACCAGCATCGAAGCCGCCCGCTTGTTGACGCATCAGGCCGCCTCGAAAAAGGATCGCGGTGAGCGCTGCGATCTCGAGGCCGGCATGGCCAAACTCTTCGCGTCGGAGATCTGTGAGAAAGCGGCGTCAGAAGGCATCCAGATCCATGGCGGATACGGATATACAGAAGATTTTGCCGTCGAACGCTATTACCGCGATGCGAAACTTCTCACGGTCGGAGAGGGGACGAGCGAAATTCAGCGCCAGGTCATTGCACGTCGCTTACTGGAGCTGTATCGCGTGTAAGGCCGCCTCCCCTCTCCCCATGGCTTATGAACCTGAGGGTTCACTCGTCTTAGACGATTCGGACTTTGGCGCCGTGTCGTTATTTTGCGACGATTGGCGTCGTCGCCACCACGTTCGGGGCCGACGTGTCAACCGGCCGTTCGTATGCCTGCTGATGCGTCCACCACCACTCGACGCGGCGGGTTTGGTATTCATCACCCGGTCCATCTCCAGGCGTCGCGTCGTGGCCGTCAGGCGCCAGAACACCCGGCCACGCGCCATGGCAAGGACTTGCAGCGGTTCACCGTTGACGGCGATAACCGGGGCCGCCGGCTCCGCCATCGCTGCGGGATGCTTGGATTTCTTTTCCTTTGCGGCCTCCTCACGTTCGTTCCGGCTCCGCCGCTGGCTGGTGCTGGCCGATGCAACTTTCGCTGGCGTTTCCTCGACTTCCTTCCGGCGTCCTCTCTCCACCGCCGTGGCGATATCGACTGGCACTGCACGCCGCACCAAGTCGAGGTTATATTCATTCTGCCGCGCTGCCGGATTGCCCAACAACTGGATGGTGAGGTTGTAGTCCTCTTCCAGCCGACTGATTTCCTTGCGTTTCTGATTCTGTAAATAGGTCGCGACGTCCATGGGCAAAATCGCTTTGACCGCCGCCACCGTCTCCGTCGTCACCTCGGCCCGTATGCGGCGGAGGACAGACAACGACAGGGAAATGGTGGACTTGACCAACCCGGTTCCCTCGCAATGCGGGCAGTGCAAGTAGTTGCCTTCGAGGATCGTGGGTTTGAGCCGCTGCCGGGACAATTCCAGCAGACCGAACTGCGAGATCCGTGCGACTTGCGTCCGCGCCTTGTCGCGCTTCACCGCCTGCCGCAACGCTTTTTCGATCTCTTGGATATGCTTGATGTTGCGCATATCGATGAAGTCGATCACAACGAGACCGCCCATATCCCGCAAGCGCAGTTGCCGCGCAACCTCCTGGGCCGCTTCCATGTTAGTCTTATAGGCCGTTTCCTCGATCCCCTTTTCCCTTGTGGCGCGTCCGGAATTGACATCGATAGCCACCAGAGCCTCGGTCTGATCAATGATGATCGACCCGCCGGATGTCAGCTCCACCTTATGGCTGTAGATCGCCTCGATTTGCTGTTCTAATTGGTGGTGGGCAAAAATCGGCTTCTTGTCACGATAGAGTTTGACGCGGCCCTGATAGCGTGGCATCACAGCTTGAAAGAAATCGCGGGCGCGGCGATAGACGTCGCGATTGTCTACCGTGACTTCTTGAATATCCGGCGTAAAGTAATCACGGATCGAGCGGATGACCAAGTCATGTTCCTGATAAATCAGCGCCGGGGCCTGTGACTGTTTGCTCTTCTCCTGAATACTGGACCACAGGCGCTGAAGATAGGTCAGGTCACGCTGCAGCTCCGTTTTGTTCCGGTTCAAGCCAGCGGTGCGGACAATGATGCCGATATCCGACGGCGGGTTGAGCTGGGCCACGGCTTCCTTGAGCTTTTTGCGCTCCTCCTCGTCCTCGATCTTGCGCGAGATACCTCCGGAGCTATCCGAACTCGGCATCAGGACCAGGTAGCGGCCCGGCAGTGAGATATAGGTGCTCAAGCTGGCGCCCTTATTGCCGAATTCTTCCTTGGTCACCTGGACCAAAACCTTTTGGTTCCGTCTGATCACATCCTGAATACGGGGACGCCGTTCCCGGTCGCCACTGGCGCCTTCGCCGAGGTACCAACTCTCATGGATCTCACCCATGGGCAGAAAGCCGTGCCGTTTGCCGCCGTAGTCGACAAACGCTGCCTGCAAACTCGGCTCGACTTTGACTACAACCCCGTTATAAATGTTGCCCTTGATCTGTTCCTTGATCGCTGTTTCGATCGTAAACTCTTCGAGTATGCCATCCTCCACGATCGCGACGCGGCTCTCTTCCTCGTCCGCGACGTTGATCAGCATCTTCTTCTTCATAATCTGAACCTTTGTTGGAACATCCAATGTCCTCTCTAGATATTGGCCTAGCGGGCCACGGCAGGGGTGGGGACGCTGGGAATAGGTTGTATGATTCCGGCAGTGCCCAAGAGAGAGGTATACAATGCTAGTGTAGCATTTTAGCCGGATAATTCCAACCACACCTGACCGAATGCGGAATGCGGAATGCGGAATGGAAACGCGGCCATGTCAGCCATGTGTGGCATCCACTGCCGGTCTTAGTCTATATAGCCTTTGTGAGCAAGGAGTTCAGCCTCTAATACGGCGCCTTTGGCAGCGCCCATCTTGGTGTTGTGGGACAAGAGCACATACTGCAAGCCACGCTCGAAGGCGGTATCGGCGCGCAGACGTCCTACCGTGGTGGCCATGCCGTCATCGGCGTCGCGGTCCAGACGGGGCTGGGGCCGGAACGGGTCGTCGTGCACGATGATAAATTGCTGCGGTGATGAGGGCAGGTTTAGGCGCACAAACTCCTGCCCAAAGCTGTCGAAAGCCGCGCGTACGTCTGGGAGCGCCACTTTTGCTTTGGTGATCGCAAGCACGCTCTCGGTGTGGCCGTCAATCACCGGGACGCGGGTGCAGGTGACACTCATGCGAAAGTCGGCCGGTGCGATACCCGCCGGGGTGCATTGTCCAAGAATTTTCCGGGTCTCGCGCTGGACTTTGTCCTCTTCTTTGGGGATGTAAGGGATGACGTTGTCCACGATGTCCAGACTGAGCACGCCGCCATTGCGCCCGGCGCCAGAGACGGATTGCATGGAGGTCATGACGACGGTCTCGATGCCGAAATGTTTGGCAAGCGGCGCCAGCGTGATGGCCAGACCGATCGTCGTGCAGTTGGGATTGGGCGCAATGAAACCCTGCCAGTCCCGTTGCTGCCGCTGGGCGTTCAGCAGCTCGATGTGATCGTCGTTGACGCCGGGAATCAGGACCGGCACGTCGTCGTCGTAACGAAAGGCAGACGCAGTGCTGATCACCGGACACCGTTTGGCATAGAGTGGTTCCAACACTTTTGCCGGCCCCGACTCGATCCCGGTAAAAATAACATCGAACCGGCCAGCATCCAGGTCGTCAGCAACCTCCACCGGCAGGTCCAACACAGCTGCATCCGGCAGTGAACCGGCATACCAGCGCAGGGCGCCGCTGTCGCCGTCACGCAAAGCATTGCCGTACGTTTGCCCCGCTGAACGTGAAGAGGCGGCGAGGCCTTCGATGCTAAACCAGGGGTGGTGCTGCAGCGCCAAGACAAATTGTTGTCCGACAATCCCCGTAGCGCCTACAATCGCAGCCTTTAACATGACTTTTATTCCCTCTTCTTTCATTCCGCATTCCGCATTCCGCATTCCGCATTGGAGGGATTGTAGCAGAACAACGCTTGCTTTGCTGCCGCCGCTTTGCCACAATGCAGCCACAGGATGCCAAATGGCAATGGCAACATGAGTAAGGTACAGCGCTGCGGAGGCCGCCATGCACGGATACAGTGGCAGAATGCTCAACGTCGACCTGAGTCGTGGTCAGGTCGTCATCGAAACGTTCGACGAGACGTTTGCGCAGGACTATCTCGGCGGCAATGGCTTTGCCATCCGCTTGCTCTATGATCGGCTGGCGCCTGGCATTGACCCGCTTTCGCCCGACAATATGATCGTGTTTGCCGTTGGCCCCGTGACGGACTCCCTCGTCCCTGGAGCCACACGTTGTTGCGCCGGCACCAAATCTCCGCTGACCGGCCTCTTTTTCGACACGACGTTTGGCGGCATGTTTGCCTCGGTGCAGAAACGCGCCGGATTTGAAGCGCTGATCATTTCAGGCCGAGCGTCCGAGCCCGTCTATCTCCTCGTGCACGAAGACGGCGCTGAACTCAAGCCGGCGGCAGACCTTTGGGGGCACTACACGCGTGATGCCAATTTAGCCATTCTCGAACGGGAGGCCGCCGGGACAGAAGTCCTCGCCATTGGCCCGGCCGGGGAAAACCTCGTGCGCTATGCCTGTGCCGTGCACACCTGGGAAAAAAGCCGTGATGGCGTCGCCGGGCGCGGCGGTCTTGGCGCCGTCATGGGGTCGAAGCATCTGAAAGCGGTGGCGGTGCGCGGCAAGCGCAAAACGACCATGGCCGACCCGCAGGCCGTGAAAACGCTGCTCGGTGAAATCCGTGAGCCGATGAAGGTGGGTACGGCAGGTTTGAAGCAATATGGCACGACTATCTTGGTGAATGTCATCAACAAGATCGGCGCTCTGGGCGTGCGCAATCTGCAAACGGAATTTTGTGACCAGGCGGATGCGATCTCGGGCGAAACCTATAAGGAAGCGTATTTCGACAAGGATACGACCTGCTTCAAATGCCCGGTGGCGTGCGGCAAGGATTTTCACGTGCAAGAGGGCGAGTATGACGGCACGCGGTGGAAGATGCCGGAGTACGAAACCATTTTTGCCCTTGGCTCGATGCTCGATAACGCTCATAAAGGATCGATTGTTAAAGCGAACGAACGGTGCGATCAGTTGGGCATAGATACGATCAGTCTTGGCGTCACGTTGTCTTTTGCCTTCGAGTGTTTTGAAAAAGGCGTGTTGACGCGCGACCGTAGCGGCCAGGGGTTGCAGTTTGGGGATTATCAAACCATTCTTGACCTCATCGAAGACACCGCGTATCGGCGCGGCTTGGGTGACCTGTTGGCCGAAGGCTCGACACGTTTGGCCGCCGAACTCGGCGGCGAGGCTGTCAAATATCTCTATGCCGTGAAGGGGCTGGAAATGCCGGCCCATTCGGCCCGGGTGCTCAAAGGCATGAGCATCGGCTATGCCACTGCCACACGGGGTGGCAGTCACCACGATACCCGCCCGACGTTGCAATATGCCACCGACCATGACAACACCACGCCCGCTGGCAAGCCGGAATTTGCCGTGCAAAACCAGCATTTTACCGCCGTGGGTGATTCTCTGACGCAGTGTCGTTTCGTCAGCGAACGCGGATTTGGGGGCATGCTGAACGATCACTATCCGCGCATGATCAATGCGGTGACGGGGTGGCAGTTGTCCCTCGACGATGTCGAGCGCATCGGGGAGCGTATCTGGAATCTGGAGCGGGCGTTTAATGTGCGCGAAGGGACCGGCCACGCGCAGGATATCCTGCCCTATCGTGTTATGCACGAGCCGGTGCCGGAAGGCATGCACAAAGGGATGTACTGTCCGCCGGAGGAATTGCAGGCGATGCTGGCGCAGTACTATGCCTTGCGTGGCTGGACGCCCGAGGGTATCCCCACACGGGAGAAACTCACGAGTTTGGGGCTGGCGCCGGTCGCGGCCGATCTCGCGTAGGATTGTATGCAAGTCACGGTGACGACCATTGTGTTCGGACTGCCGGAGGGGCAGCGGCTCCTGCATATCGACCTCATCTTTCCGGAACAGACGCTCACGGTCCACGACCTGATTGCCCGGAAGGTTGCACAAGAAGTGGCCGAAATAGAGGCGCGGCAACGTCCGGGGCTCAGTGGCGAGTATTTGACCCCTGAGGAACTCATCCAGGCGGTGACGCGTGAGTCTCTGCGGCCGGGTGCAGTTGAGGACGAGGTCGCACGTGCACAGCAGGCGTTCAGGGCCAGGGCGTACATGATCGTCATTGATGAGCAACGCATCAATAATCCCGAGGCCGTCATCCACGTACAGCCGGAGACGCGTATCGAATTCATCAAGATTCTCCCGCTGGTTGGCGGATGATAGGTGGTATGTCTCGTTCGGACTCATTCTTTCGGAGCATCGCGCATGATTTCCCGAAAACGTTGCTTGGCACGGTCAAGACGTTTCCGAATTGCTGCTTCCGACTTGCCCATGACGTCAGCCATAGCTGGCATCGACAGGTCTTGCCGATACCGCAAGTTCAGCAAAATCCGCTCCTCTTCACGGAGCTTGGCGAGACTGGCCTGGAACCACTCCAGTTCTGTCGCTTGTATCATGCTATATTCGGGCGAGTCCGGGTCCGTGGCGTGTACTCGCTGGCGAGCATCCTCCATAAAGGCCCGGTCAATGGCCCGTCGGCAATCACGATTGCGGAACGCTTGCTGACATTGATGGCGGGCAATACCAAACAACCACCTGTGGATCGGCGCCACCGGGCGAAATTTCGGTAATTGCTCCCAAGCGCTTACGAACACACTTTGTGCGGCCTCTTCGGCAAGCTCCTCGCCAAGCCAGGTGGTGCAGTAGTGTGTGATCGCATCGCCATAATCCCGCATCAATGCATCAACTACCCCCCAGCGATACTCCTCGTCTTGCAATCGCTTCCAGTTGATTTCCATATATTCCCTAAACCGAAGTTCCCCTGGCAGAATAGGCGGAGGGTTAAGTAGATCAACAGGTTGGCCCAATTCAAAAGTCCATTTACATGGGAACAATCCAACCTCCTGAAACGACATGGCTTATGGTCATACGTTTTCAGACGATGTCAAGCCCATGGTGCAGAATAGGAGCGAAAATTTTGCGATTTACATGGGAACAAAGGTCAATTCGTTTCAGGCTTTTGAGTTTTTATTTCAACAAGTTGTCGCCGAATCACGGGAGGAACTTCGGTC
>CBCXVS010000087.1:0-9005 GCA_965178525.1 uncultured bacterium | reverse complement strand
CAAAGGTCAATTCGTTTCAGGCTTTTGAGTTTTTATTTCGACAAGTTGTCGCCGAATCACGGGAGGAACTTCGGCCTAAAGTCGCCGGTTTGGACACGTTTTTCCGGAAAAATCTCTGCTTTCCTCTCACCTTGAGGCTGCCGAGGGGCCTTGCCTCCCTGGGAGCCTAACACGTCTGACAATGCGAAACATGGGGATTACATGGGGATTACATGGGGATTACGTGATAACTGAACATTGACGGAGGCGCAATCAACCCCAAAGCCGGATGGGCTGCCATCACGAGACTATGAGACTAATGCCGCCATCTACAACCCATGTTTGGCCCGTTATGAACTCGGCATCGCGGATCAGGAACAACGCCGCCATGGCCACGTCGTCTACAGTGCCAAGACGTTGTAAAGGGGTAGGTTACTTAAGAGCGGAACAGGTCTGTGCATCCAGGGCTGGCCATACTGCTCCAGGGTCTGTTGCACCAACTGTCTGGCGATCTCAGGACGCACCAAGTTGTGCTTGACGAGGAGATACTCGACGTTGGCCTAGTCGAAAATATCGCCGGTACGTTGGGCGTGGAATTCAAGGTCGTGGTAGTTCAGAACGACTTTAACCCCGTGTTGCGCCAGGGCGAGCGCAATAGCTCTGCCAACCCCTTGACTGGAGCCGGTTCCTAGAGCCACCACACCGTCCAGACGCATTGATCACTTCTCCGCGTCACGCGCAGGGAGCGTTACATAGATATCTCCGCCGTCCACCGTCACCGGATAGGTGATCAGGGGGAAACCACGCGGCACATTCAGGCACGAGCCATCACGCAAACTAAAACGCCAGCCATGCCAGAGACAGGTGATCGTACCGTCGGACAACGGTCCATCGTTCATTGGGGCTCCCGCATGGGGGCACATGTCTTCCATGGCATAAAATGCCCCTTGGTGCCGAACAATGGCCACAAAGAGTTCCCCAACCCGAAATTCACGGCCTTGGCCCTCCGGGATATCGTCAACGCTAGCCAAACGAATCGTGCGAGATGTCTCAGTACTCATGGACCGTCCTTTTGAATGCGGAATGCGGAATGCGGAATGCGGAATAAAAAATATTCTGCATCGCGATCATCAGCGAAAGAATATGATGTAGATAAAATTGAACACGAGATAGGCGACCAGAATGTACGTAGTCCAGGTTATCTTTTGATCGAACGAACGCATGCGCTCGCGATACGGCGGATACACTTGAATCAGCAGACGATGTACGACAAACAGACCGAACAATAACAGCAAGAAACGCATGCCTGATACCTATCACCCTAGGCAAATCAGGAGTATCCACCCGTTTGCAAGGCACAAACCTCTGCATAAGCCGACAATCGCTGGCATTTCGATCTTTATATTCCGCATTCCGCATTCGCTTAGGCTCTGTCGGCCCGGAAGTAATCCGTTTCCGGATGATGGAACACCAACGCCGACACCGATGCTTCCGGCTCCATCATGAAGCCCTCTGTGAGTTGTACCCCGATATCCTCAGGCTGCAGCAGGGCAAAGAGTTTGGCTTGATCCTCCAGTTCAGGACATGCCGGATACCCGAAGGAGACGCGCAATCCCTGGTACCGCGCTTGAAAGCGTTGCCGCATCGTCATCTCAGGCGCATCCGGGAAACCCCACCACGTCCGGAGGTCGTGATGGAGTTTTTCGGCGTAACCTTCAGCGAGTTCCAATGCCATCGCCTGCAAGGCATGGGAACGCACATACGCGCCTGCGGTCTTATACTGCTCGGCAAGCTCGCGCACGCCCTGGCCACAGGTGACGACGAACAAGGCCACCGCATCCATTTCCCCCGAGGCCGCGGGACGGACAAAATCTGCCAGGCACAGATACCGTCCGCCCGGTTGGCGCGGAAATGTAAAGCGTTCCAGCACCCGAGAGAGATCGGACGGATCGTACAGGAGAATGCTGTCACCTTCGGCTTGCGCCGGAAAATAGCGGTACACGCCGTGCGCCTGCAAGAGTCGTTCGGCTACGGCGTCGCGGAACAGCGCGTCGACCTGATCTTTGATCTCCAACGCTTTGGTATCGCGCTCCTCAAAGAGCTTGAGCACGTTGCCGCGCAGCCCCAAGTGTTTGCCAAACAGCATCTGCGGGTTGAGATACGGCCAAATGTGGCTCAGCGGCACATCGCGGAACAGATGCCGGTCAAAATCGGGTGCTGTCGGCAGCGGCACATCGCGCCGAATAGCAGATTGTTGCGGTGTCGTGCGTGTCGGAGCCGCCTCCTGCTCCGTGTCCTCCAACCCCTGGCGCAACGCCTCCTGCTCCGTCCGGATGCGCGTTACCAACGCTTCCTGCGCTTCGGTATCGCTCAGTTGATTGGCCAAGTCTAGCCCCTGCATGGCGTCTTTGGCGTACAGCACAGGGCCGCCGTATTCCGGGGCGATGCGGATCGCCGTGAATTTGTTCGACAGCGCCGCGCCCCCCACGAGCAGAGGTATCGAAACACCTGCGGCACGCAGGTCTTGGGCCGTCACGGCCATTTGCTGGGCCGATTTGACCAGCAGGCCGGAGAGACCAATATAGTCGGGCTGCTCATCTCGATAGGTCCCGATCAGCGTTTGCGGCAAGATCTTGATACCGAGATTCAGGACCTCGAAGCCGTTGTTGGTCAGAATGATATCCACAAGATTTTTGCCGATGTCGTGGACATCGCCTTTCACGGTGGCCAGGATGATTTTCCCCTTCTGCGCACTGCCCTGTTTTTCCATGTATGGCTCGAGATAAGCCACCGCTGTCTTCATCGACTCCGCACTGAGCAACACCTCCGCTACGATCAGTTCGTTGCTGTTGAACAGCCGTCCTACTTCGGTCATGCCATCCATCAGCGGTCCGTTGATAATATCCAGCGGTTTGCTATGCTCCAGCGCCTCATCTAAGTCATCCAAGAGGCCGTCTTTCGTGCCCTCGATAATGTAGGCGGCTAAGCGCTGCTCCAGCGGCAGTTCGACCTTGGGCTTGATGTTGGTCTTTTTGCCACGATAAAACGCGCTGAAAGCGCCAATGGGATCATCACCGCGCCAGAAGAGCAAATCATCGGCCAGCTTGCGCTCTTCGGCAGGAATCGAGGCGTAGCGCTGCAAGCGCTGCGTATTCACAATGGCGTAATCAAGGCCCGCTTGCGTGCAGTGATATAGGAAAACGGCATTCAAAACCTCACGCCCCGCTGCCGGCAAGCCAAACGAGACATTCGAAATACCGAGAATGGTCCTGGTCTCCGGCATGGCGTCCTTGATCAAGCGAATGCCTTCGATCGTTTCTTCAGCCGAGCCGATATAATTTTCATCACCGGTACCGACCGGAAAGACCAACGGATCAAAAATGATATCCTCCGGCGCGAGACCGTACTTGGCCGTCAGCAGATCATACGAGCGCTGTGCGATCGCCAGCTTGCGCTCCCGCGTCACCCCCATGCCCTGCTCCGGATCTTCGTCAATACAACCCACGATGACCGCGGCCCCGTATGTCTGCATGAGGGGCACAACCGCCTCGAAGCGTTCCTCGCCATCTTCCAGGTTGATCGAATTAATAATGGCTTTGCCCTGTGAGTATTTCAGCGCTAGCTCGAGCACCCGGGCATCAGTCGAGTCGATCATCAGCGGGACGCGAATTTTGCCCGACAAATAGGGCAAAAACCGGTCCATATCGGCGTATTCGTCACGATCGGGATTGGCCAGGCAGATATCGATCACCTGGGCACCGTTTTTGGCTTGCGCCCGGCCGACCTCTGCGGCCTGCTCATATTGTTCCTCAGAAATCAAGTCGCGGAACTTTTTCGACCCAATCACATTGGTGCGTTCGCCTACCAAGATGGGGCGATTATCCGACTCCATGGGCAGAAAATCCAAGCCGGAGACCGCGGCGAGGCGCTGCTGCGCCGGCACACGGGGCCGTTTCCCCTGCACCATGTGCGCTAGGGCGCGCGTATGTTCCGGCGTGGTCCCGCAGCAACCCCCCACAATGTTCACCCAGCCATGATCCACAAACCGTTCGAGCTGTTGCGCCAACGACTGGGGACTTTCGTGGTAATGACCCTCTTCATCGGGCAAGCCGGCATTGGGATGGCAACTCACGGGCATCGTTGCCATAGCGGCGAGTGAGCGCAAATGATCGGTCATAAAATCGGGTCCGGTCGCACAATTTAAGCCAATGGAAAGCGGCTGAAAATGGGCAATCGATGCGTACAAAGCCTCAATATTCTGTCCGGCCAGCATGGTGCCCATGGGCTCGATCGTCACCGAAATCATGACCGGCAAGACCACGTCCGTATCGCGGAATGCCTGCTGTACACCGAGCAGTGTCGCCTTCAAATTCAGCGTGTCCTGCGCCGTCTCAATGACAAAAAGATCGACGACGCCCTCGATTAGGGCCAACGCTTCGGCATAAAACGCCGCACAGACTGCATCGAAGGTGATGCCGCCCGTGACCGAGATCGTTTTGGTTTGCGGTCCCAAAGAGGCAGCGGCAAAGCGGGGATGCGTCGGCGTGCTATAGGCATCGACGGCCTCGCGCGCCAATCGTGCGCCCGCGAGATTGATCGGGCGCACGTAGTCTTGTAAGTCGTACTCGGACAACACGACATGCGTCCCACCGAATGTGTTGGTGAGAATAATGTCGGCGCCGGCGTCTAGATACGCGCCATGAATATCTCGGACGACATCGGGCCGGGTCAGATTGAGGTATTCGTTACACCCTTCGTACTCCGGACCCCCAAAATCCTCAGCCGTCAGGGCTCGGTTCTGCAACATGGTTCCCATGGCCCCGTCCAGAATAAGGATACGCTCGCGGAGAATCTCTTGTATGTTCATAAGTCGCTCAGATATCAAGGTTTAGAGGGGTATCTCGAGCTGTGTATAACTGATGGGAATGCTCTTGATAAATGTAGAGGGTGATACAATACCAGAAGACAGGGCAACTTACAAGCGTATAATCCGCCGGACGGGAAAAGATGGGATTACAAGGTATTATCCAACAATTCCTGCTCGCGCAGCCCTTGTGTCAATCCGTATTCTTTCAGTTTACGGTAAAAACTGGCGCGTGACAGGCCGACGAGTTCGGCGGCAGTATTCCGATTTCCTTGGGCGTGTCGCAGGGCTTTTTCCAACGCTTGGCGTTCGGCTTCCGCGACCACGGTCTTGAGGTACAAAGATGGGGAGTCCGGGAACGATTCCGTCTGTCCTTGCCGGACATAACTCGGGAGATCCTCGGGCATGATGGTAGACTTAGGAACGGTGACTAACAGGCGTTCCACCAGGTTTAGGAGTTCGCGCATATTCCCTGGCCAGAAGTACCGGCTCAAGATGCGGACGGCCTGCGGGGAAAGCGTTGAGAGGATACCCAACTCCCGGCTTTTCTGCTGCCATGCGTGTTCCAGAAGTATCGGAATATCCTCGCCCCGTTCACGCAATGAGGGAATCTCGATCCGAATGACGTCCAAACGATACAATAAATCGTGCCGGAAACGTTTGTCGCTCACCATGCTTTCGAGATGGCGATTGGTGGCGGCGATCAGCCGGAAGTCCACATCAATGGGGGTCGTGCCTCCGACGCGGGTGACACGCCGTTCTTGCAATACCCGTAGGAGCTTGGCTTGCATCTCCATGGGCATTTCACCGATCTCATCGAGAAACACTGTGCCACCATCGGCGAGCTCAAACTTGCCGGGCTTGCCATCTTTCGTCGCTCCGGTGAAAGCGCTAGGCGCATAGCCAAACAATTCCGCTTCCAACAATTCCCGCGAGATCGCCGAACAGTCTACGGGCACAAAAGGAGCGGCATACCGCGGGCTGGCCATGTGAATGGCATGTGCGAACAGTTCTTTCCCCGTGCCACTTTCGCCTAATAACAACACCGAGGAATTGACCCGTGCGGCGTTGACGGCGAGCTGTCGAGCGTACTGCAGCGCGCGGCTTTCGCCCACGATATCTGTGATGGTATACTGTGCCGTCCACGGCGTCTTGGCGCTGACCATGCGACGGCGTGTCCCTGGCGTCCCGTCATGACTCGTGGTGGTCGCCAGCGTTACCAGCACCATACTGCCCAGAAGCCGCCCATCAGCACGAATGGGAACCACGGTTTCCCGGTTGCGGCGCTGTTCAAAATCGACCGGCTTGACCGGCGGGATTTTCCCCGTGATCAGGAATGCCTGGATGCTATTGCGGCGGTCCAAGTTCTCTAGCGGCTCGCCGACCATGGCGCCGATATCGATGTTGCGGAGCTGAGCATACGTGGCATTATAGTGCGATATGCGACCGGTTTGTGCAATGACGAGGATACCCTGATCGAGTGCGTCGTAGGCCCGAAAAATCAGGTCTAACGGCTCATCTCCGACCTGCACGATATGCCGCGGGTTCCGGGGGGTATCGCCAGCGTGCGGACCCGTATGCTGCGTCGAGGGGAGGTGCTGCTCGAAGGGAGATTGCCCATGCTCCATGGAGGCGTCCTCATTATCAGAATGTCTAACGGCCGGATAAATCCCGAGACATCAGTAGGTGTATTTATCCTTAGAGAAACATCATGCAGCGAATTGTGCCCGGGTATTGATGAGCCGCACAACGGGGACACTGAGGCAAATCGTCCTCCTATCATCGTCTGTCCTTTGACAAAACTTGAGATAGGACAAGCGCTTGAGACCCGAGGCGTCAGCACGCTACCGCCGGATGTTGGCCGGCCAGCCGGAGAGCAAAGACCCGCACGCGACGTCTGACAGCGGTTGACAAAAAGAAAGATTCTATACTACCATGCCGCCTTGCAGGGAACAGCTTAGCAGTCCTGCTGCATGGACCGAAATCCACCTGTCTTTAGGTACCTACCGGTTTTCGGGGAAGGAGGGTGCACTGTGAGCGAAGAGCAAGACATTCACGAGACGAGTGAGGCGCAGATCGCGGTACACTGGAAGGAAGAAGATTATATCCATCCATCGCCGCAATTTATTGCTCAGGCCAACATGACGGATGCGCAAATTTATGAACGGCTCGGTCTCGAGAATTTCCCTGAATGTTTTAAAGAGTACGCCGAACTGCTCGATTGGTATCAGTATTGGCAGACGACGCTGGACACAAGTGACGCGCCATGCTGGAAATGGTTTGTCGGCGGCAAGGTCAATGCGGCCCACAACTGTGTCGATCGTCACTTGAAGCAGCATCGCAATAAAGCCGCGCTGATCTACGTTCCGGAACCGGAAAACGAAGCGCATGTCGTGATAACCTATCAAGAATTGTATGTCCGGGTCAACGAATTTGCCGCTCTCCTGCGCGATTTTGCCGGCGTTCAGGCCGGCGACCGGGTGACGATTCATATGCCGATGGTGCCGGAACTCCCGATCACGATGCTGGCCTTAGCCCGTCTCGGGGCTATCCATTCCGTCGTTTTTGGCGGCTTTAGTGGCCAGGCATGTGGCGAACGCATCGCAGACTCGGGCAGCCGCGTATTGATTTCCATGGACAGCTACTACCGCAGTGGCGCCCTCCTCGATCATAAAGAAAAAGCGGATGCCGCCGTACAAACCGCAGCAGCAGAAGGCCAAACTGTGGATAAGGTCTTGGTTTGGCGGCGCTATCCCGAGCAATACAACTCGGCAACGCCCATGGTCGAGGGACGTGACTACTTCGTGGAGGATGTCCTGAAGGATTATGCCGGCAGCCGCCTTGATCCCGTCCCCATGCCGGCGGAAGCCCCGCTTTTCCTGATGTACACCAGTGGCACCACGGGCCGGCCCAAAGGATGTCAGCACAGCATTGGCGGCTATCTGGCCTACGTCACCGGGACCTCCAAGTTCGTGCAGGACATCCATCCGGACGACGTCTACTGGTGCATGGCGGATATCGGCTGGATTACCGGGCATTCATACATTGTCTACGGGCCGCTCTCCCTGGCGGCGACCAGCGTCATGTACGAGGGCGTGCCCGACTATCCGGACCCCGGACGGCCTTGGCGCATTGCCGAGCGTCTGAATGTCAATATTTTCCATACGGCTCCGACAACGATCCGCATGCTGCGGAAAGCTGGACCGGATGAACCGGCGAAATACAACTACCACTTCAAGCATATGACCACAGTTGGCGAACCGATCGAACCCGAGGTGTGGCTCTGGTATCACGAGGTCGTCGGCAAAGGCGAGGCCGTGATTGTGGATACCTGGTGGCAAACGGAAACCGGCGGGTTTCTCTGTAGCACCATGCCGGCCCTGCAACCCATGAAACCGGGCAGTGCCGGACCCGCCATGCCGGGCATTCATCCCGTTATATATGATGAAAATGGTAGTGAAGTGCCAGCGGGTTCAGGCGTCGCCGGCAATATCTGCATCCGCAATCCCTGGCCCGGGGCGTTCCAAACCATCTGGGGCGACCGTGAGCGCTATGTGCAAACTTACTACGCCAAGTATTGCAAAAACCCGGACAGCAAGGACTGGCGGGATTGGCCGTACTTCCCTGGGGATGGCGCCTTGCAGGCCGTGGACGGCTATTATCGCATCCTCGGCCGCGTGGATGATGTCATCAACGTTGCCGGCCACCGCCTGGGGACAAAGGAACTCGAATCCGCTGCCCTGACCGTCGAGGAGATTGCCGAAGCGGCTGTGGTCCCCGTGGCCGACGACCTGCGGGGCCGCGTGCCCGACATGTACGTGTCGCTGAAGCCCGGCTATGGCGAGGAAGCCAATCAAGCCATCGAAGGCAAGGTGATCGGTTCGATTGAGACCATCATTGGCAAGATTGCCCGGCCGAAGCACGTTTATATCGTGCCGGACATGCCCAAAACCCGTTCCGGCAAGATCATGCGCCGCGTTCTGGCTGCGATCTCGAACACGCTGGATATTGGCGATGTCACAACCCTCGCCAATCCGGAGATTGTCGAGGAAGTCCGCGTCATGGTGCAAGGCGAAGGGCCGGTCGAATTCCAAGAGGGACCGGAAGACTTGAAAACGTTTGGTGAGGAGCGCTAAGCGCGCCGTGCCGCCCTGGCCCGGGA
>CBCXVS010000086.1:0-24831 GCA_965178525.1 uncultured bacterium | reverse complement strand
TGCTGGACTTGGTGGTGGCCGATGGCCTGCAGACGGAGTTTCTGGCCCCGGCGGGCAGGGATAACCTGGAGCTCTGGGCGGAAATATTCAACTCGCCATCGGTAGTGGCCGGAGCGTCCGACGGGGGCGCCCACGTCAAGTTCCTGTCCGCCGGTATCTATCCTACGGACATGCTCACGCGGCTGGTACGGGACACCGGTCTCATGAGCCTGGAAGAGGCCCACTACAAGATGAGCGCTCTACCCGCCTGGCTCACGGACTTCAGGGGCCGTGGCACCTTGCGGGCGGGGGATTGGGCCGACATCATCATCTATGATCTGGACGCGCTCGGTTTCTTGTACGATAAGCCGGTCTTCGCGACCGACTTCCCGGGAGGTGAGCGCCGCCTGATCCAGAAGCCCACGGGGTTACGCTATACGCTCGTCAATGGCGCGGTGACCTTTGAAGACAACACGTGCACGGGCGCCCTACCCGGCAAATTGCTGCGGAGTTACGATATGGTCGGCTAAGGATCGAAATTTAAATCATATCCCCAGCCGGGAAGACGTCAGGGTTGTCGGAGCACGGGTTGTTCCGGCCGCCATCCCTCACTCATAAGGTTCGGGATATGCTACCTTCGTGACCTCAGCTAACCGGCTCCGATCGGTCGTCACAGAGATGTGGCGATCCGGATATGAGACTGGCGACAGCGCGTGGATTAAACCCGCCGAGAGCCCCACCTGGGCCAAGAGAAACACCGGGAGGAAACCGAAGTGAAAGAATAAGACCCCACTCATACTAATAAGATGGGGAATTAGAACCGCCAAGAATGTCTTCTGGATATGCTTCTGGAATTGTTGGGAAAGATCGAAAAATTCACCCAAGTGACGCAAGCTCTCGTCCATTAAGATCACCTGCGCCGAATCCGTCGCCACGGTTGAAGCCCCGCGCAGCGAGATCGATACGGTCGCTTCCTTTAATGCCATCGCATCGTTAATGCCATCGCCGACGTAACATACCGATTTGCCAGCGTTCTGAAGCTGCTTAATCAAAACCGCTTTTTGCTCCGGTAAGGTTTCGGCAAAATACCGGTCAATGCCCAGATCGCTAGCGAGTTTCTGGGTCGGTCGTTCATGATCTCCGGAAATGATATAGATGGAGGCAATACCGTATTGGCGGAGCCTCCGGATAACCGCCATCGCTTCCGGTCGAACGGTGGGACACAGTTCAATCGCCCCGATCACCTGTTGTTCGATCGCCACCATCACGACCGTATACCCCTGGGCGTAACTCTCTGCCTGCACGGCTTTGAGGGGTGAGGGAATGACCAAGTCTTCCATCTCCATAAAGCGCGGACTGCCGACTTGGACGAGCTGGTTCTCAACCTTCACCGTGATTCCATATCCCACGAAGTAGGCCGCATCTTCAATGTCCGGGATATCGAGGTCTCGCAAGCTCGCTTCCCGTTGGATAGCCCAAGCAATCGGATGTGTCTGCTTGGTTTCCGCCGCCGCGGCAAACCACAAAATATCGTCTTCCGAATACCTCGACAGGGGATGAATCCGCCCCACATGCGGTTGCTCTTCAGTGAGCGTGCCGGTTTTATCAAACACCACCGTATCGACCTGTTTCATCCATTCGAACGTGCGGCCGTCTTTCACCAGGACACCGTTTCGCGAGGTCACATTGAGAAAGGTCAACATATCGATGGCCCCGGCGATGACGCCTTTGTAATGCGGGTGGGAATAGAACAAGGCGGCGCAACCGGTCGCCCCGATGAACGGAAAAACCATGCCGCCGAGAAGCAGCGTTGGCAGCACGGTGTTGTCACTCATCGTTTCCACCCACAACTGCATCTCCGTCTTGCCATCCACGGTGCGATTCAACACCTGGGCAATCTGAGCTGCCGTCGTCTCTTCTCCCGTCTTTTCCACTCGGACATAGAGGCACCCGGATAGAAGCACCGTTAATGCAAAGACGGTATCGCCAACCTCTTTTTCCGCCGGCTGAGATTCTCCCGTCAGAATATGTTGATCGATCAGGGCCATCCCATCGATAATCACGCCATCAACCGCTAGGATCTCGCCGGCATTGACCACAATGATATGGCCTTTTTCCAAGGTCTCAACCGGGCGTTCCATTTCACTGCCATCGATCAGGACCCAGGCCGAGCGAGGCTGCTGCCTGAATACATCGATGACATTTTGTCTGGCATGATCCTTAACCGTCGTCAGCACTTTACGATTGAGGGCATATAAGAGCGTGCTCATACAGGCGAAAAACATAAAACCATTGACGAGCAACAGAACCCGCACCACTGCGACGATGCAATCCACATTCAGGCGGCATTTTTGGGTCAGAGATTTGTAGGCATCCACCAAGCCAACTCCTGAGTCGCACCTTTTTCCGAAGTATAGACGCAATTTGCCTGTCAATGGAAGAACGCTATCATGAACCACATCAGGTCCGCTCAAGCCGGGGCTGCTTGAGGTTCTATCCTTGGCGGCTTACCCCCTTATTCATCGTCTTCGTTGGAGCGCTGAGCGAGGTCCCGAATTTCTCGCATCATCGCGCTGGGCTTAACATGGTGAAAATCTCGAAGCAGCTCTTGAGCCATGACTTCTTTCACCGTTCGCTCTGAGGGCAGAGCCCGACTGCGGGTGCGAAGATAGCAGGTGAACGAGGCCCAAATCGATCCCTGAAGCTTCAGGGCGACGAGCTGGAGCATGCCCAACGCCACGCAGCCCAGCATCACGAAGCGCTCACATGCCCGCCAGGTCTGCTGTAGCGCTGGCAGATGTCGGGCCTCAGGCCGCTTGAGAGAGGCATTCTTTTTGGGCTTGCGAGAGTGACGCGGTATGTACCTGGACCAGAAGCGATAGGCGAAGGTCCCCAGGACGCCCTTGAGCATCGCAAACATGGTTTCGACGCGGACGCGGGCACAATAGAGTGGGATGGCCCTCAGCGGCTCCATGTTCAAATCACTACACATCAGGACAATGGGTCCGCGAGAGGTGATGGCAAAGATAAACCGCATCGGCCCTTTGATGGGCTTCCACATCAGGTTGAGAGCGAGGTAGGAGATGGTCTCCAGGCGGCCATAAACCTGGCGCGACGCCTGAAGAAACTGGGCCTCATCGGTTTCAAAGACATCCTTGAGTTTGACTTTGTCCCCATATTTCCGGGGTCGACCCGGAGGCGGCGAGGTTGGCACTGGGGGCTTAAGATAGGCGACACAGCTCTTTTTGGCTCGGGTTAAGATGGTGAGATAGGGTGGCTTGAGGGCAAGGGACCAAAGCGAGTTGGCGAGTTCAAACACGGCCTGGATGGAGAAAAAAGCATCTAAGACGAGGATCGCGGGGGTGTCATGGCGCGTGGCAAAGTCCAGAGCCATCTGCACGAGCTTGACGCCCTGAGTATCGCGCTCAGTGGTGCTGGCGTACCCAGGGGCAAGGTGAGCGAAGCCCTGGTGCAGACGGGCTTCGAGAGGTAGACAAAAGGCATCGGTAAGTGACCTGACGAGCACGCCCACGACGCCCCAGTAATGGCCCCGATAATAGGGGGGGTTACTCTGGGTTTCGCTGTCTTGATACAACGTGACGCCGCCGGGCATGCGCCGGGCATCCTTGACGACGGCGGTATGATCGCCGAGCCAGACGACTCGACCGTCGACGGTGACGGCGACCTGTTGACTCAAAACGAGGTGGCTCCAATGGCTGACGAGGTCACCGAGACACCAAGCGGAAGAGTGGAAAAAGTGTGAGAGACGGTGATAATCGGCCTCCTCCATGAGCCAGAATCGGCACAAGGAAGTGAGACTCTCAAGATGTGGCGTGCCGATGAAGCCGAGAATGACGATACAGAATGCGACCCAGGGGGGGTGTCGCAAAAAAAGAGGGCGAAAGGTGGCGAGGATTTGGTACAGATAGCTGAGAGCAAGCATGCGGTTCCCCTTGTGAGTGAATGGCTAAGGGAAACTTCATCGGATGCTTGCTCGATTTGCTCATCACTTCGATGTGCTCGAATCATGCCTCGACGTCCCCGATCAGATGTCAGAACTTATGACTCAGGAGAAGCCAAAGGAACTGATAAAAAAGAACCCGGACAAGCTGAGCAGAGAGAACGTGGAAAAGCCCAACCCGCTAATGGCGGAGAAGACAACCGACACCGAGGCGATCGTGAGATTACGATTGATCTTTTTGTCCACCTCTTTATTCGTCCGTTGGTCGTGCTCTGAGGAAATCTCTGTGAGTTGTTGGCGCCGTGTTTTTCCGAATACGGGTAAGACGGTATCGGTTAGATATCGCTGGATCGCGGTTTTCGCCGTGCCATTCATCAACAGTGGCATAAAAGGGAGCTGAGTACTTTGATGAGGCGCAGGCTGGAGAAAAGGGCGCTTTTTTTTGCGCCGCTTTTGGTAAAATTTAGCGCCAATGTAGAGTCCACCGGCTGCGATCATCAGTTCTGCCACGATCATTCTAGGCTCTCCGCATGAAGTGCCGATGTTCTGAAGAGACACTGATGGGTAGGCATTTTAAAGCCCCTTTTTCTGCCTGTCCACAGATATCATCCGTCGGGATCAGCGCCATGATCAACCTCGAGTTGGGCCGATGATAGTCCGGCCTGTCTGCCGCCGGCTGCTCCACCGTCTCCCGGGGTGTACCCTGACGCCCGGCATCCGTGCGCCACCCGCTTCAGGCGTTGGGGATACGATCACATACCTGAGCGACCACGCCCTGAGCTTGGCGATGGAACAAGCACAAGCGACGCGAGCAACTCTGCCATGGTATTTGCAATCGTTCTGTTCCATAATCGCACGGTAGAGTGGCGCACATGCTGTGAGGCCCCCTATCATGCGTCAGTGTAGCATGCAACATACGGGAAAAGGAGTGGCCATGATTTACGAAATGCGGACCTATACCCTGCAACCGGGCACGGTGCCAGAGTTTGAAAACCGCTTTGCTCAGCGGCATCCCCACCGTGAGAAGTATTCGAAGTTAGGGGCGTTCTGGCACACTGAGTTTGGCCCCTTGAACCAGGTCATTCATGTCTGGCTCTACGAGAACCTGAATCAACGTCTGGAGGCTCGCGAGGCCGCCGCCAAAGATGCGGATTTACAGCGACTGCAGAGTGGCCGTGAGTTTGTGGTCAGCCAGGAAGCGGACATCTTTTTCCCCGCTCCGTTCATGCGGACGATGGGCGGCGACCAAGCCCTGGGCGAGGTCTACGAGATGCGGATTTACACCTACCAGCCCGGCGCCATTGCGGAGGTCATCCAGAGTTGGACAGACGCCATCTCGCATCGGGAGAAATACTCACCCTTGGCCGCCGCGATGTATAGTGAGCTGGGCGGGCTGAACAAGTGGGTCCACATCTGGCCCTACCAAGATCTGAACGAGCGCACGCGAATCCGCGCTGAGGCCACCCAGGACGCCCATTGGCCGCCGTCTCCGTCGACCCGACATCTGCTGAAGAAACAGGAGAACAAGCTCTTAGTGCCGGCTGCCTTCTCCCCGATGCACTAGAGGAACGCCAGACGTCGTGCCGCGACCCAAACCCGAGAGGCCGTGAGATATGGTGGTGTCCCATGAGCTGGAACCCCAACACCTCCGGCCTCAACCAGGATTTTTACGCGGAGCGGACTCCTCTGCAACCGGTCACATCGGGTTGCAATCGTCGCGTTATTGATCACCATGCACACGTTTATCGCGGTGTCGAGCTGGGTGTATCATACCGCCTGTGGGGAGTGGCGCCCAGCGTGAGGTACAGCGGGTAGACGAGGGGCATCTCCGGTTCGGGGTTCCATGGTCAGTATACGAACGAAATTTAGCCCTCTGTGACGAGACGCCGGCGCTGCGTGCGGCGTTCGTGCGCCTTGAGGACACAGGCCCGGGAGCAGGCCGTAAAGGCCCCGCTGAAGTGCCGGGCCTGAGCCGGCGTCACCCGCACCCGTTGGCCACAGCCCTCGCACTTGTAACTGATCGTGCAATCTTCCCTATCACCATATGTATAGCCTGTACCCTGACGCATGCGGCAGTCTCCTGGACATGGGGTGCTGGCGGATGGGCGCGTGGCCGGTGGTGTCATACCCGTCAGACTCTAGCCGTAGCATGCCAGATACAGCACGGTTTTTCAACGTCTGACAACAGCTCCCGTCTGCCAGCAGGGTCTCGACGCCAACGACCATGACAGTGGCGGTGGCCGGCAGCGCCGCGGCTCGCGTCGTCCCGGCGCCCCGGTCTTCACCCGCTCAGGCCGAGATGCTGATGATTTTGTCCCAGTCGGTCGCGTGCTGGTAGGCGTAAGCCGCCCGCATCAGGAGCGGGTCGTCGAAAAAGCGCCCAACGAGCTGCATGCTGACGGGCAGACCGGCTGACGACTTGCCCACCGGCAGGGCAAGCGCCGGGTGCCCCGTATAGTTGAAGGGCATGGTGTTGCGCGAGCCGCTCCGGTTCAGCGCCGAGAGGTTGTCCTCGACGGCCTCAAGGTAGCTCCCTGGCGTGTGGTTCTCGGGCGCCGTTATGAGGCAGGTGGGCAACACGAGCGCGTCGACCTGAGCCAAGGCGTCGTCGTAGGCCTTGACGTAGGTGGGACGCACATTCTGGGCCTTGGCGTACACCCGGCCGTGATAGGTGCGCCGGCTCAGCTCGGCGGCGATCAGCGACAGCTTGCTGCGGGGCGCCAGCAGATCGGCCTGGGAGGCCCACATCTGGTTGATGGCGGCCAGGAGGGAGGCGGGGTAGTAGGTCTTGGTAAAGGCGCCGAAGAACCCGGTTTTGAACACGGCCAGGGCGCCTTCGCCCGAGATCGCGGCGTGCGCCGCGCGGATGGCGTGATGTTCAGGGATGGACACCTTGGAGACGATGGCGCCCGCCTGCGCGAGGACGTCAACCGCCGCCATCACCCGGTCGTGCACGTCGACCTCGGCTTCCTCGAACCCCTCCTCGAGCACGCCGAGACGCAGCCCGGATACCCCGTCGGCCAGCCGGCCGAGCACGTCCATGCTGGCAGGGACGGCTCGAGTTTGTCGGGGATCGTAGGGGTCGTACCCCGCGGTGGCCTGGAGTGCCGCCGCCGCATCCTCCACCGTACGGGTCATCGGACCCGTATAGTCGATGCTCTGGTCCGAGCCGAACCCAATCCCGAAGTGCGACACGAGCCCGAACGTGGGCTTGTGGCCAACGATGCCAGAGAATGCCGCCGGGATGCGGATGGAGCCGCCCTGGTCGCCGCCGAAGGAGATGTCCACCTCGCCAGCGGCCACGGCTGCGGCGGAGCCCGAGGACGAGCCGCCGGTCACGTGCTCGGGGTTGTGGGGGTTGAGGGGCCGGCCGTAATCACCGATAGCGCCGCCGGTGCCGAAGCCGCCACTCAGGCCGTTCATGACGTGCTTGCCGATGATCGTGCCCCCCGCCTGTAGCACCCGGGTGACCACGGTGGCGTCGAAGTCGGGGATGAAACCTTCGAGGGCAAAGGAGCCGAAGCTCATGGGCATGCCGGCCACCGCGATGTGATCCTTGTAACTGACAGTCTTGCCGCTCAGCAGCCCGTCGGCCGCGCCCTCGATCCGGCACTTCCACATCCAGGCATTGAGGGGGTCTTCTTCCGGGCTCGGCTGGTACCCGGGCTGCCGGGCAGCCGAGACCATCGGCGGCTTGGGCTCCTCCAGCCGAGTTTGCACGAAGGTATCGAACTCGTCCAGCTGTTCCATGAGGTACTTGCGGTACAGGATGGCTTCCTCGGGACCTAGGTGGATTCCCAGTTCTTTGGCTACGGCCACCACGTCATCGACGTCTGGTACGGCATACATACGGTTACCCTCCTCTCGCTGGCGGGTGGTCAAGTATGTACCACTCGTTCTGCGGGTGGTTTGATGAAGGCCCCCAGAGGGGACCAGTTCTAGGATGAAAGGGCCTGAAGGCTTACCGATAGGAGTCGAGAAATTTTCGGCGATGAGGCATGACTCCTTGTCTCATCAACACTTGTGAGCGGCCCCAGCAAAGGTTCGAACCCTGCTAGGCATTTTAAAGCCCCTTTTTCTGCATGTCCACAGATATCATCCGTATTTCAGCCGCAAAGGTCTGCAGAATTTCCTCCGGGTCGTGCGCCCATCGAAGCTGCTGAGACGCCGGCAATGGCATTTCCAAAATAGACATCTCGCCCCGGTTGGTGCATGATAGGACGCTCAAACGTGCGACAACCCCATGAACCAAGACGAGAAAGGGACATATCATGGCGAAAATTCTGGTCGTACACGGTATGGGCATGAACATGCGCGGGAAAGTCCAGACGGAGACCTTCGGCACCATGACGCTGCCCGAATACGATGAACAGATCAACAAATACGCCGCCGAACTTGGCGTCGAGGTCGAGATTTTCCACTCGAATATTGAAGGCGAGGTCATCAACAAATTTTACGAGGCGCATGACAACGGCGTGGACGCTGCGCTGATCAATCCCGCCGCCTACACCTCGGGTCATCCCGCCCTGGCTGCCGCTATTGCGCAGGTGGGTTTTCCAACCATCGAAGTGCACGTATCGAATCCGGCCAGGCGAGGTGGCGTCTCCGAGATCGCCCGCGTCAGTCGCGGCGTGGTGACTGGATTTGGCGTCTTTGGGTATTATCTGGCGTTGCGGGGGGTGTGCAATATTTTGGATGCCAAGTAAGGCGCACGCATGATCGGCCGGTAAAGGCCCTGTCCAGAGCGCTTTGCGGGAGCGTAGCATAATCCGGATGGGTATGATATCCTGACGCGGCACTAAGCCTATAAATGGCGCTTGTTGTCACCCCCTTACATCACGCCTTTGCGGACGACGATCGATACACAGGAGCACACGAGATCGAGGGCGACAGGTTGGCCTCAGTCCGTAGCTTTGTAAGTGAGATCAAATTGCCATGTGCAAGGAGGGACTCTCATGACGTCCGACCACAAAAAGCGAGCTTTGGTCGTGATTCAGCTCGCCGGAGCAAACGACGCGCTGAACACGGTGATCCCGTATACGAATAGTCTCTACTACGATTTCCGACCCCATATTAGCATTGCCCCTGAAGACGTGCTGGCCATAGACGATGACTTCGGCTTCAACCCGAACATGGGACCGATCAAAGCGCTATGGGACCAAGGCAAGGTGGCGATCATCAACGGCATTGGCTATCCCAACCCGGATCGCTCGCATTTTCGCTCGATGGACATCTGGCACACCGCCGAGCCCGAAAAGGCCGGCACCGAAGGCTGGCTGGGCCGTGTCATGAGAGACCTGGACCCCACTGGGGACAACGTGCTCACCGGGGTGCATTTCGGGCGTGGTCTGCCGAGATCGCTTGGCTGCAAGGGCGTCCCGGTGGCGTCGGTGGGCACCTGGAAACGTACGGTTTGTTTCCGGATGTGCAGGACGAGTTGCGCAAGAAGTACGCCCTGGAAGCCTTTTCGAAGATGTACGGCGCCGCCGGCAAGGACGCTGTGATCGACTTTCTCGGACAGAATGGCCGGGATGCCCTCAAAGGTGCGGACATCCTGAGGACGGCGCCGGCCACCTATTCGTCCACGGTCGAATACCCGGCGAATCCCATCGCCCAAAACCTGAAGAGTGTGGCCCAGGTGATGTTTGCGAATCTCGGGACGCAGGTTTACTACACCACCTATGGCAGCTTCGATACCCATGGCGGCGAACTCATCGCTCATACCAAATTGTGGCAGGATGTGTCCGGGGCCGTGGGCGCCTTCTACGAGGACTTGAAGGAGCACGGCTGGGAGAACGATGCGCTCGTCTTCATCTGGACCGAGTTTGGCCGCCGCATCCGCGACAACGATACGGGCACCGACCATGGTTCCGGCGGCTCGGCCTTCGTGATCGGGGGGCCGGTGCAAGGCGGGATGTATGGGCAGTACCCGTCTTTGAAACCGGAAGACCAGCTCGAGGGCGATCTCCATTTCAATAACGACTTCCGCTCGACGTATGCCACCATGTTGGAACGCTGGCTGGGGCTGGAGGCCGCTCCCATCGTCAATGGCCACTTCGAGCAATTCGATTTTATCGCGCGCTAGTACTGCCTACCGCAAATGCGTGAGCAGTTGACTAGCGGGATCTTGTTGACCTTGCGGCGCTCAAACCGCTTAAGGACTTCTGTCAGCCTGTACTAGCCTGATCCAGACATACCTGAACGCGAGGTGCGAAAGGAGACGATATGAGCCAGCAGGATACTGCGCTAATGGCCCATCTGCTGCGCCGGGCGGGATTTGGCGCAACCCGAGAAGAACTCGAGGACTACATGGCCCAGGGCTACGAGGCCACGGTCGAGGCGTTGCTGCATCCGGCTGATCCGCAGAACATGCCCGACGACGTCATCCGGCGCTATCACACGGACATGGCCGAAATGCGTGAACTCTATAGCGTGGCGGCAAACTGGATGTACCGCATGATTACGACGCGGTGCCCCCTAGAAGAGAAACTGGCTCTCTTCTGGCATGGCCTCTTCGCCACAGGCTATTCCAAGCTGAATCAAGCCCGGTCATTACTCAATCAAATCGAGATGTTCCGGCGGCACGGCCTGGGGCCGTTTCCGGCCCTGCTGGTCGAGTTGTCCAAAGATCCGGCCATGATCATCTGGCTCGACAATAACGACAATCACAAAGAGGCGATCAACGAGAACTATGGCCGGGAGCTGTTGGAGCTGTTCTCCATGGGGATCGGCCATTACACCGAGCAAGATGTGAAGGAATGCGCCCGCGCCTTTACCGGCTGGACGCTGGGGAATGCGGAGTACATGGCGACCCGTGCCAGCAAAGATTCCATCTGGCCTTATAGCCGTATCGCCTGGCATTTTGAGTACCGGGACGATGACCATGACGATGGCGAAAAGACCTTCCTGGGCGAGACGGGCCGGTTCAATGGCGAGGATATCATCAACATTATCGTGCGCCAGGAAGCCACGGCACGCTTCGTCAGTACGCGTTTGTTTCAATTTTTCGCCGCCGATGAAATTGACGAAGCAGGCGAGGCCGCCATTGAAGAGATGATGCAGTCGTATGTCGACTCCGGCTACGACATTCGAGCCGTTCTCCGCACGCTGTTCAATTCGGACTATTTCAAATCGGAGAAGGCGCGCTTTGCCAGGGTCAAGGGGCCAGTCGAGTTGGTCGTGGGCGCCGTCCGCCTGGCCGGCAGCTATCGCGCCCCGACCTTCGGGGCCGACCAATTGGCACGGCAAAGCATGTACATGGGCCAGGGGCTGCTGCAGCCGCCCAGTGTGGAGGGCTGGCACGAAGGGGCGGAGTGGATCGATAGTGGCGCGCTGGTGGAGCGGGTGAATTTCGTTGGCAAAGAGCTGGGCAATGTGAAAAATCCGGGCGTGCGGCGGATCATCGATCGGCTGACCTCGGCGGATGGCGGGGTTTTGTCACCCGAGACGTTGGTGGACCGCTGCCTGGATTTGATCGGCCCCCTGCCGGTTTCGGATGACACGTATACGACGCTGGTTGAGTTCGTGAGCAGGCAGGGTGATGTACATCTGCAAGGGCATCAGCCAGGTGATGACACAGAAGAGCGGATCGGCGATGTCTTAAGGTTGATCACCGCGTCCAGGGAGTTCCAATTGGCCTAAGCGGCGGGTTGAACAATACCAGCCGCCAGTTAGCGCATGCCTGTTGGCAAAACGATAGCGTCTTGCTCCCCCTTTGCCAAAGGGCGGGCAGGACGTTGACGAGATAGGGGGGACGAAGCGTGGGTACGCAGACCGCCGCGACAACGTTTACATTGGACTATGTCAAGACGATGGGCTTGATGGCCGTCCAACTTGGCCGGGGTTTCATCAATCCTTACGATCTGGTGGTGAGCGGGGATGGGCGCATCTTCGTGCTGAACCGGTGCGACTCCGCGCGTGCGGCCCTCGTCCGTATCGGCATTGTCAGTTTTGACGAAGATTATCTGGGAGAGTTCGGCAACGGCTATGGCCCTGGCGATGGACAGCTCATGTTGCCGGTTGCCATGGCATTGGACAGCCAGGAACGGCTCTACATCACGGACGAGCACACACACCGGATTTCGGTCTTTGACCTGTCGGGAAATTTTCTGAGCAAATGGGGCGAGCCCGGCAGTGCAGCGGGCCAGCTCAACGGTCCGGCGGGGATTGCCATCGATGCCGAGGACCACGTCTACATCGTGGATCAGCACAACCACCGAATACAGACATTCAGTACGGATGGACAGTATCTATCGCACTGGGGCGAGGCCGGACCGGCGCCCGGTCAATTTAATCTCCCCTGGGGGGTGACGGTCGACGCGCAGGGCCAAGTGTACGTGGCGGACTGGCGCAACGACCGCATCCAGCAATTCTCTCCCCGCGGGGAATTCTTGGCCAGCTTCGGCGAGTTGGGGGTGGGTGATGGGCAATTCCATTGGCCCTCCGGCGTGGCGGTGGATCCGGAAGGGTTCATCTATGTCTCTGATTGGGGCAACGAGCGTGTCCAGGTGCTGGGGCCTGACGGCAGCCCACAGGTGAACCTCAAAGGCCAGGGGACCCTCTCCAAGTGGACGGAGGAGTTTATTGCCGTCAATCCGGATGAGAGGGAAACGCGGGCCATGTCCAACCTGATTCCCGATTTACCGCCTCATCTCAGCACGCCGCACCACATCTCCTCACAGACGGAGCCTTACTTCTGGGGGCCGGTGTCGGTGAAGCTGGATCAGGCCGGCCGGCTCTACATTACAGAGGCGAACCGCCACCGCATCCAGGTCTATCAAAAGCGGTAACGCCATGCACGGGTGCGCCAGTTGCGGTTAGAGTGGCGCCCATCCGGTGCCTCAGCCCCCTCCGCACCCGACCAACCCGCAAGAGAGGGCGGGGTTTCATAGACACACTCCAGTGGTGGCTAAAAAGGCGCTTTGAGCCTGACTCGCCGCTGCCTCAAAGTCGCCGATAGACTTGACCCTACGCGCGCGCAGTATTAGTCTATGTAAGACTCGGTCAACCAGTTACACATCGTAGACGGCAAATGCAACGCGACAACCTGAGGAGGACCGCATCATGGCAAATAACGATATTGGGTTGATGGCTCATCTGATGCGCCGCGCCGGCTTTGGCGCTTCCCGGGCGGAATTGGAAGCCCGCGCCGCCAAGGGCTACGACGCCACGGTGGACGAATTGCTGCACCCGGAGCAAAGTGAACCGGCGGATGTCTACACTCTGCTGCGGCACCAGCCAGGCGCGTTGTTGCCGGGTGGGCAGCCGCCGGGGGGCAACATCAATTGGATGTTTCACCTGATCAATACCAAGCGGCCGCTGCAAGAAAAGATGACGCTGTTTTGGCATCATGTCTTTGCCACCGGCAATTCCAAGGTGGATAACTACGATCAGTTGCTGGCGCAGATTGGCATGTTCCGCGAAAAGGGCATGGGAAATTACCGTGACCTGTTGATGGAATTGGCCCAAAACCCGGCTATGATCTACTGGCTGGACAACAACGAGAACCACAAAACCGCGGTCAATGAGAATTGGGGCCGGGAACTGTTGGAACTCTTCAGCCTGGGCGTGGGCAACTATACCGAGGTCGATGTGCGCGAAGCGTCACGGGCCTTCACCGGCTGGACCATGTCGGTGAAAATTCCGCGCTTGCCCTACGGACGGCATCCCTGGGAATTCGAGTACCGCTCGGAAGATCATGACGACACGGAAAAGACCTTCTTGGGTCACACCGGCCATTTCAATGGCGAGGATATCATTGACATCATCGTGCAGCAGCCGGCATGTCATCGTTTTATCGCCCGCCATCTGTACAATTTCTTCGTGGCCGATGAGCCGCAGGTGCCGGCCTGGCAGATCGAGGAGCCACGGGATCCCGAGGCCATCGATGCCCTGGCCGCCTCCTTCCGGGACTCCGGGTATGACCTGCGCGCCACGCTGCACACGCTGTTCACCTCGGATTTCTTCAAAGCAGCGCGCTTCGCCAAGATCAAAAGCCCGGCTGAACTCGTGGTCAGCACCCTGCGCCTGGTCGGCGGCGAGGAACTCCCACGGCCCTACTATGGCCGAGAGATCAGCATGCAGCCCACCTATATGGGGCAGGATCTGCTCAATCCCCCCAGTGTCGAAGGGTGGCATACGGGATCGGAATGGATCAACAGCGGCTCGCTGATGAGCCGGATCAATTTCGTCGCCGATATGGTTGGCGATGTGAATCGTCCAGGCGTGCAGGACATCATCCAACGTCTCCAAGCGCAAGGCGCGCTGACGCCCGAGGCATTAGTGGACGGGTGTCTCGATCTCCTCGGACCGCTCGACATGGGTGCGGAGAGCCGCGAGGAGTTGCTCGCCCAGACGCGTGAGGGCGGCAACCTGGATTGGGGTGCGGCCGATGCGGAAGCACGGGTCGCCGAGATGCTGCAGCTGATCATTGCCATGCGCGAATACCAATTTAACTAATTTAACGAAGTCACGGCACAGACGATCGTCTCCCTTCTCTCGCCACGGGGGGAGGGGGATATCATGTAAGTCGCTGCACAGAATGAGGTGAAGGATGCTTACCACAGTTGTACCTGGGCGCGTGTATGATTGGAGCCATGTGGTTGGCCGCAACGCTGCCGCTGGCAACGGATTCTCCAATCCGTGCAGTATCGCGTTAGCGGCTGATGGGGTTGCCTACGTCGTCAACCAGGGTAATGAAAACAATTTCGGCATGCGAGTCACCAAGGTATTTATCGGGGCGCCGGGTGAGGAAGAAGTCCGCGGGGAATTCTGCTACCACGGCTCTGAGGATGGCCGGCTCATGTGGCCGAATTCCGTAGCGGTGGACGCTGACGGCAACGTCTACGTCTCGGGGAGTTGGCTCAATCGCATTGCCGTCTTTGATCCAGATGGCAACTTCCTGCGTCATTGGGGCGTCTCCGGCTCGGGCGAAGGTGAGCTGCACGGGCCTTCCGGGCTGGCGTTCGATCCGGATGACCATCTTCTCGTGGTCGATGCCTACAACCACCGCGTGCAGAAATTTGACAAGGACGGGACCTTTCTTGCCAGTTGCGGCAAGCACGGCAGCGGTCCGGGCGAGTTTAACACGCCGTGGGGCATCACGGTCGGCGCCGACGGGGCGATCTACGTCGCCGACTGGAAAAACGGCCGTATCCAGAAATTGAGCCCGGAGGGTGAATTTCTGGCGCAGTTCGGGCAGCCAGGCGATGGCGAGCAGGATCTCAACCATCCTACCGACGTCGCCGTGGATGGAGATGGGGATGTCTATATCGCCGATTGGGCCAATCACAAGGTGCGTATCTACGATGCGGAAGGCGAGATTCTCGCGTCATTGGTCGGCGATGCGCAGGTGATGGCCAAATGGGCTCAGGCCGCGATCAATGCCAATCCCGATATGGCGAAAATGCGGCGGCGCGTGAAGTCCCTGGAGCCCGAGTGGCGCTTCTGTTACCCCACCTCGGTGGCATTCGATACGGCGCAAGAGCGGCTGATCGTGGCCGATAGCCAGCGGGGGCGCCTGCAGATCTACATGAAGGATAACAACTACGTAGAGCCGCAGTACAATTTGTAAGGATGTGACGTCACGGATTGGACCTTGCGTCCAGCCCCCTTTCCCCTGGCCGCGGAAGGGGGAATACCATTTCCCTCGCTAGCCCCTTTGCCCACCTCAGTCTGACATGATTCTAGGCAGGTTTTGGCGACCTGACCGTGGTAGGTGCGTAACATGAAAGCTTCGCCGTTGCAGCAAGACAGCGCCTGGGTTGACGACGTCGAGCGCTACGAAGTCATTGATGGCGTACGCGTGGAGCACGAACCGATGGGCGCGTTCGAGACGGTACTGGCCTCGTGGTTGTGTTATCTCATCAATGGTTTTGCCGTGGATAAAAAACTGGGGATCGCCGTCAGCGAAGTTTTGTTCATTCTGGACGCCAATCGTAACCTCAGGCGGCGTCCTGACGTCGCTTTCGTGCCCTATGCACGCTGGCCGGCGTCCGCCATCACGCGTGAATCCGCCTGGAACGTGGTGCCGGATCTGGCGGTTGGAATGGTCAGTCCAAGTAACCTTGCCGAGGAGATCGAGGGCAAAATAACGGACTATTTTCAATCCGGCGTTCGCCTGGTGTGGGTCTTTTATCCAGATTCCGGGCGCGTCTATGTCTACCAATCGCCGACGCACGTGACCGTGTTGCAACGCACGGACATCCTGGACGGCGGTGAGGTGCTCCCAGGTTTTCAGCTCGCCATTGCGCAGTTGTACGACGCCGTGACCAAGCCGGAATAGGTGGCGTTTGACCTTGTAGGTGCGAGGGACCTTTTTTATGCCGCTGTTAGACCATTTCCATCCGCCACTGCATCCCCAACATCATTGGGAGTCCTTTCATTCGAATTGGGCCACGCGGTTGGCGGATGCCCTGAATGATCAGTGGTTGCCGCCGGAGTTCATCGCCGAGGAGTATACCCACGCCGGTACCCATTTAGAAATCGATGTCGCGACGTTCGAGCAGGCCCTGGCCAGCTCCGGGACCCAACCGCCAGGCCGTCCAACGACGACACTTTCACCACGAACGTGGGCGCCGCCAGCGGCATCACACACTCTACCAGCCGTGTTCCCCGACAACTTTGAAGTGCGTGTGTTCGCCACCACCACTGGGCTCACCCTCGTCGCGGCGATTGAGCTGGTCAGTCCGGGCAATAAGGACCGGCCCGATGTACGCCGAGCGTTCGCGACTAAATGCGCCAGCTACCTTTATCAAGGGATTAGCCTCATCGTCATCGACATCGTGACGAATCGGCAGGCCAACCTGCACAACGAAATCATGCGGCTCATGCACGCCTCCTCCGAGTTCAACTTCCCAGTTGACGTCAACCTCTATGCGGCCGCGTATCGACCGGTCCGACGCCACGACCAGGCTGAAATCGACCTCTGGCTCGCCCCGTGCAAGGTTGGGGGACCCTTGCCGCTTTTGCCACTACGCTTAACCGGTGACCGCTTCGTGCCCGTCGATTTCGAAGCCACCTACCACGAAGCGTGCCGACGGCGGCGGTTGGCTTGAGGGGGATGCAGATCAGGTATGATATCGACGATGTCGATTGACTTGTACCGACAAATGCCGTAGAACGTATGTCATGGACGCCACACCCTCCCATCTGGGCTTCCGCGAGCGGTGGCTCACCGTTGGTTTATTAGGCATCGGTCTGATCGCCTTTGCGATCAATGCCTCTGTCACGAGCCTCATCTTGCCCAAGTTAATGACAAGCCTGCGCGTTGAGCTGTATCAGATCCATTGGGTGCTGACAGCTTTCGGGATCGCCCGAACGGTGACGATCCCGGCTTTGGGCTGGTTGAGCGGATGGTTCGGACCGCGCACCTTGTATCTGACATGCCTGGGCATCTTCAGCATCGGCGCCCTGGGAAGCGCCCTGGCCTGGGACTGGGCTTCTCTCCTGCTCTTTCGCGTGCTGACCGGGGTGGGCGGCGGGCTCATTCAACCTCTGACGATGGCGATTTTTTATCAGATATTCCCGCCCGGCCAGCGGGGTATGGCCCTGGGGCTTTCCTTGCTGGGATGGTCGATCGGACCGTCTGTGGGCTCGCTCATGGGGGGCTATGTGCTCGAGTTCGCCTCCTGGCGCGCCGCGTATGCCATGACATTGCCCATTAGCGGTGTGGGCTTGCTGCTGGGCTGGTGGCTACTGCCGCCGCTGCGTCGTCCAGAACGCCGGCAGTTGGACCATTATGGCTTGTTGACTATGGCTATTGCGGTGATCACCCTCTTACTGGCCCTGAGCCAGGGCAATCGGGAAGGATGGGATTCGCAGTACATCCTGACGCTGTTTACGATTGCCGGGATGGCCACCGTCGCTTTTATCGCAGTCGAATGGCGCCATGCGGAACCGCTGATGGAACTGCGCCTGTTCCGCGTCACCCCTTTCGTCATGGCGGTTGTGGTTCTGTTTCTCAGCACCATGACCTTTCGGGGCGCTGGGCCGATGATGCAGGTGTTTATGCAGCGCCTGCTGGGCTTTTCGCCCCTGCTTGTGGCCTGGACGATGTTACCGGTCAATGTCACCTATGGCGTCACGGTGCTTCTCGTCGGACGCCTCTCCGATCGGGTCTCGCCACACGCGCTCGTCGTCGTCGGACTCTTGATCTATACCGCCGTCTTCCTGGCGTATGCGGGCATCAATGAGCTGGCCACTATTACTATGATGGTCACCATGCTGAGCTTCCGCTTCTTTGCCGAAGCGTGCATCGGTTCACCCAATAATCTAACCGCCCTCCGCGCCCTCTCCGAAGCGCAAGTGATGATGGCCGCTGGCGTCATGGGCCTGCTGCGCAGCATTGCCGGCACGCTGGGGCCGGCTCTCTCCGCCGTTTTTTGGGACCAGCGTTATGGGCGGCATATGCAGATCTATGCGGAGAATACGCCCGCCGATGCCGTCGGGCTCACCACAGCCATGCATGGCGTGCAAAATTTTCTCCTATGGACAGGAGAAATCGCGGTACAGATTCCATCGAAGGCCATGGCGGTCTTGCATGGGCGGCTGTTAGCGGAAGCGAGTACGGCGGCCTGGCAAGATTACCTGCTGCTGAACGCGTTCGTAGCCCTCCTCAGTGTCCTGCCGGCCTTGCTGGCGAGCGATCGTCTCTGGCGTTGGTTCCGGTCTCCGCAAGCTTCTGTCCCATCAACAGCGGTAGCGTCAGAAACACCTGCTCGTGCGACGGCCACGCCAGCTGAGGGAAATGGGTAGCGATGGATGATTCTGCGGCAAAATCATGTTACATTAGACAAAAGTGTTGAGGTGGGTCTTGAATTGGAGGAAGGGACCATGAATCAGCCGTCCATCGTGTCCTCCGACACACGCTTTGTCGTTAATCCGCACGCTGGCGACTTTCCGTTCACCTGTGAGCTGAGTCTCGCTCCGCTTGTGGCGTTTTGGCAACAGGCCATCTCAGATCAGCACCCCGTGCATGGGGCACTGGTGCGCCAGGTCCGGGAAGCGCTGCAGAAGGCGCCAGCATTGCTACAGCCGATCGAGGACTTCTCGGTCCTGTCGGCGCATAAAGACCTCGTGGATACGCTCATGACTGCCGTCTTTCCTCCGGCGTCGTGGGATGAGGCGTACACGGCAGCCCTGGTTCCCTTCCAGATGCAGAGCTTCTATGCGACGCCATCTTTTGAACGTTTGATGTTGACTGACGATGGCTACCTGAGTGGCCGCGTCAATGTCGATGAGCAGACGACCGCCCACGTCAGGCTCCTGCACACCTACGCGTTTATTCTGTACATGGTCCATGGCATTGAACTCGACTTCGAGTACCCGCTCATCTTCACCGCCACAGACCCCGACACCGGTCTGGATCGCCATTTTCGCATGAATTTTGGCGGGCGCTTTATGGAGGTGCACACGGTCGGAGAGGTCAAGCCTTTGACGCCGGCTGAGAAACAACATCTCCTGGCCAATCTGACGGATCCGCAAGTCCTGATGGAGATCGTGCCGCCCGAGCAGTTCATCATCCGTGGCTTCGCCATGCTGGACACGGTCGAGGTCACCGATCAAGAAGTCCTCTCCACTTTGAAGCGGGATCTGATCGACAAAGAATCGATCGTGTCGAACGACCGCTTCTGCAGCTTGCAAGACAAACTGCGCACGCTCTTCCGAAAGCCAGACCTGCTCTTCGGCCTGGCGGCCCTGCAAGGCGGCCAGGTGCTCATGCTCAATTCCGGCGCGCAGATCGAATATGGTTGAATCGGCGCCGATGCGGCGCAGTATCGCGTCGAGGATTTTGCCCGCTCGATTTATGCCCAGGTGGTCACGCAAGGAGAACGGCTGATTATCGAAGACCTGGCCGCCTATCCACAGCGCTCGGCCATCGAGGACGAAACCCTCGAAAAAGGCATCCGGAATCTCGTGGTGGCGCCTCTCTATTACCAAGACGAGCTGATTGGTATCCTGAAACTCGGCTCACCGCATCCCGGCGACCTGCACGCCCTTAACACCATGAAATTGCGGGAAGTCTTGCCCCTGTTTTCCATGGCGATCAACCGCAGTGTGGAGGAGATGAACAGCCGCCTGCAGGCCATCATCCAAGAGCAATGCACCGCCATTCATCCCGCCGTGGAGTGGCGCTTCCGCCAGGCCGCCGTGCAGTGGGCGATGCAGCGCAAAGACGGCATTATCGCGGAGCTGGAACCGATCGTCTTCAACGATATCTACCCGCTCTATGGCATGTCGGATATTCGTGGCTCGTCGCGACGCCGCAATACCGCGATTCAGGCTGATTTGACTGAGCACCTGACCCTGGCCCAAGCCATTCTTCAGCTCGGCTATGGGAGTCGGCCCCTGCCGATTCTCGATGGTCTGGCCTATTACCTTGGCAAGCTCATTACCCAGCTCGAAACCGGCCTCAAATCTGGGGATGAAGTGGCCATGATCGACTTCCTGCACCGCGAGGTCGAGCCCCTGTTCGCGCACATGCGGCATTTTGCGCCTGAAGTGGAAGAAAAAATTCAGGCCTACGAAGCGCGGATCGATCCCCGGCTCGGCACCATTTATCGGCACCGCAAAGATTTCGAGGAAAGTGCCACCTATCTTAACGAAGCCCTCTCCGCCTATATCGATGCCGAGCAGGAAAAGGCGCAAGCCATGTTCCCGCACTACTTCGAAAAGCATAAAACCGACGGCGTCGAATACGGCATCTACATCGGCGCCGCCATGGTTGAAGATGGCCAGTTCGATCTGCTCTACCTGCACAACCTGCGTCTTTGGCAACTCATGACGATGTGCGGCACCGTGCGGAAAGCTGAGGAGGTGAAAACCCAGCTCAACATCCCTCTGGAGATGGCGCATTTGATTCTGGTCCATGACATTCCACTGGCGGTGCGGTTTCGGCTCGATGAAAAATGCTTCGATATCGATGGCGCCTACAACATGCGCTACGAGATCGTGAAAAAACGCATTGATAAGGCCGAGATTCAAGGGACGCGCGAACGCCTGACCCAGCCCGGGAAAATCGCCATCGTCTACGCACAGCCGAAGGAGGCGGAGGAGTATCGGAAATATCTCGATTATCTGCAGGCGTCGGGCTATTTGACGGGCGAACTGGAAGAGGTCGAGCTGGCCGACCTCGAAGGCGCGCATGGGCTCAAAGCCCTGCGGGTGACTGTGGAGATGGGGGAATCGCAGCCGGCGCATCTGCCGCCGTTGGAGGAGATCGGCCGGGTCGTGGAGGCGGTGCGCGGATAGCGCGCCCAACGGCGCACGTGTGCCACGATTTCTGTGCGCCTACGATACGCTTGTCGCCTCAGCATCGGCGTATCGTGGCGCTTGGCAAGCGGCTGATCATACTGTAGACCTCCTCCAAAGGAGGATATCGATGGCTATGCACACACAACAGATCGAAGCAGATCAGGCGTTAACGCTGACTCAACGTCGCGCCTATATGCAATTACCCCTGGAAGAACGCCGCAGACGCCTCGCAGCGCAAGCAGACCGGATGACAGAACATTATGAGCAGGCATCTGAACAGATAGAACGTGAAGCATGGCAGGGAGGTGATATTGTCGAGCCCTAGCGCTGCTATCCCGCAACGGGGAGATATCTGGCTCGTCAATTTTGACCCAACCGTAGGAACCGAGCTCCAAAAGACTCGTCCTGCTATCGTGGTGAGTTCCAATGCCCTTGGACGCCTTCCGATCAAGCTAGTGGCGCCTATCACAGAGTGGAAAGACTATTTTGCCCCCAATATCTGGCATGTTCGGATTGTGCCAGATCCGACCAACGGTCTCACCAAAGTTTCAGCAGTCGATACGTTGTAATTGCGCGGCATGGATCGCCAACGTTTCATCCGACAGTTGGGGCATGTCTCGCCAGCAACGATGGAAGAGATTGTCCTTGCTATCGCTGCTATCATGGAGTATCCGTAACGTCTTCTGTCATGCGTTTTTGGCTCAAAAAGGGAATGGCTTTATTTACCCTAAGACGTGCTCCCTGAGAAGAATACCAGCTTCACTAGCCCCACGACTATGGGCAGGGACCACGTTTGAGTTGACGCTATCGGCATCGACATCTCCCTAGGGGGCCGTATGATATCCAAAAAACCCGTGACCATCATGCTGGTGGACGATAACCATGAACTGCGCACAGCTCTGAAACGACGTCTGGAAAGACATAACTATCGTGTTGTAGATTTTGCCTTGGGGGAGGAGGCTATAACGTTTGCCACTCAGCACTTGAACACGGTCTCCTACGCCTTCATCGATCATGTGTTGCAGCCGGGAATGATCCACCAGAATGCGGCCTCGCGCTGGGACGGCATTGAGACCACGCGACAGCTTATGGCCCTCAATCCCAACCTTTGCATTGTGGTGTTCTCGGGACAAGCAGAAATATCGGCAGATGAACGTCACAAGGCCCTCGAGGCTGGAGCACGTCGCTATGTACATAAGCGAGGCGGCATCGAGATCGAACACACGGTCCTCGATTTTATCCATGAGCTGGAAACCTTGCGAGAGTTGAGCGAACTGGCGCAAGAGATTCGCCAACAGCGCGATAGCATCACTACCACCTTGCGAGAAGTTCCGGTTGGCACGCTCCTCATCGATAGGACCTACTTCCCATGGGTGGCCAGTGCTGATTGGCGGCGCATCGAGGAGAAGATAGATCCCCTACATTATCCTTTGCACCGCCTGGCAGATTCTGTGGTCGGCGACCCCTTCCGCAAGCGTTTGCTTGATGCAGCCCTTAGCGGCGAGGAAAAGGATGAACTGGCTCTCTGTACCATACCGCCTGGCAAGCTCAAGTACCTGCACGTTTGGGCGCGACCGATACGCAATGATCAAGGCCACGTCATTGCCTGCTCCCTCTCAATGGTCAACCAAACCGCTTCGCATGTGGTGACGCACATGCCCCTAACCCAACGGATGGGCCTGCTTACCAAAGCGATTCGATCGGCGAGGTATGACCGAGTACGGCTATACAGGGCATCTGATGATGAAAAATATATTATCGGTGTGGCGGAAGCGGGGGGCGGGCTACTTGTACCATTTGAAGGCTACCCGATTACTATCGACAAAGCAGACTATTTGCGGACGACTATCGATGGAAGACAACCGCGTTTCTGGCGGATTGATGAGACGGACGACTTTGTCCGTACTGAATTGGGAAAAACTGCGGACTTCATTATCTACCCCTTATTCGGGCCGGGACGGTTGATCGGCTTACTTGCAGTCGATATGGAGTTCCACCATGCGCAACGCCCTCTCGTCCAGGAAGATATCCGTTCCCTTATTCCCTATGCTGAAGAAGCCCGGAAGGCACTCCTAGAAGCGGCAACGCCTCGCGGGGAAGGACAGCACGAGCCTGATGGCCTCGGTCTCGCCAAGGTGTGGACAGACATTGATCAGTGTACCGATCCGGAAAAGGCGATGGGCATTGTTATCCAGGCTGTACGAGACCTAACAGACTGTGACGCGGCGCATATCCGAGTACGCCAGGAAAATCAGGCCATCATGGTAGCCTCTGTCGGTGAATACCCTCGATATCGGCCCAGATCTCTTCCCTTGGACGATCATTATTGGTTTGTGCGGGTCATGCAGACCGGGCAGCCCATCATCGTGCAAAACATCGTGGAAATGCGGAAGGAATTATTCGAAGAAAGAAAGACGTGGAGCCTGGAAGCGGAAGCAGCATTCTCTCGTGCCAAGTCCTTTGCCATTTTTCCGTTACTGTATGGTCAAACCCTTGGGGCATTGGAGGTGTTAGTCCCTGAAGTGAATCACTTTACGGAAGAACGGCGAGGGCTTCTTCAGTCCCTGGGACGTCTGGCAGCGACAAGCTGGGTAGATCTCAGTCGAGCACGAGACCGCCAACATGCTGCCCAGCGGGACGTTGCGTTTTCAACCGTACACAACCTGCGGCAGCCAACAATGGCTTTGCGGGGCGCTATCCAGCGTATTCTCAATAGGCATGCTAAAGGAATTTTGACGATAGAATATGCGGCAAAAGCAACACAGGATGCACTCATATACCTGCAACGCAGCGAAAGCATTATTACAGACGTGTTGCGATATCTGACACCCCTATCGCTGCGCAAGCGTGTCGCTGTATTACGTACATATGGGAGCATATCAGCGTCAGGCTCAACATTCCACAGGACTTCATGGTTTGTGTCGATATCGAATTGCTACGCCAAGTGTTTGAGCAGTTGTTTAACAATGCTTTACAGGCTATGCAGGGAAATGGCACGATTAAGGTGGACGCTTCGTCCATTCGACTTCCCCGCGATGGAGGAGCTATGCTCCCTGCAGTGCAAATTGTCGTCGAAGACAATGGCCCTGGGGTCTATTATGACCTTGTTGATAGGCTTTTTGAGCCTTTTGTGTCAGGTTCCGCTCAGGGCACCGGTCTCGGGCTAGCTTTTGTAAAGCGTGTTATCGAAGAGCATGGTGGTAGTATCCGGTACGAAAATGTTGTGCCACATGGGGCTCGGTTCGCTTCTGTCATACCTGAAGGTTTAGATTTAGAGGAAAAAGTCAGTGACAACTAAACCGCGTGTGTTGGTTCTAGACGATGATTCATTTATTTTGAGGGAGGTGACGGCTCATCTCGAAGATCGCTTTGTGGTGGAGTCTGCTACGACATTCGACGAAGCTATGACCTTACTCCGTGATGTAGAGGGTGTAGAGAGATTCAGTGTTGCTGTAGTCGACATGTGCCTTAGAGAGGGGCCTGAGGGAGTACTGACGTTCGTTGAAAAACTGAGCAAGCAAGAAGAACGCCCAGAGATTGTTATTCTGACTGCCTATCCTGACAATAGGGTTGTTCCCCAATAGTTAATGAGGTAGGCTATCCTCCCCCAAACGATGGAGGGAGCCCAGCCAGGTCAT
>CBCXVS010000085.1:0-25030 GCA_965178525.1 uncultured bacterium | reverse complement strand
ATGGACTTTTGAATTGGGCCAACCTGTTGATCTACTTAACCCTCCGCCTATTCTGCCAGGGGAACTTCGGTCTAGAGGACGAACTCCCCGAACTCGGCAATGATGTTGACGATGGCGAGGAGGCCAACGAGGCAGATGAATTCTCAGCTCATCTTTGAGAGGTGGATGGAGACCGGTGCCGTGTTTTGCTAAGATAGCGAACGTGAATTGATCTGTCTCAGACCACTTGACGCATCGGAGGTTCGTCATGGACTTCTATGAGATACTGCCCCAAGTCATCGACTTGCTCCAACGTGAAGAGCGCGTGTCGTATCGGGTGCTCAGGCGGCAGTTCAGCCTCGATGATGACTTCCTCGAAGACCTGAAAGAAGAACTCATCTACTCGAAGCGTCTGGCCGTGGATGAAGACAACCGAGTCCTCGTCTGGACCGGCAGTACAGAGACGAGCCCAGCTCCAGGTCAGCTCACGTCACACACTAACACGCAGGTCGCTCCGACCTCCCAAGCTGGAGCATCCCTTGACGTCCATACACCCGACGCGGAACGCCGGCAATTGACCGTGATGTTCTGTGATCTGGTCGAGTCGACGCAACTCTCCTCACAACTTGATCCAGAAGAGCTCCGAGAGGTGATCCGGTCCTATCAAGCCACCTGTGACACTGTGATCCAACGTTTCGATGGCCATGTCGCCCAGTATCTCGGTGATGGCTTACTCATCTATTTCGGTTATCCTCAGGCGCATGAAGATGATGCCCAGCGGGCCGTGCGGGCCGGACTCGGTATGGTGGATGCGATCGCTGCGCTCAATACCCAACTGTCGCCGGAAAAAGGCGTGCGATTGGCGGTGCGTCTCGGCATTCACACCGGCCTCGTCGTGGTGGGCGAAATGGGTGGCGAGAGCAAACAAGAGCAATTGGCGCTTGGAGAAACGCCCAATGTGGCGGCCCGACTTCAGGGCTTTGCTAGGGCTGACACCGTCGTCATGAGTGAGGCCACCCATCGATTGGTCCAGGGCTATTTCGAATGCCAGGCGTTAGGGGAACACACGTTGCGGGGCGTGTCGGGACCGATGGCTGTATATTAAGTGCTTCAAGAAAGCGGTGTCCAAAGCCGCTTGGATACGACGCCAACGCTGACACCCTTGGTAGGGCGAAAATCCGAGATCACCTTGCTTCTGGATCGCTGGGAGCAAGCGCGAGCCGGGCAGGGGCAAGTCGTCGTGCTCCGTGGCGAGGCCGGTATTGGGAAGTCTCGTCTGGTACACGTGCTGAAGGATCACGTCGCCCAAGGAGTTCATACGCGTCTAGAGTGTCGCAGTTCGCCCTATTACCAAAATACCGCGTTGTATCCGATTATTGACCTAGTGGAGAGGGGAGCCGGTTTCCATCGTGATGATTCCCCTCCGGTCAAACTGGACAAACTGGAACACACGCTGAGTCAATATCAGCGCCCTCTGAAAGAAACCGTCCCCCTGTTTGCGACCCTTCTCTTGTTGCCAATCCCTGACAACCGTTATCCTTCTCTCAACCTGTCCCTCCCGCAGCAGCGCCAAAAGACGCTCGAAACCACGGTGACGTTGCTGTTGGAGCTGGCCGAGCGACATCCGCTCCTGTTCATTGTCGAAGATCTGCACTGGACCGATCCGACGACCCTGGAGTTCCTTGATCTCCTTCTTTCCCAGACCCCAACCAGATCCCTTTTGATTTTGTTGACCTGCCGACCGGAATTTCAATCGCCATGGGGCCAGCGGTCTTATCTCACCGGGGTGACCCTGAACCGGTTAACCAACCCGCAGGTGGAACAGGTCATCGAACGATTAACCGACGGGACCTCGTTGCCCGCAGAGGTTGTCCAGCAAATCGTCGACAAAACAGATGGCGTCCCGCTGTTTGTCGAGGAAATGATCAAGGCGCTGCTCGAATCGGGCGATCTCCAGGCCACCAACGGCTACTACGAACTAACGGGCCCGTTACACGCCCTGGCAATTCCCACCACGCTCCAAGATGCGCTGACGGCACGCCTGGATCGTCTGGTCACAGCCAAAGGGATTGCCCAGATGGGGGCCACGATTGGTCGCCAATTCACCTATGAGTTGCTCCGGGCCGTCGCCACTGTTGACGAGACGGTGTTGCGACACGACCTCGGGGTATTAGTCGCCGCGGAACTAATCTATCAACGGGGTGTGCCGCCGCACTCGACCTATCTGTTTAAGCATGCCCTCATCCAGGATGCTGCCTATCAGTCCTTGCTCCATCGTACCCGGAGACAGTATCACCAACGCATCGCCGAGGTGTTGGCCGCTCAATTTCCAGCGACCCGTGAGAGCCACCCCGAACTCCTGGCCCATCATTATATGGAGGCTGGCCTCCCTAAGCAGGCCTTTCAATATTGGTACAAAGCCGGCCAGCAGGTGGCCACACGTTCAGCAAACCGCGAAGCCGTGGCCTGCTTCGAGCAGGCGCTTTTGGCGCTGTGGCAGCTCCCCAACAGTCGGGAGTGGCTCAAGCGGGAGCTGGCTCTGCAGTTCGCCCTGCGTGAGACGCTGTTCCCCCTTCGAGAGTTTGACCGTTCCCTGGCATGCCTCCAGGAGGCCGAACGATTGGCGGAGGACCTGGATGATTATCTCAGCCTGGGACGTATCTTGTGTTACCAAGGCTTGCATGCATGGTTGGTGCAGAACGATCATGTCCAGGCGCTTAACGTATGTCAACGTGCCCTGAAGATTGCGGAAGCTCTCCAGGACATCCCTTTGCTTGCTTTGGCTCGGGACAATCTTGGCCGCACCCACTTTTCTTTGGGCGCGTATACGCAGGCGATGGAGGTCTATACCCAGAATATTGAGCTGCTCACCGGCGACCTGGAACGTCAACGCTTTGGCATGGCGCTCTTTCTTTCCGTGTCGGCGCGTCGCTTCTATAGTCAATGCTGTGCCGAAGTTGGCATGTTTGCCGACGGGCAACAGCGGACTGATGAAGCGATTCGCATAGCGGAAGCAGAAGCGCATCCGCATAGTTTGATCATAGCCAATTACGGTGCGGGCTGGCTTGCGCTCCGGCAAGGGCGTCTGCCACACGCGATCGCAACCTTAGAACGGGCAGTCGCTGTCTGCCGTGAGGCCGATATCCCTCTCTTATTTAATTATCCCCTGGCACCATTAGGTGCGGCGTATGCGCTTACCGGGCGTCTCACCGAAGCCCTAGAGTTGCAAGCGCAAGCAGTAGCACAGCCCGATACGGAATATGCACCCGCGATGGTGTTGATGGGTGAAACCTATCTGCTGGCTGGTCGGCTAGAGGAAGCAGTCCAATGTGCGAGACAGGCACTGGAACACGCGCGGCGTCAGCACGAGCAGAGTTATGAAGCCTATGCCCTTCGCCTCCTGGGTGAAATCGCTATGCACCGTCACCCCCTAGAGAGCGATCAAGCCGAAATCGACTACCAGCAAGCCCTCGGCCTTGCCGAGGACCTCGGCATGCGTCCACTCATGGCCCACTGCCACCGAGGTCTCGGGGAGGTGCATATGCAGAAAGATCAATTGGAACAGGCCCGTGCTCAATTGTCCATATCGATCGACATGTACCGAGATATGGAAATAACATTTTGGCTGCCACAGGCGGAGATAGAACTAGCAAAAATAGAGAGATAACAACGGGTTCCATTGAAGGGGCGCGATACCGTTTACCCGACTTGTACGGCCTGACGTCCTAACATATCTCGATCACATCCACGTTCCCGTCGATAGGGGAGAACCATGTGGCACGTCGAGATACGCCAAATGGCATCGTCATCTATGCATCGACCATGGAACGGTGTAGAATACTCTGAGAATGACTGGAGGAGTTACACTGTATGACGATGAAACAGCCCCAAATGATGATAGAAGAGGTGAGCGATCCTGTTGAGTTGGAGCAGGCGCGGGCGCAGGATGCACGTTTTGCGCGTAACTGGGCTTGGTTTGAGACGCACGCAGCAGAGATTTACGCGACTCACCGAGGCAAGTGTATTTGTATCGCCGGTGAAGAACTCTTCGTCGCCGATACGCCGGAGGAAGCCTTTGCCATGGCTACGGCTGCCCACCCTCATGATGACGGCCGTTTTACGCGTCTCATACTCCTCGAAAGGATGCCCCGGATTTATGCTGATCAGTGGCATGTGGCATGCATGCGATGATGGAGTTCTACGTCCAGTGATGCTAGCAGAGGTTCAGGCACCAGACGGCTCATGGATCAAAACACCCCTCCTCGTGGATACTGGCGCCGATCGCACGGTATTGAGTGCGGACATTCTGACTGCGCTGCGCTTTCCGCACACGATAGCTGAAGACCGAATCGGTGGCATCGGGGGAGTGGTGCACACGGTCCTTGTCGAAACCCGGATGCGGCTAAGCCGTGAAAATGACGGCAGAGTCATATTTCGGGGGCAATATGCGGCGGTAACAGAAGCGGCAACGCGCGATATGAGTGTATTGGGTCGGGACATCACCAATCTTTTCGCTACTCTTATCGACTGGCCGCAGCGAGCCGTCTACCTGATTGGCCAGCGGCATCAGTACACGATTTCGTTTGTGTCTGACGTAGAGGATAGGTTGTAGCGCTGGTGCGGGCGGAGCTGTGACACGCGCAAGCACTCGCGGAGGAGCGCTTGCGTCTCACACAACGTCACCCAAATTCAAGACGCGTAGCAGCACGAGCCCGAGACCGGATTGTGGTCCTGCACCGCCTGTTGCATAATGCCCCACGTCGACTTGACGTTGATGCACACGCCTTGCCTGACCCCTTCACACTTCGGTAGGAGATCCCCATGGATGCGACAGCGCTTTGTCGGTTGACCATCGGGCAGCTCGGAACGTTGATCCATTCCCGCCAAGTCTCACCAGTCGAGGCCACCGAGGCGGTCCTGGCGCGCGCCGAGCAGTTGCAGAGCGACTATAATGCCTTTATCTCGATTTGGCGCGAGGACGCCTTACAGGCGGCATGCGATGCGGAGCATGACATCGCCAACGGCAGTTATCGAGGCCCGTTGCACGGGGTGCCGATTGCGCTCAAGGATATTTTTGCTACTCGTGGCCGCAGGGTGACCAACGGCTCGAAGATTTATGCTAATGCCGTGCCGGATTACGATGCCACCGTGGTCGAGCGCTTGCGGGCTGCGGGCGCCATTTTCATGGGGAGTTTGAATTTGTACCAGTTTGCTTGCGGCCAGGTGATCAATCCCGATTACGGCCTGGTCCGCAATGCCTGGAACCGCAACCATATTGCCGGCGGCTCGAGCAGTGGCTCGGGAACGGCTGTGGCCGCGGACATGTGTTTTGGTTCCCTGGGGACGGATACGGGGGGCTCCATCCGCATTCCGGCTGTGCTCAACGGCATTGTCGGTCTCAAACCGACCTATGGCCGGGTGAGCCGCCATGGGATTTTTCCTCTGTCCGGGTCCATGGACCATGCCGGGCCGCTGACCAAAAATGTAGAAGATGCCGCCCTCATGATGAATGTGATCGCTGGGCATGATCCCAACGATCCCACGACCTCTCAACTGCCGGTCCCCGATTATGTTGCAGTCCTGATTGGCGAGATCGACGGGGTGCGCCTGGGCCTTCCACAGCCGTATTTCTTTGAGGACTTACAGTCGAGTGTGCGCGAGGCCGTCATGCAAGCCATCGAGCAATTGGCTCAGCTCGGGGGCGTGGTGGAGGAGCAGGCGTTCCATAACCTGGAGCAGGCGCCTGACGTGTTATGGACGCTGATTTCCGGCGATGCTGGCGTGGTGCATGAAGCCCATCTCGCCTCCCATGCGATCGAGCTGGATCCGGACGTCCGGCAACTGGCCGAGCGCGGCGTCGGTTTGCGGGCAACGGATTATATCAAAGCGGAGCAGGCTCGCGACGAGATCAAATCCCAAATGGCGCAGGCTCTGGAAAGCGTCGATGTCCTGGTGACGCCGACCTCGCCCATCGTGGCGCCTCGACTAGGGGAAGACACGCTTGACATCGGCGGCCATGCGGTGCCGATGCGCCCCATGTTGCGCCGCCTGACGCTGCCCTTCAATCTATCGGGTTTTCCTGCCTGCACCATCCCCTGCGGCCTGAGCCCGGAGGGGTTGCCGATTGGCTTGCAGATTATTGGCAAGCCGTTTGATGAGGCCACGGTCTTACGGGTGGCGTACGCTTACGAGCGCAGCACGGAGTGGCATCAACGGCGTCTGGCGTCCTGAGAAAAACTAGTGTTCGCCGGGATACACCAGCCCCCACTGTTGCCGCATCTCATCCATGACCTGCATGATGGCAAGCGTCTCGTCCAACGGCATGATGGCATGTTCCAGCTCGCCACGCTGCACACACTGCGTCACCGCCTCCAGCTCATATTGATCGTAGCCGGGTATGCGCCGACAGATATCACCCTGGCCCGCGAGGACGGAGAGGCCGCCATCCAGTTGGCGTTTCACCCCTTGGTAGACGCGCGTACGGGTGAGCCCGCGTGGGCCTCGAGGCGGCTTGCTCCCAGCGTGGCGACCCTGGCGCACGGTGATACGATGCGGCTTGAGGAACGGGGCATGAATGCGAATCTCGCCTGCCGTGCCCCGAATGATAGCTTCAGCTGGCCGGTAAACTTGGCAACTGGAGCCGAGTATCGCCTCGGTGCCGCCGCCGTAGGAGAGCCGGTAGTCCGAAGTCATATCGACGCCGCTCGGACCGATGTCGGCCTGTGAGGCGATGGATGCCGGCGGGCCGAACATATAGAATGCGAGTGAAATGGGATAGACGCCGCGGTCGAGAAGAGACCCGCCCCCGAGGTGGGGATTGAAATTCCGATGCTGGGGATCGAAGCGCTTGGGCGCACCGAATTCTGCGGCAAGATATGTCATCTTGCCGATTTCTCCCGCTGCAATCCGCGCTTTCACCTGGCGCATGAGCGGGGTGAAGCGCATCCACATCGCTTCCATGCAGAACACGCCCCGGTCACGGGCCGCACGGATCACGGTCTCGGCCTCGCGGGCATTGAGGGTAAACGGTTTCTCACACAACGCGGCCTTGCCGGCGTGGATGCAGGCCAAGGCGTCATCGTGATGCCGCATGTGCGGCGTGGCGATGTACACGACATCGATATCGCGATCCTGCAATAAGGCGTCGTACGACCCATAGGCTTTGGCAATGCCATAGTCGTGGGCAAACGCTTGCGCCCGCGTCAGCTCCCGGGAGGCCACGGCCAACAGCTGCGCCTCATGCACCAGGCGGAAATCCTGGGCCACGACGCGCGCAATCCCACCCTTCCCCAATATGCCCCAGCGTATGATGCGGCCCATGTTGCCTCACGATCGATCGTATGATGACACGCCTGAGCAGGCGTGACGACCACAGGAGAAAAATTCGCGCGATCCAGGATACACGAGGGGCCATCACGTGTACAGGCGCCCTGTGACGGTCATTTGAATTCCGCCTCCACACCATGATACGCTATCATCCGGCGCAGGAATGCGGCCGGCTTATCGTTCACCGCTCGTGTGGCGAACGATGCGTGTACGAGAAGAGCGAAGGAGGAAAACGATGGTACAGGAACGCGTCGTCTATCTGAACGGTGAGATCATTCCGGATAGCCAGGCGAAGATTTCGATTCACGATTATGGCTTTCTCATGGGAGATGCCGTATTCGATACCACGCGGACCTTTGGCCGGCAGATCTTTAAGTTGCACGAGCACCTCGACCGCTTCTACCGCTCGCTCAAATATATGCGACTCGACCCCGGGCTGAGCAAGGGCGAAATGGCGGAACTCACCATGCAAGTGCTCGAGACGAACCTGCCGTTGCTCCAAGACAATAGCGACTATTGGGTGACGCAGCGGGTAACGCGAGGCGAACGGGTGTATGACGGGCCGGGTACGGGTGCGCTCCAACCCACTGTCCTGATTGAGTGCCAACCGCTGCCGTTCGCGGCCAGAGCGAAATATTACCGCGATGGGCTGCCGGTGGTCATTCCGTCCGTGCGTCGCACGCCGCCGGAATCCATGAGCCCGCGCGCCAAAGTCCACAACTACATCAATCTTGTGCAAGGCGAGCTGGAGGTGAAAGCGCAGAATGCCGATGCCTGGGCCATTCTGCTCGATATCAACGGCAATATCGCCGAGGGCATGGGCAGCAATTTTTTCATCGTGAAAGACGGGGTGGTAATCACGCCCCGAGAGCAGTATGTCCTCGCCGGCATTAGCCGGGAAACGGTACTGGAGCTGGCCGGGCAGCTCGGGATCGAGGCGAAAGAAGCGGGTATCGATCTCTTTGACGTCTACACCGCTGCGGAAGCGTTCGTGACGTCGACCAGCTTCTGCATCTGCCCCGTCGTCTCGGTGAATGGCAGCACCATTGGCGAGGGGCGCATTCCGGGTCCCATCACCAGCCGTCTGTTACAGGCGTATAGCGAACAGGTCGGACTCGACATCATGGAGCAGTACCTCTCACACCTTCGCTGAACTTGCTCCCCTGTGCGGGAATCGGTCAGTCCCCCTCACGCGAGATCGACACCGGTGTCCCCTGCGGGTCATGCCGTCTGACGCTCGTGACCCGCCAAGCCGTACGGCAGGCGGGTCTGGCTCTCCTGCATTTGCAAATCCTCTCCACTTTGCTGTATCCTAGCACCATCCTAACACGATCTTAATCTCGTATCGAATACCGGTGTTGACCGTTTTCCAAGAGAGCTGCTGTGTGTGCGACGCCTCATCACAATCCCGAAACCGATAGCGCCTCTGCTCTAGCAGCTGAGGTGGTTTGCTTCGGCATGATCACACCGGCTGTGGTGATGGTGGTTGACGAGCTACCGGAACACAATACCGGCGCCGTGGCCAAAGCGGTGTGCGAGTTCATCTCCGATGACGCCGCGATTGTGGCGACCTTACTGCGGGGCTGGAATGTCCGCAGTGGCCTCATTGGTACAACCTTGGGCGACGATGACGCCGGACGCAAGGTGCAGCGCCAGCTTGAAACCTTAGGTATCATGGGGCAGGTCCGTCTCTCCTGCGATGTGACCACCCCCTTTGAAGTGAATGTCTCTGACCGCAGCGGGGCGCGCACTTACTTCTGGCAACGCCAGCCGGAACGCCTCGCCACCCTGGCTACAGCCGATCTCTCTCTGCTTGAACAGGCGCGTCTGCTCTATGTGGACTGGTATGATGGCGACTATATTCTCCGGCCCATGGCCGCGGCCCATGGTCTCGGTATCCCTGTATTTCTCAATCTGGAATATGGTCATGACGATCCAGACAGGTTGTCGCAGTACGCCCAACACGCGACCATTTGTCAGGTGGTAACAGACCCTGCCCAACGCCGTGGCGATCCGTTTGCTATCGCTCAAACGGTCCTGGCAGCAGGGGTGGAGACGGCCATTGTCACGCTCGGCGCCGAGGGCTGTCTGGTGGCGCGCCATGACACGTGTTTTCGCGCCGCGGCGCCGTCGGTCGACGTCGTGGATGGTTGTGCTGCCGGGGCCACGTTCTCTGCCGGCGTGATCTATGGTCATCTTCGCGGTTGGGATTTGGAAACTCGCATCCGCTTCGCGCTTGCGGCGGCCTCGCTGAAGTGCACGGTCGTCGGACCCCGCGCCTTCCCGTTATCCGACATTCAGCAACTGGCTGCTAACCTCAAAATTGAGCCGTGTTCAGCCACCGGATAAGTCGTGACTCGTGGGGAGAAACAGGGTCAGAGGACATTTGCGCTTTCTCTGTTCTGTTCGGGAGCCGTCATGTCCTCTGACGCCTTTTCTGCATTAGTACTCCAAAAACATGCGAGCAATCTCCTCAGGCTCACGCGTCACGGTCAGAGCGAGGGCCAAGAGGATGCGAGCTTTCTGCGGGTTGAGATTGTCGGCAATCAAAAAGCCGCTCTTGCTCAAGCGGGTACTGCGGAACGTGCGGCCGCTGCCGGCGCGGGTTGACTGCACCACGATAATGCCTTCACGTACCGCTTCTTCGAGCACCTCAACCGCCTCGGTGCCGGAAAATCCCGGGGCGAAACCGGCCGACACCAAACCTTGCGCACCGGCTGCAAGAAAAGCGCGCACGGCGACGCCATCCGAGCCCGTATAGGTGTAGACGATATCGACCCGAGGCAACGCCTGCAACGTGCGGATGTGGAATTCAGTATCGGGCGTCCGGCGGCGGACCGGGCGCCGGTAATAGGTGATGGTGTCGCCATCGGCATGCCCGAGCACGCCAAAGTCCGGCGAGCGAAAGGTCTGCAGACGGTAGGTCGAGGTCTTGGTGACCTCACGCGCCGCCTGGATCTCATCGTTGAGCACGCCGAGCACGCCGAGCCCGCGAGAACCCGCTGCCGCCGCCGTGCGCACGGCATTGACCAGGTTCATGCCGGCGTCGGTCGATAAGGCGCTGGCTGGCCGCTGTGACCCGACGAGCACGACCGGCAGATCGACGTGCAGGGTCAGATTCAGGAAATAGGCCGTCTCTTCCATCGTGGCCGTGCCGTGGGTCACGACGATGCCGTCGAGGTCCGGGTGCTCTGCCGTAAGCGTTTCAATGTGCTCGACCAAGGCTTTCCACTCGGGAAAGAACACCTTGGTGCTAGGAAGGGCCTCGAAACGAACGGGAATGATGTCCGCCACCTCATGCACCTCGGGGAAGCGCGCCAGAATCTCGTCGACGTGTAGCATCGTCTCATTGGCGCCATAATCGAGGATATCGAGCGGCCCCTTGCCCACCGAGGCAATGGTCCCGCCGGTCTCGATGACGGCGACGCGCGGTTTACTTTGCGTTGCCATGGAAAGTCCTTTATTGCGGTTTAGCCGAGGTTAGGGTGTTGGGATATCCAGTCCGCCGCCCGTTCGTAGGCCCGGGCGACCCGGTACACGGTGGTTTCATCAAAGGGCTTGCCAATGATCTGCATGGAGAGCGGCAGGCCCGATGAAGCAAAGCCGGTGGGAATGGCGAGGGCCGGATTGCCCGTCAGATTGAAAGGCGCTCGCGCTTGGCGTCCGTAGAGCTTTTCACACAGCTCGTCATCTTCGATGGGGCAGGCCGGATCCATGCTCGAGGCCGTGATAGCCACATCAACCGAGGCTAGGCAGGCGTTAAATGTGTGCGTGAGCACAGCCCGCTGACGCAGCGCATGCACGTAATCCACCGCACGCAAAAAGGCCCCCGGCATCAGGCGCTCACGCGCTAGGTCACCATAATCTCCCGGACGTTCCTGCAGCCATTGTTCGTGAATCGCATAGGCTTCTGACAGCAGGATGACGCGGTTCGCCGAGGCGTAGTCGACAAGAGGCCCCGGATCGATCTCGCGTATCTCGGCGCCTTGCTGGGCCAAGAGAGTTAAGGCGTCCTCGATGCTTTGCATCATCTCCGGGTCGGCTTCGTGATCCTGCGTATAGAAACGCCGAATCACGCCGATCGTGAGACCGCTGACGCCCTGGTCCAAATCGGCGGTGAAATCCGGCACGGCGACCCGGGCACTGCCTGGATCCTGGGGATCGTGTCCGGCAATAATGCCGAGTAGGATCGCATTATCGGTGACGGTACGGGTCATGGGGCCGACATGATCGAGCGAGTAGGAGAGCGGTAGGACGCCGCGGCGGCTGACCCGCCCATAAGTCGCTTTCATGCCGACAATACCGCACATCGACGCCGGGTTCCGGACCGAACCGCCGGTATCCGTCCCGAGTGCTGCCGGCAGGAAGCCCGCCGCCAGGGCCACGCCCGAACCACTGGAGGAACCGCCGGGGAAATAGTCGCGATTCCAGGCGTTGCGCGCCGGCGGCCAGGGCAGATCGAAGGACGGCCCGCCGATGGCGAACTCGTGCGTCGCCAGTTTGCCCATGAGCACGCCGCCAGCCTGCTGCAATCGCCGCGTCACAAACGCATCTGTCTTGGCCAGATTATCTGCCAGAATTTGGGAATGTCCCGTGGTCGGAACGCCTTCGACATCGATGATGTCCTTCAGGCCGAAGGGAATCCCATGCAACGGGCCGCGCCAGTTGCCGGCCTGAATGTCGGCCTCGGCTTGTTTGGCATATTGTAAGGCGATATCCGGCGTCTGACGCAAAAACGCGCTGAAGCTGGCGTCGTGCGTATCGATGCGCGCCATCAGCTCTTGCGTGTATTCCACGGGTGAAAGCGTCTTGTTGCGAAGGCGCGCCGCCGCCTCTGCAAGGGTGAGATACGCCAGTTCCGTCATGGTTACGCCTCCTCACTGGCCCGGAAGGTATGGGCCGGTTCATCGTACATGTGCAGATGTCGGGGAATGTGGCTGAGCGCGCGCTCGGCCGCGGCTTTGGCGTTGGCGAGTTGCGCCAGATACTGCTCTGAGAGGTTCGTCAGGCCGGCGCGTTCCGCTTCGCGTTTGAGGTCCTCGGTCATGTTGCAGACTCCTCATCGAAGGATGGCAAAGGGGGTTGATATGTCAGTTGCGGCCTATGATATCACGGTATGCCTCCGGAACCGCACACAAATGCCTTTTTCCTCTCCGGATATGATAGGCCTGAACGCGCCGCCACAGGGACATGGTTGACGCTCGGAGAAGGCTTTGATACGGTAAGCCTGTCATCGTGTCAGGGGCAAGGACGTGCGCCAAGGCGATAGGGCTGGAGAGACAACATGGAACAGACTTTGGGGATTGCGACGATTGGACAGGCGCCGCGCGAAGACATTGCCGCGCTCTTTGCCGCGCATGCGCCAGCGGCAACGCGCGTGGTGTTGCGTGGCTGCCTCGATGGCCTGACGGACGCCGACATCGCCCAGCGGCCACCGCAAGATGGCGCGGACACGCTCTATACCCGACTGCGCGGCGACGGCGATGTGATCCTCTCCAAAGCGCACGTGATCGAGCGTGCGGCCGGAACGTTAGCGCGCCTTCGCGCCGACGGCGCCGATGCCATCGTGTTCGCTTGCACAGGTGATTTCCCACCTATCCCTGGCGATGCCGGGGTGCTGTTTCCCTCGCGTATTTTGAGTAGTCTGGTGCACGGCTTGTTGCCGCAAGGCCGCCTGGGCCTGCTGATCCCCTTGCCTGAGCAAAAGGCGAAGCTCAAGGCGAAATGGCAACAGCCGGGCCTCGACGTGGTGGCGGAAGCTCTGCGCCCGAGCGCAGACGCTGCGGAAGCGCGTGCGGCCGCACAGCGCTTGAAAGCGCATGGTCCCGCCTTGGTCGCCATGGATTGCATGAGTTATGCGCCGGCGACCAAGGCGGTCGTGAAAGCGGTGTTAGATGTCCCGACGCTTCTGGCAATCACCGCGACCGGGCGCATCATTAGGGAACTGCTGGAATGACCGATCCAGCGCTGAGGCGCACGCGGTCAGCCGTGCCTGGTGTGCCTTCCAGCAACTGACCCGCCGATAGACATGTGGCCACATGGACTTGACCCACCCGTCCATGTTGTCAATCAATCCGCATGCTGCCGCCATTATTTTGACCCTCCTACGAAAAATCTATTTCTCTTCGCGTCTTTCGCGTCTCCCTTTTTCATCTCCGAACGCTGAGCGCCTCAGCATGACGACTCTAACGATCTCGTCGCGATGATTTGCCGTCACACCTGATTCCATAGGGAAACTCCCCCTGTGTGCGACTTGGCATATTCTTTGCTCATCAGATCGCACTAGAAGTTTGTTATGTGGGTCGCACGAGCACGAACATCGTTTTTCTAGAGGAACAGGTCTGAACATGACAGGCTCTGAGGCAAATGTGGCATTTCTGAGCAGGAAATTTGTGCTTGCCTATGTCGCAAACATATTCCTGATGAGCAGCTTTACGCTAAGTTTTCGCTTTGCCGAGCTGATTGCTATGCTCGGTGGCAATGAAACTATTGCCGGCACCATCGTTGGCTGTGGAATGGCGGCGGGTATCGTCACCAAACTCTTCCTCGGCCGCTTCATTATGCAGCGCGGCCTGCGCCTGCCGTGGATCGTGATGGCGGTGTGTTTGGTCTCGGGAGCCGCCGTGCTCGCCATCGCCGAATCCTTGTCCGCTGCAACCTGGGGAGCACGCGCTTTGTTCATCGCCGGCTATGCCGGGTCGCTGGCCTGTGGGCTGATCTTCGTCCAGAGTATTATCCCGGCACAACGCGCCACCGAGGCCATCGCGGTGTATGGTAGCAGTGTCTTCATCGGGTTGCTCGCCGGCCCTCTTATCACCGATGCGCTGCTGTACGTCATGGCCCAAGAACGGCAGGCCATCACCGCCATGTTTGCGGTCGCTACCGGCACGGCCCTGGTTTATACCCTGCTGGTCTTGAGCCCCTCCAGGACTGACGAGCGGCCTCCTGGCAATGCCGACACACCCTACTTCACTGTCCTGCGGTCGTTTCGCTTTGGCCCTGTCATCGCGGCGGCCCTAGCGCTCGGGGCATGCTTTAGTATCCCGCAGCTGTTCCTCACCCGTTATTTGGACTACCGTGATCTCAACGCCTTTACCGTCTTCTTCCTCGCGTACGCTCCGTCCGCATTTTGCTTCCGCTTGCTATCACGACGCTGGGCCAACCGCATCGGGCAGCACAAAATGATTGCCATGGGTCTCACCTCATTCGCGCTAGCTCAGTTCTCGTACCTGGCGATCTCCGACGCATGGCATGTGATGGTACCGGCCCTCCTGACGGGTGTTGGCCGTGCCGTGGCGGAACCGTCTTTGATCATGCTGGGTGCGTGTGCCGTGCCGCTCCGGTATCGCGCCGTTGGCACCGCGATTATGCTCGTCTTTGTCGACTTGGGTCTCGTACTCATCGCGCCGGCGCTCGGGTACATCGTCGATGGTTTCGGATTTGAAATCATGTTCCTGAGCATCGGAAGTTTATTGCTCGTGATCAGCGGCTGGACCGCGTCACAGGCGCTCTGGGCGCATCCCCAGGCCGCCTTTGCCGCTGCTGGGCCGGCTGTCTTTCAGAATGCCGGCGAGAAGACAAAAATACTGGTGACCGACCGCCTGCACCCCTACGCCTTGGATTATCTGACTTCCCATGATGGGATGATCATCCACTATGCGCCGGATTGCTCTCGGGACGAACTCCTGGAAGGGATTGAGCAGGCCGACGTGCTGCTGTGCCGCACCGAAGCCGAGGTGGACAACGACGTCTTGGACCGGGCCGAGCATCTCAAACTTGTCGGCTCTGCGACACCGGGTAGCGATTACATGTTCCGCCAATACGCCATTGACAAGGGGATCGATGTGTTCAATTGCCCTGATCGCAACGCCAATTCGGTGGCGGAATTCACCATCGGCGCCTTATTGAGTATTTCCCGTAATATTGCTGGCGCCAATGCCGGCGTGATTGCTGGCGGTTGGGATCGGCAAGGGGTGCAGGGCATCGAACTGAAGGACCGGAATCTGGGCATCTGGGGTTTTGGCCAGATCGGCCAACGCGTCGCGATGCTGGCGGACGCCTTCGAAATGAATGTGTACGTGTTTGACAGAGAACACAATCCGCAGGTTGCGCGCCGGGGATACGTGCAATGTGAAAGCTTGGCGGAACTCGCATCCAAGTCCGATGTCCTCTCGATTCATGTGCCCTTGACAACGGATACCTGGCGGAAAATCGACGAAAACATCATCGGTGGTATGCGGCAAGGTTCATATATCATCAATACCTCACAAGCCGACATTCTGGTTGAATCCGATATTGTCAAGGCGCTTGACTCCGGCCAGCTCGCGGCCCTTGCCATTGATGCCCTCCCCTCGGAAGGCAAGCTGCAGCCCGCCCTCATCCGCCACCCAAAGGCGTTATGCACGCCCCTCATCAGTTCGCAGACCGCGGAAGCCCAACTTGAAATGGCCAGAGCCCTGGCGTCGCAGGTGCAAGACCTGGCCAACCGGCGTATCGATAGCAGAATTAGCACGGCGATTCCGATTGCCGTGCGATTTATTGACGAACGCGACGGGGATTGTATCGAGGCTCACGTGGTTGATGTGGCACCGGGGGGGCTGGGAATTATCACGTCCATACCCCTCGATTCCAGCAGCTATCTACGGTTGGAGTGCGCCAGAGGGGATATCATCTTTCGCGTCGCCTGGAGCGCCCAAAATGAACACCAAACATGCCGCAGTGGCCTGGAAATGGTCAGCAAATTTGCCGGGCTCCCGGAGCTCTTTGAGGGCGACGCTCCGGATGTCACCGGCTTCAATCAAGGTCTGATCGACGTAGAGCGAGAGAACGCTCGCAACGAGTTCGAGCCCTTCGCGGTCGATGCTTTCATCGTCGGGTCCGATACCGGGTTCGAGGTCGAGGTCAACAACGTCTCCACCCATGGTCTCGGATTGCTGACCGACCGGTATCTGGTGGCCGGCACGGAACTTTACATGACGCTCAACGGTAGCCGGCGCGGTTTCATCGTTCGCTGGTGTCGGGGTCCGGAAGACAACTGGTTCCGCTGTGGCGTGCAAGTGACCGATATGTCGCTCGATCTGAACACGACGTTCACGCACATGGCCGACCTCTTGGTGTGAGGGGCGCCTGACGCGTCATTCGGCTCCAGCCGGGAGGCGAAGTGTGCCATAATGGTCCCAAGCATAACGTGACGTGGCCCAGCATGATGGAGGCGTCTATGGCGCGTATCGGAGTAGCGATAAGTGGCGGGCTGTCCGCGTCGGATATGGTCGCGTGTGTCAAACTGGCTGAAGAGCTGGGATATGAGTCCGCCTGGGTGGCCGAGGGACATGGCGGCGACCAGTTCGCCGTGTTGGCGGCCTGCGCCCAAGTGACCACTCGCATCGGGCTCGGGACGAGTATCAGCAGCGTGTTTGTGCGCAGCGTGCCGACGATCGCGATGGCAGCCGCTACGGTTGATGATCTGTCCCGGCGCCGGTTTATTCTCGGGCTCGGTTCCAGCCATCGCGTGCAGGTCGAGCCGGAGCATGGCATCCCGTATGATAAACCGATCACCCGGATGCGGGAGAGTGTGGCAATCATACGGAACTTGTTGCGGGATGATGGCGTCACCTATCACGGCGAAACCGTGACGATCGACCGCTTCGATTTGTGGTTCACGCCCAGCCGGCGGGACATCCCGATCTATCTCGCGGCCGTCTTTCCCAAGATGATGCAGGTGTGCGGGGAGATTGCCCAGGGCGTGATCCTGACCCGCAGCACTCTGGAGACCGGCCGCCAAGTCGCTGAGCAGGTCGCCATCGGCGCCGACCGGGCCGGCCGGCGTCCGGAGGATATCGAGATCACGTCCCTATTGCCTTGCAGTGTGGATCCCGACCGGCAAGCAGCCTTCGACGTCATGCGCCCGGGCGTGGCCCTCTATGCCGGTTTTTTTCCGCGCTACAATCGTCTGATGGCCGAGAGCGGGTTTCCTGAGGCAGCTCAAGCCATTCAGGAAGCTTGGAGGCGCGGTGATCATGACACGGCGACGCGCGCCGTGCCGGATGCGCTCATCGATGCTACGGGCGTCGTAGGGACGCCGGAGGCGTGCCGCGAGCGCCTGGACGCCTACCGCCAATCGGGCATTGCGTTGCCCATCATTAGCCCGTTCAGCCGTGGCCCCGAGGGTAAACAACGGGTCATGGCGGCCATTCGGGCGTGCGCGCCTTAAGCGGTAGAGGCCGGCCGGAGCGGCGGCCGACCTCAGGTCTCGGACGCGGGTGTTAGATCGAGGGGTAAAGTTCGGGGCGGAGGTAGACCACACCATGGCCCCCATCGTAGGCCTTGGCGCCCGAAGGCGGCTCGGCGCCGGAGCCGCAGAGTGTTTCGAGTTCAACCGATGTGAGCAGCGGCCAGCGCTCGAACGCCTCCTGAGGTGTGGGATCCGGCCGTGGGTTTGCCGTGGCGCCCGGAACCGCCTTCTCCATGGCCTCGGCATAGGCGTCAAACGGGCGCCAACCCGGTGCCGTGTGCTCACCGCCCGGCCCCCGGAAAAGCAGCGTTGGAAAGGCATAGCGATCGCGCCCATCGGTTGGCGGGTTTCCTCCCAGTCGATCCGGTAGGCGTCCCGCGCTTCCTGCCCGGCGAGATCGCGCTCAAAGCGCTGTACATCCAGCCCTGGCGTGTCCCGTACGGCGTCAAGCACGCGCGCCGCTGTATCGGGCGGCCGGCCAAAGAGAAAGAGCGCTTCCCGCATACGGCGCAGGACGGCCAATGCCATGTTGTCCCCTTGCAGTCGGGCGGCGCACAGACCGATCCCCGAGGCGTCACTGCACGCGGCTCCCGATGCGAGCCGTCCCGCGTAAGGGGCGCCGGTATGGTTGGAGACCGTTGCCCACAATGCCAATGACCGCGCCGCTTGCTCCAGGGGAGCCCAGTCCGGGGCTTGGGTCCGGTCGCCGACCAAACCGCCCATCACCAGCCGCCAATCGCAGCGGTCCTCATAGCGCCAGCGCAGCAGCCGGAGTTTCGGCTCTGACCCCCACGCCCAGGAACACATGACGTCGGTGTACTCGACCACCTCGACGCGCTCATCTTGTCTCATGGCTGTTCTCCTCGAACTCAGACGGACTCTATCCGCTCGCGTGGCGATCTCTGTTATGCTCAGCATACACCGCTTAGCGGTATGTGACAACCAAGGGCAACAGTGCTCTTTCTTTTGTCAGCGATATGCGGTATGTCTGCAGAGAAAACACCATCCGAGAGAGCCATCGCCAAGCGCTAAGGAGGGAACATATGTATGCCATGACCGAAGCCGAGATCACCGCCGCGGTCTTGGAGCGGCTGGAACAGACCGCTTCACCGCGCCTCAAAACGATCATGCGCAGTTTGGTCCAACACCTCCATGCCTTTGTCCAGGAGGTCGAGCTAACGGAACAAGAATGGATCGGCGGCATCCGGTTCTTGACGCAGACTGGGCAGATGTGCTCCGACACCCGGCAGGAGTTTATCTTGCTGTCGGACTTGCTCGGGGTGTCGATGTTGGTTGATTTGATGAGCCATCGCAAACCCGAGGGCGCGACGGAATCGACGGTACTGGGGCCATTTTACCGCGACGATGCCCCAGAGATGGCGTACGGGGCCAACATTGCCCAACACGATGACGGCCCCCCGGCCTTTGTGTCGGGCCATGTCTTGGACATGGCCAGGAGCCCGATCGGCAACGCCGTCCTCGATGTCTGGCAGACCTCGTCCAAAGGGCTGTATGATGTGCAGAATGCGTCCGATCCGCAGCTCAACTGGCGGGGGAAATTCCGCACGCAGGCGGACGGCACCTACCGCTTTCGCACGGTGCGGCCCATCGGTTACACGGTGCCGTTTGACGGCACGGCCGGCCGCATGCTGGAACAGATCGGCAGCCATCCCTACCGTCCGGCGCATATTCACTGCATCGTTTCAGCCGAAGGCTTTGAACCGGTCAAGACCCATATTTTCGACTCTACGGATCCGTATCTCGACTCGGATGCCGTGTATGCCGTGAAGCCGTCGTTGGTCTGCGAATTCGTCCGGCACGATACGATGGACAACGCGCCGGATGCCGATGTGTCCCTGCCGTATTACACGGTGGCCTATGATTTTGTCTTGACGCCGCGTGAAGCGGCGCCATCTCGCTAGAGGAGATACTCCATGATTCTGAATCCTCCCCCATGGCCCAACGGCGCGCGCTGCGCCGTGGCCTTTACCTTCGACATGGATGCCGACAGCATTTTACATTTTGATCACCATCGCAGCGCCGATACGCGCGTCGCGGCGCTGTCCATGCTGCGCTACGGGCCGGAAGTGGCGGTGCCGCGCATCCTGCACATGTACAAACAATTCGGTATGCGGCAAACCTTTTTTCTGCCCTCCTGGTGTATGGAACGCTATCCGGATGCCGTGGAGGCGATCTTGCAAGACGGGCATGAAATTGCGCATCACGGCTATTTGCATGAACGCCCCAATGAGCTGCCGGCGGACGAAGAGCGGTACTGGCTACAACGCGGCACGGAGGTCATCGTGAAGATGACGGGGAAGCGGCCCCGCGGCATCCGCTGCGGCAGTTACAAATTTTCCCGGCACACCTTGGATTTTTTGGTGCAAGATGGGTTTGACTACGCCTCGCTGTTTGGCGACGACGTGCCTTACCTGCTTGAGAACGGCGTGGGTTCGGTGGTCGAACTGCCGAGTCATTACGCCATGGACGACTGGCCGCATTATATGGCGTCGCGGGATTTTGGCTATATCATGTCGATTAAATCGTCCCAAACCGCGCTGCAGCTGTTTATCGAAGAGTTTGAGGCGGTGTGGGAATGCGGTGGCCTGTGGATTTCGGTGTGGCATCCCTTCCTGAGCGGCCGGCTGGCGCGCGCCCTGGCGATTCAGCGCCTGATCGAACACATGCATGACAAAGGCCAGGTGTGGTTTGCGCCGCTCGAAGACATTGCGGCGCACGTCCGCCAGCTCATGGCCGAGGGGCGCTGGCAGCCACGGGTGGACCGCTTGCCCTACTATGAGGGACCGATCCCGGAGCTGGGGGCGCAATCGCCTGATGTATCTCGGTAGCGACGGCGTGATCCGTGAGTTTGGCGTCCAAGGGGAGGGCCGGTTATGCAAGCCCAAAGCGCACGGTTTCTCACCGCCGAGTGGCGGACACTGGCGATGCTCAACTATGAGATCGATCCGGCGATTCTCGGCCCCTTTGTGCCCGCTGGCACCGAACTCGACTTTTGGAATGGCCGGACCTTTGTGAGTATCGTCGGCTTCCGATTCTTGCGGACGCGTGTGCTTGGCGTGCCCATCCCCTTTCACTGCAACTTTGATGAGGTCAACCTCCGGTTTTACGTGCGTCACAAAGCTGCGGGCGAATGGCGGCGGGGGGTTGTCTTCATCAAAGAGCTGGTTCCCCGCTGGGCCATCGCGTTTGTTGCACGCCATGTGTATCACGAAAATTATGTGGCGCTGCCCATGCGGCATACGGTGCCCCTGCCAAACGCTGGGGGAGCGCCGTCCGGTCCTGTCTCCTATGAATGGTGGCGCCAGGGCGCCTGGAATGGTCTCTACGTCGATATTGCCGGTGAGCCCGTGCTGGCCCCGGATGATTCCGAAGAGACGTTTATCACCGAACATTATTGGGGATACTGCATGCAGCCCGATGGCTCGACGCTGGAATACCAGGTGGAACATCCGCGTTGGCGCGTCTGGCAGGCGGCGCATCCCAGACTGGTTTGCGATGTCGCGGCCTTGTATGGCGATGCGTTCGTCGAGCGTCTTGCCGGACCGCCCAGCTCGGCGTTTGTGGCGGATGGGTCGCCGGTGATGGTGCGGCGAGGGAGGCCAATTGAGTCTAGAAAATAATAGGGATCATCAAAAGATCCCGCTCAAATTGACCTGAATGACCCGGTTCCAGGCGTCAAAGTCCAGATTCGCCACATCCGTGTCCCGGCCAGACCCGGACGTCATCAGAGTTCACGAAGCGTCTCATCCACCTGCGGGCGCACATACTGTTGCCGCAGATGTTTCAGGCCCTTGGCTCTGAGATCGCCAAAAGGATCGGCGTCATCGAGTTCCGACCCGAGTTCCTCATCGAGATGCTCGGCGTCCTCGCCGGCCTCCATTCTCCGAATGATTTCCTTCATCTCGGCATTCAGCTCCATACCGGTCGTTTCGCAGAGCCGGCGCATGAAATGCGCCGCCTGGCGCGGGTCGTTGTCGTCCAGCCTTTCAGCTTCGGCCGCGAGGGCCATCATGGCCCGTTCCATACGCGGATCATCCATGTGCGGCAGGGGACCGCCCTCCTCCTCATCCTTGCGCCCGGAGCTAATGGCGAAGAGGAGACCTGACGCTCCAGCTCGGGCCGCTCACAGCGGGGGCAGGCCGGGCGCGCCGCGGTATTCACGCGCCGGGAGAAAAAGTTGAAGATCGTGTGACAATCGGGGCAGTAAAATTCATACACAGGCATGGCATCACCTCACGAGTAAGATCAAGATGTCGTCTACAAATGGAAGAGTTGTTGCGTCGTGCCGCCGCCAATCTGCGCCACTTCATCCGGGGACAAGCCCGTATCTTCTAAGAGCTGCAGCGGGTCTTGCTCAAAGACCGGAAAGGGATAATCGGTCCCCAACAACAGCCGGTCATGGCCCACGAGGCCGCATAAGTACCGCAGCGCTGCTGGCTCATAGAGAATCGTGTCATAGAAGAACCGGCGCAGGTATGCCGACGGGGGCTACGCCGGGGCCGTCGGCGCTTCCAAATTGCGATACACACGGTTGAAGCGGCCGAACTGATAGGGGAAATATCCCCCGCCGTGCGAGAGAATCAGCGTCAGGGTAGGATAGCGGTCCAGCACGCCGCTGAAAATCAAAGAGCCGATCGACGCGGTTGTATCGTACGTGTACTGCACCACCTGTAACATACCGAATTGGCGTGTGCGCCGAGGTTGCGTGGACTGCGTCGGATGGATAAAGACGGGGACATCCAACTCCACCGCCGCGGCCCAGAATTCGTCCAGTGGCGCTTCTCCGAGGCTCGTGTCATTGACGTTGGCCGCGATCACGGCGCCGACGGCCCCACACTGCTTCACCCCATATTCCAACTCCCGCGCCGCCCGTGGCGCATCCTGCAACGGAGCCGAGGCGAGGGCGGAAAGCCGTTCGGAATGGTGTTGCGCCACCTCGCCCAAGGTTTCGTTGAGCAAGCGATGCCACCGCGCGCTCTCGTCCGCCGGCATACCGTAGCCTAGCAGATCCGCCTACACCGACAAGAGCTGCCGATCGATGCCCTGTTGCGCCATGACATCCCAGCGTTCCGCCACATCGAGCAAATGGGGGAAAAAGGGCCGAATCGTCAAGCCATAGTTGAAGCAGGCACAGTGGCCGCCGGATGCAGCCTCTTCCAGATGCACGCCATACGACGAAGCATCGCGCTCAATCGCCTCGAGTGCCTTGGGGGGAACATAGTGCGCGTGCATATCGATACGCATGGGGTTCTCCTTCTCCGGCCGGGTATCGCGTGAAGTGCCCGAACAGAATTCAATTCATATCTTTCCTCTGGACAAACGATGTCGCTCATGTTGTCCAGGTACTTAAGATGATGCCACGGCGGGCGCCTGCGCCTTGGCGACGCCAATCATCGCGTCGCGCGTCACCAGCGCTGCGAGTTCGTCCTCCCGCCACGGCTCTGTGCCGGCGGGTCTCTCGGGCAGCACCATGTAGCGCACATCGGAATTGCTGTCCCAGACGCGAATCTCGGTTGCCGCCGGAAGGTCGAGGCCAAACTCGCGTAGAACTGTCCGGGGTTCGCGTACCACGCGTGACCGATAGGCAAATGATTTGTACCATGCCGGCGGCAGCCCCAGCACGGGCCACGGGTAGCAGGAACACAGGGTGCACACCACAACGTTGTGAACGGTGGGCGTATTTTCCAAGACCACGATCTCGCCGCCTTCAGCGCCGCTGAATCCCAATTCCGCCACGGCTGCCGTGCCATCTCGTAACAGGCGCTGCTTGTACGCCGGATCGACCCAGGCGCGAGCCACGACTTTGGCGCCATTGAGCGGTCCGATATCGTGTTCGTAGGTGTGGACGATCGCATCGATTGCATCGGTGCTGACCAACCCTTTTTCCACCAGTAGCGATTCGAGCGCCTTGGCGCGCAAGGCGGCGTCTGACGCCGACTCGGCATGTGGATCTGCATGGTCATGAGCAGCCATTAGCTGTCCCCTTTTCCGTTCTCAGGCGATTAAGTTCCTAGACAAAATGAGCGACATCGTTTGTCCAGAGGAAAAATATGAATTTAATTCTGTTCGGGCACTTATGCCGGCTCCAGATAACGTTCCCACATATCGAGATACACCGCACCGTTGGCTTCCGCCGACGCCCCCCATAATTCTTGCGCCTCGAAGCGCACGGCATAGACCGGGTACGACGGCGCGTCTGTGCCCGGCGGCACGGTATCCTGCAAGTCGTGTACGCCGTAAAAACGGGTCACTACCCCCCGTTTGCCTCGCACGTAACGCGGCAGGCGGGTGTGCGCTGGCGGATGCATATTGCAGACGCGGACGGCGTCGCCGATGGCGAATTGCGCCTGTATGTCCACCTCACGGCGGGGGGAACGCGTGGTCCGGAGCCGCTGCAAGATATCCCGGGTCGCGTCCGGGTCTTCACGGCGGGGCAGTGGGGTGTCGGGATGGTCGCGTAAGCGGGCGATGCGGGCCTCCAGTTCCGCCGCGGTCAGAACGCCAGCGTCAATGCATCCTTTGATGCGTGCGTGCAGCCATTTTTCGTAGTAGCTCGACGTGAGGTAATCCGCGGGTTGCATGGTTTCGATGGCGTGCCGCATGCCGCCCGGCACGCGCACAGGCGTGCCCAAGACCATGGCAAAGACGCACCCTTCCCAGGGGTGGTGAAACACGGACTCGTTGGCTTCCGGCTGCACGGGGCCGAAGCCGTGCATCCCACCCACGTCATGTATACCGTTCATATCTATCTTCTCTCGCATGATCCGTCAAGCGGTGTGGTGGCTTGCCATAAAACCATCCAACTCATCTAGGAGGACTTGCCGGGATTCTGGCGTCAGAAACGCCGCCTGCAAGGCATTGCGCGCCAGACGATAAATGTCGTGGTGATCCAGGTGCAGCGCGTCTTGAATGGCGAGAAAATTTTCCGTCATATAGCCTCCGAAATAGGCCGGGTCGTCGGAGTTTACCGTGATACACAGGCCCCTATCCAATAAGCGCTTCAGATTATGCACGTGTAGGGTGTCAAAGACACGTAATTTCACGTTTGAAAGCGGACAAACGGTTAAGGGAACTTGCGCCGCCCGTAACCTGTCGAGCAAGCGGGGGTCGTCTTCACACCGCACGCCGTGATCAATGCGGGCCACCTGCAGCAGGTCGAGCGCTTGCCAGATATAATCCGCCGGACCTTCTTCGCCCGCATGCGCGACGGTGTGGAACCCGGCGTCGCGTGCACGTGCAAAGACGGCTGTAAACTTCGATGGCGGGTGTCCGAGTTCCGAAGAATCGAGCCCCACGCCGGTGATATGGCCGCGAAAGGGCAGCGCTTGTTGCAACGTGTCCATGGCCTCTGCCGCGCTCAGATGGCGCAGAAAACACATGATCAGGTGCGAGGACAGGCCCGAATGGCCTTAAGTCAAGCCAACTCCTTTCTTGATGAAGCAGTTACGCCGATTGCCTGAGACCGACTCTCCT
>CBCXVS010000084.1:16109-25129 GCA_965178525.1 uncultured bacterium | reverse complement strand
ATACTCACGGGTGCTGCGAACCCGGTGCGCGACCCGTCAGCATGGCATATAGCGGAGGGGCGCGGGGCGATTCTACGCCAGAATCAGGCGGTCGCGCGTCAGCGGGCGCTGCAAGCCAGTTTGCGGCTAGCGTTAGAGCAAGCCGTTGCCGGTCTACTGGTTTCCAAGGTGCGGGTGGTCCACTTACAGGCACTGGAAAAGCGGGTGTATCAACGGGCCTCGCGCTTCATTCGGAGTTATTGGGTGGTGTGGGAGTACCCGGATCTGCAACAGAAGGTCTATCGGCTCCAAGTCGAGGCTGAAGTGGCCCTGGAAGCCGTGTGCCAAGAGATGAGGCGGTTGGGCTTGACCCCCGCCGGGCACACCGCGCTACGGGTGATCTTGCTGTTGCGGGCGGAGCCTCGGGCGGATCCGCAGTTTACCGGACATATACAGCGCGTGCTGCGACAGGTATTGCGCCAACGGTCTGAGGCGGCCCATCTCTACGTGGTCAAGCCGGCTCCGGAGACACCATGGGATGGTGAGGAGACCTCGGCGCTCGCTGTCGGCCGGGCCGCCCAAGCCGATGTTGTGCTGTTGGGATGGGGAGACGTTCGCCAGAGGCACGATGGGGTGGCCGGCATGGCCTTACACACCGTACAGGCGGCGGTTCGGCTCCGGACTTGGGTGGCGGCGACAGGGATACAGCTGGGAGTGGAACGGGCCGGGGCCACGATGGATCACACCGATGTCTTGCTCGCCGGACAACAGGCATTGGAGAAGGCAGCAGCAGAAGTTGCGGATCGTCTAGTGACGGATTTAGAGGCGTATCGCCAGCAACACACGCCACGGGCGCGTTCTCGCTCTGGCAGGTTCTAAGTGCTGTGCACCGCAATTGAGGGAACCATATTGCAAGTCGTATTGAAGATATTCGGCAAATTGTGCCCCTTTTTACGTGGAGTCGTACTCAGACCTGGACATCCATGTCTATGAATCCTATGAAACATGCATACCACACGTTGGTCCGAGTTCACAACCACAAGCGGGAGACGCGTTGTGGGGAGAGGAAGTGACGCCGCATGCAGAGTATGACTGGCTATGGCCGTAGTGAGGTGCAGGATGCGCGACTCCATCTGACGATCGAAGCGCGCTCTGTCAATCACCGTTACCTGGATATCGTCATCCGGTATCCCCGTTTGTACGCTCCCTTAGAAGCGCGTATGAAGCAACTGGTCAGCGCCCATTTTGCGCGCGGCCGCATCGAAATTAGCATTGCACAACAGATGCTCGGGATGGAACAGCGCGCCATCGCGATCGATCAGGCGTTGGCCCAGCAGTACTATCAGGCTCTGCAGCAGATGCAGGAGACGTTACGGTTACCGGGCACCATCGATATCGGAGCGCTGCTGAGCCTGCGCGAGATCCTCAAGGTTGAGGAATCGGATAGCGATGCGGAAGACGACTGGGAGCTGCTCGCCCAGGGACTGGAGCAGGCGTTGCAGGCGCTGTATGGCATGCGGGTGCAAGAAGGCGGATTGCTGCACCAGGATCTGCGGGAACGCCTGCAACTGATCGCCCGGCATGTGGAGACCATCCGCCAGCGCGTGCCGCTCGTGATGACGGAATATCGTCAGCGTTTGGAAGAGCGCATTGCGGAATTGTTTCGTCATTATACGCTGGAGCCTGAGCGGTTGAGCCAGGAGGTGGTGCTCTTTGCCGAGCGCGCCGATGTGGCGGAAGAGCTGACCCGGCTGGAGGCGCATATCCAGGCGTTGACCCAGTTGTTGGAGGCGTCCGGTACGGTTGGACGCAAAAGCGACTTTCTGTTGCAAGAGATCAACCGCGAGGTCAATACCATCGCCGCGAAAAGCAGCGATGCCCAGACCGCCCAGGAGGTCGTGGAGATCAAGAGCGAGTTGGAGCGCATGCGCGAACAGATCCAGAATGTCGAGTAGGACAAGGGGCATGGCGCTTTGCTTCAACGTGCGATGCCCGGAAGCGATCAGGGAGGCCATGTGAAGCAGACAGCGCAGCGTCGACGCGGGATGTTGTTGGTGCTCTCCGGTCCTTCGGGAGTGGGTAAAACCTCCCTCAGCAACCACATTCTAGCAACGATGCAGGATATCACGCAGTCCGTTTCCTGTACCACGCGTGCCCCACGGCTGCAGGAACAGGACGGCCGCGAATATTACTTTGTCTCGCGCGAGACCTTTGAGGCGCATGTGGCGGCGGATGCCTTCCTGGAGTGGGCTGTCGTGCATCATGACTATCTCTACGGCACCTTGCGTCAACAGGTCGAGGATCTGACCGCTGCTGGGACCGATGTGCTGTTGGTCATCGATGTACAGGGCGCCGCCAAGCTTCGTGCCGACCAGGTCGATGCGGTGTATATCTTTGTGTTACCTCCGTCCATGGCGGCACTGGAAGCGCGATTGGCCCAGCGCGGCTCAGAGTCGGCGGACGTGCGCCAGCGTCGCCTGATGGTTGCTCGGCAAGAACTGGATCACTATACTGAATACGACTATCTGGTCTACAATGATCAGTTGATTACAGCGACTGAGACGCTGCGGGCTATCATTCTGGCGGAGCGTCATCGCATTGCGCGGGTGGGGAGGCTCCCTTGGATGCACTCTTGCAGCACTCTCCTGTCGGTCAGGCCATGCTAGGCGTGTAACAGGATCGAGGGCAAATGATGTTGCAGAACACAACCGTGCTATTAGGTGTGGGGAGTGGGCCGCTCACCTGGGTGGCCGTCGAGGTGCTGCGGGCGTTGCAACGGGCCGGAGCGCGGGTGCACGTGGTGTTGAGCGCGGACACGGAGGCGTTCGTTCCGGCGCTCACGTTCCAAACGCTGGCGGGGGAAAGCGTTGTTTTGCCTGGGGAACTCTACGGCGCCGCAGTAAGCGGCGCGTTCCGTCCGCTGACCGCCGTGCTGGCGCCAGTTGATGCGTTCGTGGTGGTGCCCGCAACGCCGGCGTTATTGGCAAAAATGGCGATGGCGGATGCAGATGAAGCGGTCGTTCGCGCCCTGCTTGTGCATCAGGGGCCGACCGTGGTGGCGTATCCGGGGCAAGCGCGTCCATATCAACATGTCCTGGTGCAGCACAATATCCAGCGTCTACGCGAGGCCGGGCTCGTCCTGTGCGATGCGGGCGTGCGGGAAACGGAAACCGCAGTGGATGAACTGGGATGGGTTCTCGCGCCCGACGTGATCGTGCAGGCCGTGACACAGCAACTGCGGCCGGTGATGGATTTTGTTGGGAAAGTCGCCATGATTACGGCTGGCCCGACGCAGGAGCCGATCGATCCGGTGCGTCATATTTCGAATCGTTCCTCGGGTAAGACGGGTTTTGCCTTAGCTGAGGCGGCTCAGAAGCGGGGAGCCAAGGTCATCCTGGTCTCCGGACCAACCCATCTGCCTGTCCCCGCAGGGGTCACGTGCATCCGGGTGCAGACGGCGTTGGAGATGCGTCAGGCGGTGCTGGACCATTTTGCCCAGTCCGATCTGGTGATCAAAACCGCTGCCGTGTCCGATTTCCGGCCACAACACATGGCGACAGAGAAGGTCAAAAAGCAGGACGCTGAACTCAGTATTCCACTCGAACGCAATCCGGATATCCTGGCGGAATTGGGACAGCATAAACAGGGGCAAGTATTGGTCGGTTTCGCCGCTGAAACGGAAGATCTCCTGGCTAATGCGCAACAGAAGGTGCAGAGTAAACGGCTGGATTTTATCGTGGTCAATGATGTCAGCGATCCCGCCATCGGTTTTGCCAGCGATGACAACCGGGTCCATATCCTGGACGCCGCCGGGCAGATTGAAGAACTCCCGACCATGCGCAAAACCCACCTCGCCGATCGGATTCTCGATCGTGTGCAGCCCTTGATGGTCCAAAGGGCTGAGGAGGCATAATGCGTCGGCAGGAGGTCGCTGTGGCTGCCGTGCGCGCGTATGTGCAGTACTTACAGCGTTTGGGGGTGACCGAGTTGCCACTGCGCCCGCGTCAACGTGTTGTGCCGTCGGCTCCGGCTCCTCCTGCTACCTTGCACCAACTCGCCGCCTCTGTGCAAGATTGTACCCAGTGTCGTCTCCATGCCGGGCGTACCCAGGTCGTGTTTGGCACGGGGGATCCGGCGGCCGATCTGGTGTTTGTTGGCGAGGCGCCGGGCCGTGAAGAAGATCGGCTGGGCGAACCGTTTGTCGGGCCTGTCGGCCAACTGTTAACCCGTATTATCGAGGCCATGGGCATGCGCCGGGAGCAGGTCTACCTGCTCAATGTGGTCAAATGTCGGCCACCGAACAACCGCAATCCGCGTCCGGATGAGGTCGCGGCTTGCCGGCCTATTTTGCAAGCCCAACTCGATGGTTTGCAACCGCGTGTGATTTGTGCGTTGGGGGCATTTGCCGCGCAAGCGCTGCTACAGACGGAAGAGCGGATATCGCGTCTGCGAGGGCGTTTCCACACACTTGGGACGATCCAAGTGATGCCTACCTATCACCCGGCCTATCTCTTGCGGAACCCTCAGGCCAAACGCGCTGTCTGGCAGGATATGCAGGCGGTCCAACGTGTTTTGGGCCTCCGTTGATGTCCACGTCGGCGTGAGGTTGGCAGTCCCTGGACCACATGAGCTGTATGATGTTGACACGGTAAAAATAAGTGGCCCATTGTGTATAAGTACCGAAATACCATGACGTATATATCTGTCCTCTGTTGTCGTGCTGTCCAGGCATGTAGAGGCTCAAGTGGTGGGAGCGTATGATGCGTAAGAGACGGAGGTATGTCTCCAATACACTGCAACAACCCAAAGCGCCACGCTGGTGGCGCTGGCTACGCGGACTGTTGATTGCCGCTACCTGCGTCATCGTACTGGGGGTGGGGGTGGGCGTCATCGTTGGCATGTCGGCATACAAGACACTGACAGAAGGCTTGCCACAACTCGATGAATTGGAAAATTACGACTCGAGTCTGGTGACCCGAGTGTATGACCGGCATGGCGAATTGATCGCCGATTTTTTTATTGAAAAACGGCTCCTCATCGATTTAGCCGAAGTGCCCCTCTTTATCCGGCAAGCCACGATAGCGGTCGAGGATGCACGGTTCTACTCGCATGGCGGCTTCGATACCCGCGGGATTTTGCGTGCGATGTGGGTGAACTTCCGAGCCGGTGAAGTCCGTGAAGGCGCCAGCACCATTACGCAGCAGGTCGCGCGCACCCTCTTTCTGAATCGTGAACGAACGATGCGCCGAAAGTTGCGTGAGATCATTCTGGCGGCACGCATCGAGCGGCGTTTTAGCAAGGATGAGATCCTGCGGATGTATTTGAATCAGGTGTTTTATGGGCACAATGCCTATGGCGTCGAGGCGGCGGCGCAGATCTATTTTGGTAAAGCCACCAAAGCGTTAACGCTGGGTGAGGGGTTGCTGATCGTCGGCTTGACTCAGTCTCCCAACGCGTATTCGCCGCTGAAAGATTTGCCGCGCAGTTTACAGCGGCGCCAATACGTCCTACGACGCATGGTCGAGCAAGGGCATCTCGACGCGAATCAAGCCCAACAGGTCGCCCAGGAGCCGGTTGAGCTGAACCCGAACTATAAACAAGTCAATAAGTCGCCCTATTTCGTCGAGTACGTCCGGCAGTATCTCGAAACTCATTATGGCTCACGGCGGCTCTACCGTGGCGGTTTTGAGGTGCACACGACGCTCGATCTGCATTTGCAACAGGTAGCGGAACAGGCCGTGCGCCGTGGGGTGCGCGAAGTGGACCAGCGGCATGGCTATCAAGGGCCCCTGCGCCGTGTCGACTTGAGCCGCGATGCCGAACGAAATCGACAGGTGATCGAGAGCGTGGCGATACCGCCGGATGGTGACCGCACCATCCGGGAGGGGGAGCGCCTGACCGGGGTGGTCTTAAATGTCGGTGAGAAAGCGGTCTGGGTGGCCGTGAAGGACTCGCGAGGCGTCATGACCCCGAAGGACAGTTTTGCTTGGGTGCGAGAACCGGATCTCAAACGCGGTTTCGACCGGCGCGCGCGGCGTGAGCCGCGCGAGATCTTTCAGCGCGGTGATGTGATCCGCGTGCGTGCGGTACGAGTGGATGCGAGGGGTCAGGCCCATATTTTGGCGTTGGAGCAAGATCCGGTAGTGCAGAGCGCCTTGATGACGATCGAAGCCGGTTCGGGGCATGTGCTGGCGATGGTTGGCGGGTATGATTTTGCCATCAGTCAATTCAACCGAGCCACGCAGGCGATCCGGCAGCCGGGTTCGGCGTTCAAACCGATCATCTATACCGCCGCCCTCGAAGCGGGAAAAACCCCGGCATCGATCGTCTATGATCGTGCCGTTGTCAAACGTGATGCGGACACGCAGCAGGTGTGGAAGCCGAAGAATTACTCCCATAAATATTATGGCGCACAGACGCTCCGCACGGCGTTGACCCACTCCCGCAATATGGTGACCATCCGCCTCATGGAGGACATTGGCGTTCCCGCTGTGCTCGCATCCGCGCGGCGCTTGGGGATTGAGAGTCCGCTGGCGCCTTATCTGTCCCTGGCCCTAGGCTCGTCCGGGGTTTCGTTGTTAGAGCTGACGGCGTCTTATAGTACGTTTGCCAATGGGGGCCTCTATATCCCGCCGATTTTCATCACGCGGATTGAGGATGCCGACGGGCAGGTTATCGAAGAACATCTTCCGCAAGCGCAGCGTGCCCTCAGTCCCGAGATTGCCTACATCATGACCTCCATGCTCCAGGGTGTCATTGAAAACGGCACCGGGCGGCGCGTACGGGCCTTGAAACGTCCGGCGGCTGGGAAAACGGGCACGACCAATGATTTTCGAGATGCCTGGTTTATTGGCTTCACGCCCGAAATCATTACGGGTGTGTGGGTAGGAATTGATGATCACACCATGTTGGGACAGCATGAGAACGGCGGCCGGGCGGCGGCCCCCATCTGGCTGGAGTTTATGCAAGAAGCAGTACGGGGACACCCGATTACCGATTTCCCGATCCCATTCCAGGTGCGATTTTACCGGATTGATGCCCAAAGCGGGCGGCAGGCGACTGCTTCGACCCAGACGGACACGCTCTTTGAGGCTTTCGTACAAGGCTCGCAGCCTCAGATTGAAGTGCCTAGCCGTAACTTGCGCCAGAAGATCCGCCGCCTTGATCGCCGTAGCCGGTCAGCGGCCCGTACGATGGATCGCCCCGGCAGAGAACGGTGAGCGTCCGGCAGACGTCACTCAATTGAGCTGTACGATCCGTCCGTTTTCGATGGTCAATAAAAATGGTATCTTCTCCGCATTGCCCTGGGGATCGATCGTGGTGAGACCCGAGACACCGGAAAAATCTCGCACATGCAACAGCCCGTCACGGAGCGCCTCCCGTGTGGTCGCGCCGGCTTGGAGAATCTGGGCGACGATGCGCAACGTATCGTAGCCTTGGGCCGCAAAGAGGCCGGGCCGTTCGCCATACTTGTCCTCGAATTGCTGCACAAAAGCCGCCACGACTGAGGCCGGAGAATCGGCAAAAAAACCATCGACAAAAATGGCTCCCTCTACAAAACGCCCGCCAATCGATGTGATCTCTGCGTCATTCCAGCCATCTCCACCGAGCAACTGCACCCCGGTAATGTTGTATAACGCCAGTTCAGGGGCCAGAAGGCCCACCCGATCATAGTATCCCGGCATGAAAATCGCGTCATAACGCCGACCTGAGGCCGTCGTCCCGCCAGCACGCAAGGTTTTGATCGCTTGCCGAAAATTCGTGGCTTGAGGTGCATAAGAGGCGACAGCCACGACCGAGCCCTGCAAGCGGATGACATGTTCAATAAAGGCGTCTTTGAGGGCAATACCATAGGAATCTTTCGGATTGTTCTCATAGATCACAGCAAAGCGCGTGAGGTTGAGCACGTGCATCGCGTACTCGGCGAGGAAGCGCATCTGCATGGCATCCGTCAAACTGTTGCGAAAGGCATAAGAACTGAGAAAGGGAAAGCGGCTCACGGGTGCATAGGGCGAGATCATGGGCACGCTGAACTCCTCGACAAGGGGCACCAGATCCGTGGCCACATCGCTGTGGAGCGGTCCAATGACCGCAATGACGTGCTCGTCATTGACCAGCGCGCGCAACGCACGATTCGCTACCGTACTGTCCCCCTGCGTATCACGTCGTATGAGAGTGAGGTCGAGAGAGGGGTTGCGTGCGCGCAACGTTGTGAGCGCTAATTCGATGCCCCACCAGGCACGTTCTCCAGCCAGCTTACCACCGCCGGACAGGGGAAGAAGCACCCCGATTTTGGCCGGATCCGTGGTCAGACCCGCCTGCAGAGTCGTCAGACGGAGTTCCACCCAAGGGGCATCGGAATGATCCGGAAATGCCGCCGTAAAACGTTGCAACGTGGCCAGTTCCTCGAACACATTGCGTTCGGTGCGATAGAACTGAGCGAGGCGGAGGAGAATGTTGCCGCCGGGATAGGTTGCCGGGTATTGTTGTGCCAGTTGTTGCAGGTCGGCGAGCGTCAGATTCGCTTGCAGGATCGCGGCGATTTCATCCTGGGCTTGTCGGACGAGTTCGGCATCGATACGGGTTTCCGCAGCCGTTTTCAAGGCGTCAATCGCTTCAACATACCGTCGCTGCTGGTGGGCAATCACCCCGCGGTAAAAATGCGCTTCGGCTCGCTGCTGTGGCGAGGTCAGGCGCTTCAGCGCCTGTCGCACCGAAGCCATGCCACGGTCGTACTGGCGACTCTCATACGCGAGTACACCAAGTCCTAGATGGGCTTCGCCCACATGCGGCGAGGCGGGAAAATGTTGTACCAGGCGCTGGTAGTAGCCGGCGGCTTGGACCGGGTCATCGAGCTTGGCGGAGAGCGCGCCTAAAGCGAGTAGGGCTTTGTCTGTCAACGGACTTGTGGGATAACGGCGCACGTACGCCTGAAACGCTTCCACGGCTTGTGCGGGTTGGCCTTGGAGCCGCAACGCGTCGGCAGCGGTGAAGGCCCGGCGTTGTGCTGCTGTTGCCGTCCCAAGGCGAGCTTGCCCGCC
>CBCXVS010000084.1:0-16099 GCA_965178525.1 uncultured bacterium | reverse complement strand
CCTTGGGACGGCGTCGAAGATGTTCTCGATGTGGTGGAGCCCAACTGCACAATACCACAGCCCACGAGCAAGCTTAGCAGGATACCAAGTAGCCCCCGCCACAGGCCGAGCATCCCACCTGCCCCCCACCCGCGTCTCGCGTCGAAAAGTCAAACCTGATGCATAGCAGTCCTAGAAAGCCGGTGCATGGATAGCCTCAATCTGCACGCAAGGCCGCCACGAAAACGTGATTACGCACGAAGAGCGCCGCTTACGCCGAGAGAGGAGCACGCTATTCGATGACTTCTAGCACCTGCCGCTTCTGCTTCTGCATGCGAGTCGCATTTAAAATCGTACGCATAGCCGTGATCGTTTTGCCCTGTTTGCCAATCACTTTACCGATGTCGTCTTTGGCGACACGCAGCTCGATGACAACTGCATGTTCCCCTTCAATTCCCCTGACCTGGACCTCTTCCGGTTTCTCAACGATGGCCTTGGCAATTTGCTCGATGAGTTCTTTCATTGGTCCCCCTCAGCACAGGTATTCCGGCCAGCCCCCCAACGCGTACCAGCCGCTGCGATAGGCACGGATGATACAGTCCTGCCAGGTCTGCTGAAAGCGGGAAGACCTTGGTGCGCCCGTAGAGACACATCGGTGGAAACGGCCGGGCCGTTCCCGACCGTCCTGTACGGGATGGTACCCATTTGCATAACCAACGCCAGCGTGCGCTGGTTATGGCCCTGCCCCAGGCTATCAATAGAGTAATCTAATTCATTATAGTAGTGAGAATAGCAAGCGAGCGCAAGACCTTTGCATAAAGAAACGTAGATACCTCAGCGCTCTGCCTGTGCGCCGTTTGCGCGACGCGGCTATCGTGCCTATTCTCAGGACAGTAACCCCTCCTGTTGCATGCGGTGAATGGTGTGCGCAAAAGCCTGTACCGTTGCCTCGATCATCTCACTTGTATGAGCGGCGGAGACAAAGCCGGCGGTCCGCATCAAATCCACGCCCTGGAGCAGCATACCCTGACGCAGTGTGCGACTGCACGGCGGACCTTGCGCCAGCGTGCGTGTGTCGTCCTGTACCTGACTGAAATCATAGCGGGTCAAAGGTGGCGCTTCCATGCCGATGAAGGTCTTAAAAATGGAGGCGCGGCCGTAAGCGCACCCCGGTACAGCGCGCTGCCTCAGCACCTCGTTGACCCCGTCGATGAGCATCTCGGTCATTTCCTGCGCCCGTTTCGTCGGCTCGCCCGTGGCAATCAGCTTGAGGGCGGCAATCCCGGCCGCGGCCGAGAGTGGATTGGCATTGAACGTGCCGGGGTGCGGCACCATCTGATACCGTTGCCAGGTGGGGTCGGTCTTGGGATCAAAGACCTCCATGATCGCTTTTCGTCCCACCACGGCGGCGCCGTTGAGGCCGCCGGCCATGACTTTGGCGAGCGTGGTCAGATCGGGCAAAATGTCAAAATACTCCTGACATCCGCCAACTGCATAGCGAAAGCCGGTGACCACTTCATCAAAGATCAGCACGACGCCCCGGCGCGCCGTTTCCTGCCGGAGATGCGCCAGGAAGGCTGGGTCCGAAGGGATCGTATCATCATATGACCCGCCCGGTTCGGCGATGACCGCCGCAATATCGTCCGAACTGTCGAGGGCGGCCGTCAGGGCCGCCGCATCGTTGAATGACACGAGGATCACGGAACGCTGTACGGCCTCCGGGATCCCGGCTGACATGGGTGTATCGTAGGGTGGAATGACCCCGCAGGCGACATAATCGTGCCAGCCGTGAAAATGGCCTTCGAACTTGATCATCTTGCTTTTGCCGGTATAAGCGCGGGCGGCGCGCAGGGCGAGAAGCGTTGCCTCTGTGCCAGAGCTGGTAAATTTTACGGCTTCGGCACACGGCACCAAGTCCGTGAGCAACTGCGCCCATTCCATCTCCAGCCGGGTGTTGCCACCGGCATGGGTGCCCCGGCTGACCTGGCTTTGGACGGCCTCGACCACTGCGGGATGGGCATGTCCCAAGAGCATGGCCCCATGTCCCATCCAGTAGTCGATATATGGGTTGCCATCGACGTCCCATTTATGGGCGCCAACGCAGCGGTCGATGTAGAGTGGGAAGGGGTCAAAGGCGCGTGCCATATGGGTGACGCCGCCAGGAAGCACGTCTTGGGCCGTCTGGTGTAGGTGCTGCGAGTGGGCGTATGTGGTGAGGTAGTCCTCTGCAATGGTGGCGGTATGAGGAGCCCGCATGCTTCGTCCTCCAACTGGCGTCAGGTAAGGGATGTAGAGAGCCCATGGGTCATGTGACGATTCCTCCCATCATAGAGTATAGGACGAGCAAAGTCGAGCCTGCCCGGCCCAGAGAGGAAAGGCGCGTGTGATCTGGCTTTCCACGTCATCGCGGCGCGACATGAAACTATTTGCTACTGATCAGGACGCTGACAAAGCGGAGCGCTGGGATATTTTCACACACGATTTTGATCGTAGCCATGATGGGGACGGCGAGGGCCATACCCATGATGCCCCACAACCAGCCCCAGAACAGCAGGGAGAGGATGACGAGCACCGGGCTGAGGTTGAGCCGTTGGCCCATCAGCCGCGGTTCGATTAAGCCGCCCAAGAGGACGTTGATAAACGTCAGACTCGCCGCGATCCAGATGGCTGGTATGAAGGAATCGAATTTGAGTAGGGCGATGATAATCGGGGGGATGGCGGCGAGTGTCGATCCTGCGGTGGGAATGAAGTTGAGCATGAACGCCAGGACGCCCCACAGCATGGCAAAATCGATGGCGAAGAAGATGAGCGTCAAATTGACCAAAATCCCCGTGACCAGGCTGATTAGCGCTTTGGCGCTGAAATAGGTTTGCAGATCCTGGGTGATATGCTCGAGGATTTCACAGATACGCTGGGCTTGCTCGGGGTCAAAGGCGGCATGGATCCGCGTCGGCAGATGAGGCTGGCCCACCAGGATAAAAATCATGAAAATAAAGACGAGCAATGCATGTCCGGCAAAGGTGACAAACGATCCTAGACTGGATAACATCGCTCCAGCGACGGAGGTGCTGGCTAATTGTTTGCTCCAATCGGTAACGTGCTATTCCGCTGGGAGAAACTCGAAGTAGGAGGTGGCGAGCGTAATCAAGGCACGCACTTGGGGTTCATAGCGTGGATAGCCCTTGGCGAAGGACTGGGCGCCGGTGTAGAGCAAAATGCCCATCAGCACTAAGAGGATAAACGTTGCCAACAACACGAGGCTGTTGGCAACGGTATGAGGAACGTGCGCGCGTGTCAGCAAGCGCACCACGGGGGCGAGGAGGTAGGCGAGAAAAATAGCCACGAGGAACGGCAGGATGATACCTCGAAGGAGGTGTAAGACCCCGCCAAGCGCAATGACCACTAAAATGCTTAACAGAATCACGGCGAGATTGTCGGTCTTCGTTGAGCTTGTTTGCATGAAAACATTGTAAAACGAGGGGTCTGGGTCAGGTAGTGCTTTGCACAATAGCGTGGGCATGCTAAAGTACACGCTACCGAATGTGGCGTGCGGAATGCGGAATGCGGAATGACAAAAAAAGAAAAATAGGGTGCATTCTATGCCCTGTGTTTATGCGTAGCGGGGCGTTGAGCACAGCGGGCGGGGAGACCTTCCCAAGAGCTGATAGCTGATAGCTCTTCAAGTGGGGTAACCATCGGTGATATTGACAGAAGTGGTACAACTCGTACGAGACGTTTTACCCCGGGGACGCCATAAGGGTATCAAGGCTTATGTGCTACCGCGTCGTCTTTCTTTTGATACGTTGTGCGCTATCGAGCCCTGGGCGCGATTCGTGTTGGCAGAGGAGGTCGCCCAACAATTATGGGTTATTTTTATCGATGAGGAGCCGGAACGGGAGTGGGAACATCGGAGTCGTCTCATCTTGGTTGACGACGACATCGCGGAAGTGCTCATGGACCTGTCGGTCCATTTCCGTCCGAGCTTTTTTCATGAGATGGAGCCGTTGAGCTGACTGGGCCCCATGATGGGCGCAGAGAAGCCTGCTAGGGGGGCCGTCCCCGTCTGCCGGGTCGCTGTTTCAACGAACACGAGTTGCAAGGGAAGCTGGCAAGAGGACGTTCTGGAGCGGGATGGGGAAGGTGCAGGTGATCAGCAGTGAGAAGCTGCGCAGGCTGAGCTGGGAGGGCCACGTCTTCACTCCGGGGCGGGTGGGTGCGAGGGCGTTTTGGATCACTGCGGGTGTCGTACTTTCACCGTCGCCACCGCCGCCGGACTGTACTTCCAAGGGTAAGAAAGCTGCTGAGACAGAAGAGGGGACCGATAGGGGGTGATTGACTCGAGTTGGGCTGGCCTGAGTTATCCTACTCCTTCAGGATGTCCCATGCCACTGCGGCGCCAAGCACCCGACTTCCAATGCCATTGAAGCTTGCGGTGAGCCGCACTGCAAGGACATGCCTGCCCACCCCGAGCCCGAGAGACGCGACCGCATTCGGACACCGTATGATCATTCCTCCACTTGGCAATGGGCTCTGTGTGCTGCATGCATTAATTGTTGTGGTCACGTCCAAGTTGTTCAAAGTCGCTGTCATACTCATGAAATCGTTGATGGGCCCCTCAATGATCAGCACAAGATCGAATGCCTGCAGGGCGGTATATTTACCTGCAGGGGGAGAGATGTTCACCTCCGGCGCCTTGGATACAAACAATCTGGCGGTCGCCCGTGAATAGGTTCACTCCGATCACGGCGTCTCGGCCTGCATCTGCTACCACCAGCATGCCGCTCCTCTCAGTGGCGAGGCTTACCGGATTGAGAAGGACCGGACCGCTGCCGACCGTGGTATCTGACAGGATCGTGCGGTCGCCCGTGATGACATTCACCCGCACCACGGCCCCGAGACCTGGGTCGGCCACCAGTAACGTCCTGGAACCTTCTATGACGATATCGAACGGGTCAACAAAGGAGGGGCCATTGCCAACCAGGTCTACTGGGCAGGGGCCGGGGGTCTGCGGACAACCTGAGATAATCGTGCGGTCACCCGTGCCGGGGCTGATCTGTACCACCGCATCGAGGGTCTTATCTACCAAGACCAGCAACCCACTATTCCGCACAGCGATACCCATCGGCTGATCCAAGACCGGGCCGCTACCCCTCACATCATCCGACAAAATCGTGCGATCGCCTGTGTTTCCGTTTACCCGTACCACCGCGCGGGCCTCAGAGTCGACTACGGCCAGCATGCCAGTGATTTCCCGAGCCACCCCCACTGGCGTAAGAAAGGCCGGGCCACTACCCACGAGGGGCACTGGACACGGGTCGGGAGCCAGAGAACAGCCGGATAAGATCGTGCGATTGCCGGTGACAGGGTCCATCCTCAGCACGGCATCGAGGACCTTGTCAACCACCACCAGCATTCTACCAGCCTCCGCGGTTAGACTCGTCAGATCGGAAAATCCTGGACCACTGCCCCTGCCGTTATTGGCGGATACAATCGTACGCTCACCCGTGGCGAGACCCACTCGCAGCACGGCATCACGGCTCACATCCGCCACCGCCAGCGTCCCATTCGTCTCCACGGTAATGCTTATCGGATTGAGAAGGGCCGGACCGTCGCCCTGTGCCTGTGCACGTCGGATACCAAGAAAAATGGAATCCATCATAACGAAAACGGTGAGGACCATAAAGAAATAGTGGATAGACTTCATCGATGATGAACCTCTTCAGCTTGTGGAACCCAGTGCGTGAGTCCCGTGAATCTAACCGTCTAGCGGTAATGACAGGGAGGACGCTTGACTACCATAACAGAGTGCGCTGCCACTTTTGTAATCCTTCCTAGCTCAAATGATATGAAGTCCGAGCCAAGGGCATCAGACCCGGCCTGGAGACGCAGCTAAGATGAATGCGACACAACTACATAGAGACAAATATCTCATCATGTATGGTCGCCTTATATTTTACTTTCAAGTCTTTTCGATGATTTTACTTTAAAAATATTGAACAATAAGAACATTCCCCCGATAATACCTACCAAATAACGCATGAAAATAATCATCAATGACACGGCAATGCCTTCCTCTGCTGATTTTCCAATGGTATTGAAAAAGAAAACAAAAGCACTTTCTCGAACACCTAATCCATTAATCGATATTGGTAGAATTTCCATTAGGTAGATTAAAGGTATGATAATTAGCAAATATCTCAAAGAGATATCAATGCCTAAAGCAGTACAGTAAATCTTGTTGACTAGTATGATATTGAATTGAAATAGAAAAGAGATAAGTAACACTAATATGATTAGGTTTCTACTTTTTCGGTATAGATAAAACGCATTCAGAAGTTTCCATAGAAGTCTCAATGGTTTCGATTTTGGAGAACTCAACTTAATGATAACTCTTTCTGAGGTAAATCAACCGAATAGCAATATAGAGGCAACATAGAGGATTATTATACTAAAATTGTATGGCACATTTGGTAGAAATACATAAGAGATACACGCTATTGAAAGCAGTGCGAAGAGCCCCGAAAGTCGGTCAAATAGAACCGACGATGTGCTGCTCAATAGGTTCTGGTTGATATTCTGGGTATCATACACTCTGTAAATATCTCCCCCAAAACCTGAGGGTAGAAAGAAACTAATAAAGTTTCCAATAAAGCAGGTTTCCATCAGGAAGCCGTAAGGCATGGAGATGTTATCTGATTGCAGGATATTCTGCCATTTGAAAGTGCTTAATAAGTATTGAATCACGAGCATAACATAAGCCAATACTAAAAAGCGTACATCCAGATCGGCATAACGATCAATGACATTCTGAATGTTAATTTGACGAAATAAGAATATCAGAAGGCCAACGGAAACAATAAATTTTATGATTAATAAGAACTTGTTTTTCATCATGACTACAATGCGATGCTCTTCTCCTGTTGATCCTCATATTCTTTCCTCTCGCCAATCACTTTAGCTGGCATACCAACCACAATGGAATAGGGTGGTATATCTTTATTCACGACGCTACCTGCACCGATAACACACCCTTTGCCAACGTGACATCCATCCAGGATGATGGCTCCCGCACCGATGAGGACATCGCTCCCAATTCTAATGCCCTTATGGGTATAGCCTTGTTCGATAATCGGTGTATTCCGATCTTGGAAAATACTTTGAGAACCATTAATCACCACCGATGGCCCAATGCGCACATTATCTTCAATCACAAGATCGCTGTTGCCATTGGCTATGATGTTAAAACTGCTGATGGCGCAATTTTTCCCAATTGAGATGTGACCCTGGCTCGTCTGAATGACGGCGAACGATTTCACCACTATTCCCTTGCCCAAGGCGATCTTGTTGGTAAACTGCACTTTGGCTTGCAAACTGATAAAACATCCATGACGCAAATAAAACATGATCGAGACTAGAGGTCTTGGTACAAAATAGCGTTGTAGTATACGGACTAATGATTTAGCCAATCGTCCTACCTCCCTATGACGTTTTTATAGCTTGACACGTATGTTGAAAGCAGTGGAGCAGAAAGCGTCTGATATCTCATGCAACATGAGACTGAGGGAAGGGAATCAATCGACGCGATTAACCGGCGATGGACCAAAGGATAACCAGGTGCCCTGGGGCGGCGGCTGTGCAACGCCTGGCTGCGCCTAGGCACACACGCCGTTTGGGAAGATGCGGCGGAGCCGACGGCGTTCTTTACTGGAAAACCGGACCGTGTAGTCCGCGAAATCGATGGGCTGCAACTGACACTTCACCACGTGGTTCGCCAGAGGAGCGCCCGCCATCATGCGTGGTGAGGAAAATGCCGGATAGATATCATTGCATCGCGACGTTCCCGCGCCGCCAAAGGTTTGCGGTTCCGCAACAAATCTCGGTGCGTCGTCCCGGGTCCAGCATCCGTCGACGAGGTCAGGCGGCTTGTTCCGTATCACCTTAATGAGGAGGGCGTCAGTTGACGTATCAGCCCGAAGGTTCGTGAGCCATTGATCCATCTGGGCGAGCGCTTGCCGCAGCATGAAGGCGGCCCGCGAGACTCCGGCGCTACGTTCGGCCGCATTTTCCCCCCCACTCCACATGATGTGATTGTCCGCATGCCCATTGGCTTGCATGAGCCGTTCGCGTGTCGAAAAGTGCTGGAACTTCATGTGGATGTCGCCACCCTCATCGAGGTCGGTGTAGAGCACGTCGACGTCGAGAATGGGCAACGACCCAAGCCCGCCGCCTCCGTTCAGCAATTGGCCACTGGCGTAGGCACGGCGTGTGGCGTCGAGGTCGGCCGCCATGCGCGTGTCAAGAAAGTGGGCGTCGAGATCGAAGCCGCCGATCTTCTCATTCAGGTCGAGAAACTGCGTGGTCGAGATCACACCCGCATTGAAGGCGTCAAGTCCGTACTGTATGCCGACATTATCGAGTGGCCGCCGGGCAAAGCGGCTGCCAGGGACGCGCCCATAGACATTGACCGTGTGATCGTATACGGTGGCACGGGCGCCCGCAGGATGATTCCTGGGGTCATAGCGAACCGACTGCGGAACCGCAGAATCGAACTCGGCCGAAGGCCGATCGGGACGATCCGGTACTGGGTCGATCCGGGCCGCGCCATCACTTAACGTCGGAATGTGATTGAACACGCCAAAGCCCGAAACCGCTCGCAACTCCTCCCGACTCCACGATACGCTGGCGTTGTTGAAGTAGTGCAGCCGCCGCCGCGCGTCGGCGACGGTGTGAATCGTCCCGAATCCTACGTCCGGGAAACTGCACTGGGGAATAATGCCATCGAGCAAACCGGGATAGTTGTCGCCGATATGGTGCACCCGGTATTGGGGCAAATGATGAACTGATCCGTTTGACAAAAGAACGGTGTTTCGTGTGGACCCGAGATGATCGGCCCGCTGATAGGCCAGTTGGTCAGCGTCAGTTCCGCCTGCGCAGCGCTCTTGCTATGGGAGACCGTAAGCGTATTTTCGCCAATCCGTAAGTTCTCCACAAGCCCCCATAAAACATGGCTTTGTCCGGAAATACGGCGAAAAGCGTCCGTGATCATCTCGCCATTGAGCGCTATGGTCACCTGGCTCGGCCTGACTGCCCGATCCACGTTGACCTGGACCAAGACATCGCCGCCGCTGACGAGATAGGGCTTGGTCGAGAGACTCGTCAGCTCTGCAATGCGGAGATCCTGGGGATAGACCCGTTTACACCCAGGCAAGACCAGTACAAAGCCAGCCAGAGCATATAGAAAAAAGGCGCTGCAGAGGCCCGTGAGCGGATTGGCCGGCGCTGCTTTTTCTCACTGCGAAAGAACTCACCATCCATTCGATCACGCGGCTTCGACAAACATCCGGTGCCAGACGGCCAAGTTAATCAAAGCCCAGAGGATGTGGTTGTGATTCGCCTGATGGGCTTGATGTGCCTGCATCAAGCCTTGAATATAGTCAAAATTGAACGCGTCTTTCATCAGCGGTGAAGCGGTCAACACATCCGTCATATAGGTGTTGAGTTCCTGCCGGAGCCAATTCTTAATCGGGATGCTATAGCCCTGTTTGCCGCGTCTCCGGATGGTATCGGGCAAGATGCCCTGCATGGCTGTGCGGAAGATCGCTTTGGTGGTAAACCCCTGGAGTTTCAGGTCGCCCGGAATGCCGGCACAAAATTCTACAAATTCGTGATCCAGAAACGGCACCCGCACCTCGAGGGCGTGCGCCATACTCATCTTGTCCACTTTCATGATCAAGCTATCTGGCATGGTAAAGGTGAGGTCGACGTAGATCTCCCGGTCCAAACGGGCCGCCGATTGGCGCCGCGCCAGATGGCGCCGCATGGGGGCAAACGGATCCCTTGCGATCTGGGCCTGCAGCGACGGAGCGAACAGGTCGGTTTCATGTTCCGGCGTACCGAAATACTGCCACCGCATATGGCCGCCTTCCTCCGGCAGTAAGCCCCCCTCAATAAACCGCTTGAGCATATTGATCGCCCCCTTTTTCTGCGGCTGATCCGGCAGGGCTTTGACCAGGGGCCCGACCATGCTGCGACGTATCCAGTCCGGCAACAACGCGTAATAAGCGTGCGCTTTACTCGCTTTAAACCGATCGTAGCCCACTAGGCCCTCATCACCGCCTTCACCACTTAGACAAACCGTCACACGTTCCCGGGCGCGCTGGCAGATCAGATAAAACGGGATGGCTGACAGATCAGTCATGGGCTCATCCAGATGCCAAACGGCCTCTTCAATTTGCTCGGGGGTGACCGGGTCAATGATCAGTTCACGGTGCTCCGTGTTGAATTGCTTGGCACGATCCGGGCGTAATCCAACTCACTAAACGACGGATCGTCATAGCCGAGCGCAAACGTCTTGATCGGCTCCACGCCACAATGGCTCATGAGCGCCACCAGCGTGCTGGAATCCAAGCCGCCCGAGAGAAAGACCCCCAACGGCACATCACTGATCAGCCGCTTGCGCACGGATTCAGTCAAGTGTTCCCGCATCTGCTCCGCATACTGGCTCGGCGTTTGCCCCGCCTCCTGAAATGTCAAGTCCCAGTAGCGTTGGATCGTCATCTGTCCGTCTTGCAGCCGCAAATAGTGTCCGGGCGGCAGCTTGTGCACATGCCGGAACATGGTGTCCGGTGCCGGCACGAACTCGTACCCCATATAGTGGTACAGCGCTTGCGTGTTGATGTCCCGCTCGACCTCGGGCGCCTGCAAAATGGCCTTGATCTCTGAGGCAAAAACGAGCTTGCCATGCATCCAGTGATAGTACAGGGGTTTGATGCCGATACGGTCGCGCGCCAGGACCAGTTCGCGCCGATGGTGATCCCAAATCGCAAACGCAAACATACCATTGAAACGCTTCACACAGTCTGGCCCGTATTCTTCATAGGCGTGTACGATGACCTCGGTATCCGTGCGGCTGCGAAAGACGTGGCCTTTGGCCTCCAAGGTCCGGCGCAGTTCGGGAAAATTATAGATTTCCCCATTGTAGGTGACCCAGACGGTTCCATCTTCATTCGACATGGGTTGCCGGCCGTGCTCACTCAGATCGATAATACTGAGACGCCGATGCCCAAGAGAAACGCCGGTATCGGTATAGACCCCGTATTGGTCAGGACCACGGTGGGCCAAGGTCTGCGTCATCTTGCCCACCAGGGCCTCATCTTGCCAAGAAAATTCTGCAATGCCGCACATGGTCACCGGCCCTTTCTATCCATCTGCCCGTTTTGGTCCGCTGTCATGCCAGATCGCTTTGTCCGCTCAGGCGCTCTGCCCGGAAGGCAGATATCCCGCTTCTACATACCACGCCCCGGTTCGCCTGAGGCCTTCATCAATGCCCACTTGGGGGATGTAACCCAATTCGGACTTCGCCTTGTCGATGGTGAAGGCGCGAACCTGACGATACCAATCCACCCGTCGTGGAAAGATCGGCGGGGTGATGCCAAAGGGCTTACAGACTTTTTCACACACGTGGCCGGCCAGCACCAGCGGCAGCACCGGGAAATAGCGAATCTTAGGTTCTTGCCCCATGGCCTGGGCCACCTTTTCAACCAAGACGCGTATGGGCAAATAAGCGTTATCGCCGATTAGATAGGTCTCACCATCCCCTTTATCCATACTGCATATAAAGGCATCCACCAGGTTGTCGATGTACAACGGGTGATAATAGGTATCACCACGGCCAAACATCGGAAAGGCGCCCTTTGACAAGCGCTGGTAGATCATATGAAATCGTTCCGGATCACCGGGGCCGTAAATGGCGGTGGGCCGCAAAATGGTGGCCCGCATCCCCTGCGCCATCAACCCTTGCACGACCAACTCGCCTTCATACTTAGTGCGCTGATAGTAATCGGCCGGGGCAATGGGGGAGTCTTCATTCCCCGGCGGATTGGCAATGTGCCCATGCACCCCTTGTGTACTGCAATAGACCACCTTGCCAACCCCATGGTCTCTGGCCGCCTCCAGCACATGACGCGTTCCTATCACATTGACATCATCATAGTGCTGAGTCGGGACATTGAGCTGGCGAAACGCCGCGGCTACATGGAAAACAAACGCACAACCCAGCGTGACCTCGTCGACCACCGACTTGTCTGTGACACTTCCGAGCATGATCTCGGCGCCTGCCGCTTGCAACTCCCGGAATACGATCCCTTCCTGATTGTCCAGGATGCGAACCTCATGTCCCATCTGCAACAGACGGCGCACCAAAGCGCTGCCCGTAAAACCTGTCCCACCGGTGACCAATATCTTCATCTGACCGGACTTCCCCATGCGAAGCATTTCACCGAGCCACCCCAGAGCGGCATGCCGTACGCGTCAAGTTTGTAGGAGTTGCGACTCGATCCAGTCGTAGACCTGATTCAGCCGTCGGTGATGCGCCTCATACGTGTGCTCTCTTTCTACAAAAGCCATGCCATTTTGACTGAGCCGCCGTACCAACGCCTCATCCTCAGCGAGCTCGACAATGCCCTGGCCAAATCCCTCGGGCGTTGCCGGAGCCAGATAGGCCTCGTTCTGACTGAGGCGTTGATTATGCGTCACCAAATCCGTCGCCAAAACCGGCCTGCCGGCATGCAGATAGGGAAAGATTTTCATCGGCGTATTGATCCCCCGTATCCGTGGGCACGCTAAGATGTCCGCCTCGGCCAAATAGGCTTCCAGTTGACCAAACGGCCTCGGGCCGAGAAAATGGGTTTTGGCCGCGATCCCCAATCGCTTTGCCTTCTCTGCATAAAAGACAATATCCGCCGACACCCCGCCGATCACCACCAAGTCGACCTTGTCCGTCTTGTGACACGCCACCTGAAAGGCTTCCAGAAGCAGATCAATGCCCTGATATGTTTCTAAATTGCCGATATATAATAACACCTTATTCTGGATGCCCAACTCCTTTTTCAACCATCCCTGCTGCGAGGAACCCGGGTTTTGCAACTGCGAAATATCGTGAATCGTCACGGTCTTGCGCGAGCCTTTTTGGTCACACAACTCCGCCAGTGCATGGCACACGGGAAGGTTCACCAGACTGCCGCGGATGGCCCAGGCCTCCAGCGCGTCAAAGAGCGGCGCCACAGGGCGTAACCAAGTTTGTTTTTCCACTATTTGCTGGGCAATGGAGGAGTCCAGATCATAGACGTAGGGGATGCCGAAAAGCCACCGAAAGAACCGTGCGAAAAAGACGGCTTCCTCCCCGGCATGAATGAGATCATAGCGGTGACAGCGTAGCAGCTGCCAGGCTTGAATAAACATGAACCCATTACAAATGATCTTCTTGACCGAAAAGCCCGGGCGGATGCCGCGAGTCAAGGGAAAATCAGGCGTGCGGTATGTGGTCAGATGGGGTAAATCGACGTCCTCGCCTTCGTTGTAGACCAGCAAGTCCACGGTGGTATCGGGGCGCTCCACCAGGACGCGCAGTACCTGCAAGACATCGATCGGGGTGCCGCGCTCCTGGAAAAACGGATGTGGTGCTAATTGTAGAATATGCATGGCGATGGTCGTGGCGCCGTTAACGGAAGCGCCGATATTGCATATAGAACTGATTGCGGAAAAAGCGCCAAGTCCCTTCGGGTTTGCCGTATCGGGGCAGCGCGTCCTCTAGGGCGCACAGTTGGCGTTTGAGATCCTGAGCCGGATACTCGGGCCGCAAGGCCCCGCGCAACATGAAACCCACCCCACCGGCTCGTTGTTGTTCGGACACTTTGGGCAGGGGATCACTACCTGCCAGCACCGCAATACCCTGTTGCCGGGCCAAGCGAAACAACCGAGGCCCCGGCCAAAACCAGGGCCGTCCGCCGTTATCGGACACCATCAATGGGACCGAGCTGTGCCGCAGTCGCTTGGCAATTTCCTGCCCCCGTTTTCCGAACCACTTCCCCACGCCCCAAGGCAAGACCGAGACACCGCCCAGACGATGCACCTGTTCCACCAAGGTCACGAGGGGGACGCCATCCGCCAGCGTCTCCGTCACAAAATAGGCCGATAACTTCAGCTTTTCCGTACTCACCAATTGGCGCCCTGCCAGCACGAGCAGCTGCGCCCCGTTATGACGGTGTAAGCGGAGAGAATTCGCTTCTGCAGTCGCGGTTACATGCCAGTGCCCAACCGTTTCCCCGGTTGCGGCTGTCAAAGCGCAAAAGACGTGGTTGCCAGCGGATTCGGTCAAGATCAATACCCCCTGAAAATCCTCTGCAGCCCCATAGTGGCTCGCCGCCTTCTGAAAATGCCGCCACGCGGCATCAAACACCCGCTCAATGGCATGGCAGGCATAGATGTGGACATGTCCATCGATGAAAACAGGCGTGTTTGAATTTAGCAAGGCACGGCCTCAAGCGTTGGCGCCCGTGATCTCGACACACGTCATCGCATAGCGATCCCGGACCCGTTGCACTTCATCATCGGTACGGGCCGAACTCCAGCCCAGTTCGGCTCGCATCACATCGGCGCAGATGCGCAGCGCCGTAATCCCCGGATCACCTGCGGTCCCGAGTTCGGTGCGGCGGAAGACGACATCGCTCAAACACTGCGCCATTTCTTCGCGCACGGCATGGCGGACTTCAGCGCGGAGGATGTCGTCTGCATCCCGTCCGCATGGCGTCGCGAGCGGCTCGCTATCGAGGTACTGCAGCACGTTGGCATAAGCCGTCCCATAGTTCGCGAGCAAGCCACGCAGGTCATCGGCGCCAATACCGCATGGGCGTTTTGCCGTCTCCGTCTGCACAAACGTTTCCTACTGGTCGATGGCGCCACCTTAAAGGGGTGTCGTGGCTGATCGAGACCGTGGCGGGGTCTGCCCACGCATCGCGAACACGCGATCCACTACCCGTTGGGCGACCTGACGCGCCGTCGTATATTTCACCCCAGTGACCGACAGCAGCCCCTGTACCCCATCCTGTCGGTGATCATCAATCCGGGCGTGTTTGGCCATTTGCACATCCCCTGTCCGGGGATCCATACCGGCAATCGGCAGATGCCCGCCATGCACAAAAGTCACGTCATCCCGCTGCAGACGGGCGGGCGGGTAAGATCGATTGAACGCCTCCAGGAACGTTTGCACGTCCTGTGCGGTAATCCTAACGTCCCCCGGCGTGTCGGTACAGGCGACCTGCGCCGTGCCAATCATCGAACGGCCCCGCCACGGCGCCACAAAGAGCAAGCGGTTTCCTTTTTGTAGCACCGCATCGGTATCCCGGTAGCCGGTACGGCTGGGAATCCCAACGGCATAGTGCGCAAACAGCGGCCGTGTGATCACATTCAGGGCTTTGGCAACCTGCAGCGGCCGCGCCGCCGCCGGCCGCTGGAGCAGCTGCTGCACGTGTGGCACCCAGGGCCCAGACGCATTGACCACGGTCCGGGCCGGATATCGAACCGATTGCCTGTGAGCACATCGCAAGCGCTGACGCCAGTCACGCAGTCGCGGTCGAGGTGAAAACCGGTGGCTTCTACGTAGTTGGCCAGCTGTGCACCGGCCTGCGCCGCAGACTGGAGAAAAGCCAACGTCAGGCGCTCCGAATGGTGGACTTGCGCGTCGTAGAAGATGGCGCCCCCGGTCAGCCCGCGCGGGTCGAGTCCGGGAAGCTGCTGCAAGCACGCACGCTTCGATATCACGCGGCCCCGCGGGATGTGTTTTTGCGGATCGCACAAGCGGTTCCGATCCCAGCCGATGACATCGTTGAGCAACAGGGCCGCCGCGAGCACGGCTTTGCCCTGCAGCCCGTGGCCATATGTCGGCAGCAGGACCGGCAGGGGAGCAACCAGATGCGGCGCAATCTGCATCAAGGTGCGCCGCTCGCGAATCGAGGCGCGCATGCGGCGGAAATCGGCATGTTGCAAATAGCGTAAGCCACCGTGGATCATCTTCAGACTGTTGACGGACGTTGCGGCGCCGAAATCCGCTTTGTCCACCAACGCCACCGAGAGGCCGCGCAACGTCGCGTCCCACGCCACACACGCTCCGTTAGCGGGATAATAAAAAATATTGGTAGGATAACATACTATTTGCGTCGGCGTAGAACATTTAAATAATGAAAAAGCTCATCTTTGTGTTTGGTTTCATAGGGTTGTTCCCCAATAGTTAATGAGGTAGGCTATCCTCCCCCAAACGATGGAGGGAGCCCAGCCAGGTCATTGG
>CBCXVS010000083.1:0-25184 GCA_965178525.1 uncultured bacterium | reverse complement strand
CTTTGAGGATGATTCGGTGGGCATCTGGGCTGGGCTAGGGAACCTGATCTTATGCTATTGAGGAACAACTCTAATCATAAGTATGATCGCAAGCAGGCATAATATGGTCAGTTGTCCTTCGCGGACACACGTATAGAACGATTTTGAACACAAAAATAAAAAGAATACCATCCATTGATCCCGGCTCGATTCTGTAAAAAAATGTAGAAAACACCACAATGCTATGACATAGGTCATTATCTCAAAGATAACAAACATATCACCAGAACGCTCAATATCAAATAACGCAAAAGGGACAAAAAGCAACGAAACGATAGGCATATTGAGAAAGCCTTCGTAATTGAAATCGTAATGGAATGTCCCACTTTCTAGAACCGACTTTCCCACCTTAAAACACGATCTATTGTACCCCCAATTTTCCACATCATGCACCATGGGGAACAGTATGAGAATTACAAAAAACAAGATAAGAATAATATATGTGTTATTTATAGGTTTCAAACCTATCTCCTTTATTTAAGATAGATATATTTCGATCAATTGCAAATTACAGATAGATAATAGGTATTAAGAAGCAAAAATATAATAACAAATTGATGATAGTGCTATGATCTTGAAACAGTAAAATCTCTGGTTCACCACCTAAGCGCTTTCTGTGTACGAGATACAAGTAGCGAAAGATACCATAAATTACAAATGGTATAGTCAAAATGAGATTGCGTGTACCAAATCTCTCAATTGTTTCTACTGACGTCGTGTATAGTGAATATGACATGATGGCTGAGGCGGTCACAATTGAGATCATTTGATCAAGAAGCGGCGCGGTATATTCTCCCAAATTTTTGCGGTGATGACTGCCATTTTCACCCAAGAGTAACAATTCGTGACGGCGCTTACACAACGCTAAAAATAGCGCGAGGAATATGGTGCATATGAAGAGCCACTTTAAAATTTCTACTTCAATAACGATAGTGCCTGCGAATGCACGTAAAACAAATCCAAGTGCAATGATAATAACGTCCACAATAACAAGATTTTTCAGATAGAAAGAATAAAGAATCACTAATATGAAATAAACTAGGATGATAAGTGTAAACTGTACATTTATATAAAAGCTAAAAAATATTGATATAAGTAAGAGTATACATACAGTACGCTTCGCTACATAAATATTGAGACGTTGTGAAGCAAAAGGCCGATATTTTTTTGCGGGGATGTTTTTTATTATTTGGTAAGTCTATCATATCATTAATGAGATAGACAGCACTTGCTGCAAAACAAAAGGCAATAAATCCAATGATACTTTTGATGGTATTAGCATAAATAAAAAGATTTCCAGAAAATATAAGAGCAGAAAAAATAAGAATATTCTTCACCCATTGTTTTGGACGAAGTGCTTCGAACAAACAAATAATCTCATTCGCATCAGGTAAAATGTATATTTTCAATTTAGTCACGAATTTCTTCGTTTTTTATACAAAATCTATTATCTATGTATCTTACTATCATGCGCCAAAACTGTATCAAAAAGACCGATGCCAATAAGATTATTAATGGCTCAATGGGTAAACGATATCGAAAATAACTAACATGGGTGAGCATATAAGGAATAGGGTAACATGCGATGGCGAAAAACAGGAACAGCCGTGACGTATTGTCCGCCGGCCACCATACGAGACCGAACACCGCGCAGATGGCCAGACTGCCATAGACCACGAGCCGCATGTTATCGTATGCCGTCGCCCGATAGGGATGGACAGGCCACCAGAAGTAAAAGCAACGCAAGGCGACAAGCCGTAGGAAGCGCAGCGGTTGCGCGCGAATAAAGGTCAGCGCTTGCTGGCGCAGATGGCGGTCCTGCGTCACTTCGTCGAGACCGGCGAAGGTCTCGTATGGCATGTCGAGGAGCTTTTCGCGCAATTGATGCCGCGCCGCGTCGGGATGCGGCGCGATGCGCAGCCCATCGCTCGTCGGCGTGAACACCGCCTCCGTGTCTTGCAGCACGCCCGTCGCCAAGGGATGGTTACCGAAAAAGAGATTGAGTCCGGCGACAGTTTTAATCGGCGTCCAGTGCCCCAGGGCCAGGCGGTTGCGCAAGGTCCAAGGAAAGACGGTGGCGGCGGCAACGACGAGGACGAGCAATGCCAGCCCAACTTGCCAGAGCCGCCGCCGGCGCGTGCTGAGCAGCCCCCATGCGAGCGCACCGATCACCGCCGTCACGATGGCGGGTTTGACGAGCAGACAGAGGCCGACGAGCACGCCACACAGGGTGGTGCGGCGCAGGGAGGGCCAGCCGCGGAGGGTCCACAGGAGCCACAGGACGACAAGCAAGAGGAACGCAGTCAACATCGTTGGCCCAATTTGGACCATGCTATAGTAAAGGGCAGGGGGATACAGCGCGAGCAGGAAGGCCGCCAGTAATCCGGCGGGCGGATTCGCTAACGCGGCCCCAAGCCGCCAAAGCGCCCAGCAACTCAAAGCGCCCAGCAACGACTGCACGCCCAAAGCCACCCAGGCGCTGGCGCGGGAGAAGATGCCGAAGACGGAAAAGAGGCCCGCCAACCAGAACGGATAGGCCGGGGCCATCACCGCGGTCGGCCGCGGATGATCATAGTAGGGCGAGCTAAAGCCTTCGCCCAGCACGATCCATTTGGCGATGATGCCGTCTTCAAACGAAAATTGCCAAGGCGTCGGCGGCGGCATCGGTCCCCGCACAGCCAACAGACCCAGGCGTACACCGAGGGCCAGCAACACAATATAGAGGGCCAGCCGCCCAGCCGGCATCTGCCGCCATAGGAGACCCAGCGGGCTGAGCTTCTCGCTGAGGCGCAGGCAGGGGTTGCGGTATTGAAGGGGTCGGACAAAATTAATTTGACAGATTCCCGTGGGATATTTTATGAAATTAATTTTGCTTCGGTACTTAAAAGGCATGCGCAGCGACGCGAATCGCGTTGGCCATTAACGTAAAGGTCAGATTCTTCGCGGGTAAAAAGGGAAAGGTTGACCCGTCAACCATATAGAGGTTCTCAAAGTCGTGACTTTGACCATACGTCGAGGCCGTCAAGGGCGCCGGATAGGTGGACATCGGAATCGTCCCGGCATAATGCACGCTCGCTCCCATAGGACGGACATGGGTCATCCCGGGCGGGACGATGCACCCTAAGCGGCGTAACACGCGCTTCACGGTTTTGACCGTTTGTTTGATACGCGCGGTTTCACTGACGTCCGGCACATAGGTGAGCATAAGCTTCGATTTTCCAGAGGCATGATCATCTTTCACCGTGACATAATTCGTCTCACGCCGCCAGTCATGAAGATTCACGTTGATCACGCCTAATGCAGCACGAACGTTCTTGAATAAGGGAATTGATGTGCGCAGATCAAATGGCATTTGGTGAATGATGGGGTGTACCAGCGCCGATTTTAGGGTTGTAATTTGTCCATGTATATAGGCCTCCGGTCTCTCCGTCTCAATTCCCATCGCAAGTTGATGGTATTGATAACTTTCAGAATGGCTGGTCTTACCCAGCATGTTGAGATTGATAAATGGAAGCAGAATTTGCCGATTGTCCATCAAACCAGGCAGCCTTAGGGTCTTGCCGGTGGCTTTCCGTATGGAATCGAGGAATATCTTTGAAGATGATAGGGTACCGGCGGCTAGAACAAACATATTACCGGAAAATTCATAACATCTTCCCTCCGTGAGCGACTGTGCCATCATGCTTTGAATGCGATAGGTGGAATTGTAAGTAAAATGACTGACGTACATATTCGGTATATATGAAAAGTTTTCATGCTGGAAACACTGATTGAGCGTGATCCTAGGGGTATACAGGGCCTCAGTTGGGCAGCCCCATAAACATCGGCCACAGTATGTACACCCTTGGCGCTCTTCCTGGCTCTTGCTCAGTGTCGCAATGCGGGATCGGCCCAGATAGCAATTGAGTTCATCGCGCAGGGCGCGTCGGTGCAGGTGGTACGTGTGCAGGAGTTGTTGGGAGTGCGGATCGAGACCTAGCGGTTCCATGATATGATGGTGCCACGGGATAAATTGGCTGAGGTCATCATGGACGCCCGTCATGCCAATGCGGCGGGCCGCTTCATCATAATACGGCGCGATGTCACCATAAGAGAAGGGGAACGGTATGAGGTCGTGATCATTTAATGCATAAACGCCACCTGTCCATGTTTCTGCAAGTCCACCTTGTGCAAAAGAAAAGAGCGGCTCAAATCCGTTTTTTTCCAGAGTGAAGGTATCAGGCTGGGCAAATATATAGTGTTTGTTTGGCGGAAATCCATAATATTCACGCGTGGCATCGGGATAGACAACCGCTTCATAATGTTGACCTAGAAAATATTGGACGGGATCACTGAGGTTGATCTTGAGTTCGCGAAAATTATCATCAGGATTTACATAATCCGGTTTCACACATCCGACATCAAGCATCGTCACCTGATAGCCTTTATGTAAGACGGATAAGGCAAAATGAGCACCGCTTGCTCCTGAACCCACAATGACTATCTTTTCCATTGTTTTCCAATAATAGGATTCTGCACAAGATTGAACATCAGATAAAGAGGGGAAAAGATCAGTATCGATACAACCATTCTCACCATAAAAAATATTCCATTTTGCATCATCTTTAAACATAATATAATTTTATTGGATGCATATGGACAATCAAAATAGGAATGCGTCTGGGAGCAAGTTTCCAAAATTGCAAGCAGCAAAACTAACTTTTTACGGATAAGAGATTTCCTGAGAAAAATGCAGGTATATGTATCGATCATTCTGGTGAGGCAGGGATGTCTTCTGGCGACATAAAGCAGAAATTTATCAAAAACAGGCTCATCAATCCCACTAGAAATATGTCTTATGGTATGTGCCTCAATATACTTACGTAAAATATAATTACTGGGTTCTTGGCCGATAAGATAACGAACGAATACGTGACATTCTTCGCTGATCGTATCTATTTCACAATCGTTTTCAATCATTAGATCAAGACCATTCCAGCATATATATTTTTCCATGGGAAAGATATATATTTAATTTTGCCTCAGTATTTATTTAGGGTGTGATATGTAATTTTTCATCGGTGCTCCCATCATCCACAAAAATAAGCTCATAGGACATGGACGAGAGCGCATCCACCACCTGCCGCATGCGGTCGTAGAAGGCGCTAATCACCGCGGCCTCATTCAAAACCGGCGCCACGACAGACAGTAAGGATGTGGTATTCATATGGCGACCTTGGCCTCTTTCGCTTGCGGTACGGATGCGCCTGCGCGCCTTAGGGTTGCGCCCATGATGCCACCGCCCCCGTGCCGGAGCGATGCCTCTGACTGTCGAACCAATAGACCATGCTGCGTTCAATCGTGGCCTCCAGGTCGTACTTCGGTGTCCACCCCAGTAGCGTGGTGGCCTTCGTGACGTCCGGGATACGGCGGTCGGAATCATCGTAGCCTTCGCCGTAAAAATCTTCCCCGGAGGTTTCGACGATGTCGGGCAAAGGACGCACGCCATCCTACCACTGACGTTGGTAGATGTCCCGCATTTTGATGGCCAGCTCCCGGATCGAGACCTCATTGGCGGGACTGCCGATATTGAAAATCTGTTTGTCACACACGCCGTTGGGATTGTCGATAATGCGCACAATGCAATCCACGGCGTCGTCAATGAGCGTATAGGCTCTTTTCTGTTGTCCGCCATCCACAAGCGTCATAGGGGAGCCGTCCAGGAGGGCCTGTAAAAAATTCGAAAACACCCGAGGAATGCCGTCTTTCTCGCTCGGCAAGTAGTCAATCTTCGGGCCAATAAAGTTGAACGGCCGGATGATGGTATAGTTCAACTTGTTCGCTAAGCCATAGGCGTGCAGGATACGTTCCAAGAGTTGTTTGGCGCAACTATAGATCCAGCGGTGTTTGCCCACCGGTCCGAGGATCATGGGGGTGGTATCTTCATTGAATACGGCATATTTCGGATTTTCGGGATCCGCCAGACTGCTCTGCAAAAAGGACACGGCCGTCTTGCCATAAACCTCGCAGGTGGAAAATTGGATCAGCCGCTTGTGATGTTTGATGCAGTACTCGGCGATCGTCAGATTCTCGGTAAAATTCAGGTGAAACACCTCTAAGGGCATCGACACATAGAGAGACGGATTGGCATAGGCAATGAGGTCAATCACCAGATCCGCATCGCTGACGAGCTGTTCCAGGCGGGCGTGATCATAGCGGATATCGCCCTGAATAAAGTTGAGCCGGTGATGGCCGAAGCTGTCATCAAGCTTGTCGTCGTACAGATCGTAGGCCCAGATGTCGTGCGTCGTCTCTCGCAGTACTTTGTTGACCGTATGGGAGCCAATAAATCCACCCCCACCGAGCAGCAGCAATCTCATCCCCTATTCTCTCTGTCTGAATATCGTCATGGGGCTCGGACACGATGGGTGTCCACCCCTCCATTTGAAGATGGTCCCGGTCTCGTGCGCCGAAGATCGCCCTACTCGGCTGCGGCGTTTCCTTCTATGGCCGCCGCCAGGGTGTGCAGCCACTCTTCCACATTGGTGTAGCCATTCCCATCGTCATCACGGTTCGGATGCTCAGGCACCTCCAACCGATGCATCGTCATGGGGCGTTGCGGCCAGCCGCCGACATCCTCCTGACTATCGATGATCCGTCCCGTAGCCATCTTGACGTCATCGATCACCCGTTCATCGACCCTATCCCGGTCCAGAGGCCGGGCGCCGGCATGGGCCAGCACGAACGCTTCGACCTCATCGCTCGGCAACACAGTCAACGGCGTGGGCCAGAGGGGTGGGGCCGCTGCACGCGGATCGAACTCAACTTCGATCTCGGCCACGGACCACGGATCCGCCGCCCGTGCAGGGGCTTGGTTGTCGGCCAGATACACGGACGTACCGGCCGAGGTTCCATGACCGATCAGGATCAAGGGCTCGATTGTGGTGCTTGGTCCGGCTTGCATCACATTGCCCACGATGCTGGCGGTGGAGGGTGCACAATCGATATCGTTCGCCGTCGTAATAAATTCGTTGCCGGCGTTGTAGATCATGTTATTGACAATGAGGGTGCTCACGTTCCCTTTGATGACCGGATTCCTGGCGGTGTTATGGACAAAAAGATTCCCGATGACCGCGATATGGCGCGAGTGGTCACCGATCAGAAAGCCTTTGGAGTGCTCACCCTTCGGATGCAACGACTCGGCAAGATTTTCGCTAATAATCGAAGTCGGCAGAACGAAACGGTGCCGCGTCGTCACTCGCCTCGCCCGCGACCTGCAACACGGTGGGGGCGCGGTCCGGCTCGTCCGCGGTAAATTGCAGGTGGGCCGCGACAATCGTACTGCCGGGCGGGAGCGCTAAGTCGGCAAAACGCAACCCGACAATCTGCGCCTCGTCCGGATCCTCGCCATCGTAGCCCAGATCGAGCGCGGAGCTGGCGAGCGCGACCGCGCCGCTGTCCACGTCCTCCTCGGCATCGTTGACTTTGGCACGGACTCGGACTTGCACCACATGGGGCAACACCGGCAGCTCCCGGGGCGCGACGAATTCCACCTGCAATTCCGGGGTCGCCACCGCTGAACCGTTCTGTGACTTGGCCACCCGTCTGCCACTCCCCGTCAACAAGAACACCACCTCATTCCGCTGCGCCCACCCCGGCCGGTCAACGATCTCCTGCAGCACGGCGGCCAGGTCCGGACTGCGCTGCGCCGCACCCGCTTCGCCGGGCGTGGACCACGCCGGCGGCATCCAGACCACATGGGCAGCTGTGACGGCACGATTCGAGAGGTCGAAGCGCCTCGACGTAAACGGCTCAGCATCGTCACTGGCCTCGCCGGCGATCCGAAAAGCAGCCGACTCGCCATCCGGCTCGTCCGCGGTAAATTGCAGGTAGGCCGCGACAATCGTACTGCCGGGTGGGAGCTCCAGGTCGACAAAACGCAGTCCGACGATCTGCGCCTCCTGCGGGCCTTCACCGTTATCACCCAGATCGAGATCGGTGCTGGCGAGCGTCACCTCCCCAGTGTCAACGAACTCCTCCGCATCGTTGATACCGGGACAAATCCGCACGTACATCGTGCTTTGCTGCGTGAGCCCTAGCGCGGTCTCGACCGGACTCGAGTTCGGCAGGCGCTCACGATTGGCTCTCGTGCTCACGGTGTTGTCCCGCCCCCCCGCGAATGCGGTGAGTGAAACGCCTAGCGCAATCAGCGCGCACGCATAGAGCCCTCTGAGCGTTAAGCGCGAATGCCTCACGTTGGACCCCCATCACGAGAAGGTACGGTAGCGTACGGACACGTTGCATCAATTGTAGAAATGAGAGTAGATAGAACGAGCAAAATACTGATGTCCCTGGATAGAAAAATGTCCCACACCTTTCAACAAATAAAGCTTCATGATCTGTTCAGGTATAAGCCCGGATTCATGCATATATTTTCCCATTGGAAGTATAGGAATTTTATGTTTTTCTGCAAAATTAACGAGTATTTTTTCGGGAAGAAGAAAATCTAACTGTCCGATCTCTAAGCTCCAATCGCCTGTTTGAGCGTAATTTTCATAAAATATGCTTGGAAATGCCGGAATCGTGATGAGCTTTAGCTTAATACCATGTGAATCCGCGTATTGTTGAGACTTTTTAAGAATAGCAGTCGTTATCGAAATCGCCTCTAACGCTTCAGACGATAGATCTTTTTCAAATACCAACTCATCTAAACCTATGGATTTTAAGTCATCTTCAAGGTTTGGAGCCGGTGCTCGGTTAGGTAATTTTCGCGCTCCAATAAGTAGAGATTGAGTATATTGTGCAATATTTTTATGACCTGCTGTAGCATAACATGACTCAATAGCGTCTCGCCCAACGTATAAAGTATTGACATATGATTGAGTTCTAAGAAGCGTACAAAAGATTCTTGAACCTGTATGCTTTGTGGATGTAGACGTAACGTATGATTTTGATCAATTTTATAATAGATATATTGATTGAAACTCTCATGATGAATTTTATAAGATGCGTTTTTGAAATCATTTCCCAGATAGACAAAAATTATAGCTCATTGATATCAAGATATTCTGATGCATATTTAAGCAACTCAAAATATTGTGCCGGACCAATACCGGATAATCCTAATGACATGACATCAGTAGAATAATCATCATTTGGAGCTTTATGAAAAATCTCTTTCAAAACAATGCCAATGTTATGATGCGGAGATACTTGTATAGCTTCAACAAAGCTGTCACCAATCAAGGCAATCTTTTTCGATTCCGCTTTCAATGTAAATTCAGGATAGTGCCATCCGTATCTGTTCATCATGGAATGGCTAAAAGCTTACTTGTTCCAATATATTCTACCAAAAGGAACATGGGTAGATGTAGAAATACCAGGCAATGATGCAGTTATAGTCATAATCTGAAATATAAATTCAATAATAATGATATTGTAGAACATATGCAATATAAATTGTTTTTTCCTATAATTAAATTTAATTATGAAATACAAAGTAGAAATTGATATTATAACCATAGAAACTAATATAAAGCTATGTAGAAGTCTTACAGTTGTGAGAGGCGTTTGATACACGATGAAATTGTAATAACCACTTGACACAGCAACGACTACGGTGATACTTAAAGCAGAAAATAGAAAGATATTTGCTAGTTTCTGAGTTTTCATGTGATCAGGAGCGTCGCGTATGCTTCTACCGGGTCGTGCATCGGGCAAGCGCGTGGTATGGTTGTCTCGTGGAAGGACGTTATGCATCGCGTGCTCGTACACGCTGGCAGAAGTCTATCACCGGTTTGAACGCCGTAAACCAAACCACATCAGAGCGATCAACTGATGAACAATTTGCGGTACGCAGTACTAGGGATCGGGAGCTGCATCATATGGTTTTGGCCCGTGTCGTCGTTTGCAGCCACCTACTACGTCGGCAAGATGGGCCATGACGCCCATACCTGTATACAGGCGCGATCCCGGCAGACACCGACCCTGACGATCCAAGCGGCCGTGCACTGTGCCACGAGCGCCGGGGATACGGTCGTGGTGCAGGCGGGCACGTACGTCGAAAGCGTGACGTCCTGGCATAGTGGCGCGAGGGGACGTCCCATCACCGTGCAAGCGCACCCCGGAGATCACGTCATTTGGCGCGGCAGTGGAAGCGATCCGGCAAGCTTGACCGGGGCCATTGAGATCCATAGCAGAAGCTACATTCGGATTGCTGGTTTGACCTTTGACGGCACGGCAACGCGCGCCACGATTCGGGTGCTCAACGCGACGGGAAACAAAACGGCCACCCCGATCCAGGGTATCGACATCGTCAACAATACGTTTGCCAATAATGGCAATACCGGCAAGCACCATTTACAATTCAGCCGCACCATTTACTTTCAAGCCGTTGGGCGAGATCACCAGTATACCGGCGGCACCGTGAACACGATTGCTGGCAACACGTTTGACGCCAATTACGGCTGTGACATCTTCCTAAACGGCACCTCGGACACCCTGCTGAGCGGCAATGTCAGCACCCATCTCAAAAGCTCCAAAAGTTCGGTGAACCAAAACTGGTTTGTCGCCCGCTCGATTTATGTGGGAGCGGAGGGCTTCGGCTATAATAGCCGGCGCAACATCGTCGAGAAGAACGTCATCTCGCACATGCTCAGGGAACCCTACGTCGACACCACGCACGAGGCCGAGGGCATCCGTCTGGATGTCAATGCGGATCACAATACGTTTCGACAGAACGTGATTCACCATCTCGACCATGGCATACCCTGGTCATTTGCCACGCGCTCCTATGGCATTTACGCGGAATCCGGCTGCGATGACAACGTCTTTTCCCGCAATATCATCTACAACATCGGGGAAGCCTGTATGCGCAGTGGCAGCCGCCAGACGACCGTCGGCGTGGGCAATCAGTGGTGCCATAACGTCGGCTGTAATTGCGGCAAAGCCGGTCTCGTCATCGGTTACAGCCAAAACGGGGTGTTCACGCATAACATCTTGTACAATCGGAACGCATCGAGCCAGATCTATATGTCCGCCGCCAGCGTCAGAGCGGGAGGCAACCGCTTTGCATACAACGATTACTATTCCCCCAACACCAGCCATATTGCCGTGTGGAATGCCAAACCGGGAGCCTACACCAAGGCGAGGGCGACGTACGACTTGGCGCAATGGCGCGCGTTGAGCGGCGATACCCATTCGTTGTCGGTCGATCCGCGCTTTATCAATCCGCTAGCAGACTTCCGTCTGCAGCCGCAGAGCCCCCTTATCCACGCGGGCGCAGCGGGTAAGGCGCTGGGAGCCTTTGCCGCGCCCGAACCGGCAGACGGATCAACCCCGTAGGCGCCAGGCTAAGCGCGGTTCATCCTTTCGCAAAGGCGGGCGTACCAGCATCTGCTCATAGAGCTGCTGCAACTGCTGCATCCCAACGGCTACATCATACTGACGGCGCGCCGTGTGCAATCCCTTTGCGCCCATGTGGGCGCGTGTCTCCGCATGGTCAGCCAACTGCGATATGAGGCGCGCCAGATCCTCGACGTTCCCGGGATCGAGCAGGTAGCCTTCCTGCCCCTCCGTGATCACGTCAGGGATGCCGCCGACCCGCGTCGCGATGACGGGGAGCGAGGCGGCCATGGCTTCCAATATGCCGATAGGCATCCCTTCCCCATACGATGGCAGCACAAAGATGTCGGCTTCGGCAAAGAGCCGCGCCTTGGCCGCCCCAGTGACCCAGCCCTGCGCCTCACAACCCGCCAGGAGATCGGTGGGCAAGCGCTGCTCCAGCGCTTCCGGTGGCACCGCTACCAGCAGAAACCGCAACTTCGGCCGTGCCGGCTGTAAGAGCCGGATCGCCTCGACCAGATCGAGCAACCCTTTCCGTATGGATTCGCTGACGCCCAAAAAGAGCACCCCCACCTCATCGCCCTTGACGAGGCGCCCTCGGGCCCAATGTACCGTGCGCTGAAAGGCCTCAACCGGAATAAAGTTCGGTAAGTAGACACAGAGCGGGCCGTCCTGGGTGTGCGGTGTCAGGAGCGCCTGATCGTCTTTGCAAATGACCACAAACACCGATGTCCGGCGAATGATCCACAACATCGCGGCCCGGAGCCATGGGCCGCTCACGTCATAAAACAGGCGAAAAGAATAATGGAACTGCACCGCACAAGGACGCCGCCGCAGTCGTGTCACCAGGATATAATAGGCGGTTTCCCAAAATACAAGGAACTGCGCGGTGTGTATGTGCACCACCGCCGGCCGCTGCCACCATAGCGTGAAGGGAAAGATGGCCATGCGCCACAAGGTCAGCCGAATCGCCAGCCAGGCGCGTCCCAGGCCGGAATTCCAGATCGCCCGGTAGCCGAAATTATTCATGACGTTGGCTTTGGCCGGCCGGCCGATATTGAACGGCAGCAGGTCGTAGTGTTGCGTCAGGGTCGAGCTGAAGATGGTCTGCAACAGCGAGGTAATCCCTCCCGCAGCCGGAGGAAAATGGCCGACCACTAGCACCTGGGGTTTCATCTCGGCGCCTCTCGCGAGATCCCGAGTGCGCCGCCTTTCTGGGCCGCGACATGGGCGTCGAGCAGCGCATCGTAGAGGTGTTGGGTCGCCTCGATCATTGCCTCCAGGCTAAAAGCGGTGCGAACCCGGGCCAGGCCCGCTTGACCCATCTGCTGAGCTAGCTGTGGATTGTGCAGAAGCGCCAGTAACGCCTCGGCCAACGCCAGCGGCGCCGCCGCCGGCACCACATACCCTGTGACGCCGTCCGCCACCACTTCGCGATTGCCGCCAACATCCGTTGCCACCACGGGCAGCGCACAGGACATCGCTTCCAAAATGCTGTTGGAGATGCCCTCCTCACGGTAGGACGCTTGCACATAGACATCGCACAGCGGGTATATCTGTTCCGGCTCGCGTACCTGGCCGGTAAAGACCACCTGCTCTTGCAATCCCGCAGCGCGGACGAAGTCCTCCAATGCCGGCCGCCGCGACCCATCGCCGACCAGGAGCAGGCCCGTTCGGGGTTGACAACGGATGGTCGCCGGCATGGCCCGCAACACCAGCGGGTGATCCTTGCGCGCCTCCATCGCGGCCACCATGCCAATGATGCGCTGAAAGCGCGACAGGTTCCATTGACGGCGCCACGGCTGGGCATGATGGGCACGGGCAAAGCGACGCTGGCCCATGCCATTCTTGATGACCACGATCTTCTCTGCTGCTCCGCCGCGCCCCACGTAATGGTCGCGTCCGGCCCCGGAGTTGGCAATCAGCCGATGGCACAGGCCACAGGTGGCGACATCGAGCCCATAGCGATGCCACCCCGCGATCCCCGTGCCTCTTACAGAAGACACAATCGCCGGCGTGCCCGCCAGTCGGCCGGCAAAGCGGCTAAAAAAATTGGGGAGGAAATGAAAGGCATGCACCACATCAATACGCTCGCGCCGCAAGTAGGCCGCGAGGCGCAAGATGGGCGAGACATCCCAGCGCCACGAGCGCGCAAAGCGCACGGTCGGGATGCCGGCGGCGCTGAGGTCATCGGCAAATGGCCCGCCGGGCTCCAGCGTCCCGACGCGCACCGCATAGCGCTGGCGATCCAAGCCGAGAGCCAGCTCCACCAGTTGCCGTTGCGCCCCACACAGGTCCAGGTCTTGCGTCAGCAGTAGCACGCGCATCGCCCGTCCGGACCTACGAGCGGTAGGGAATTTGCTTCTGAAAAAGACGGGCATACTGCTCCAAGTCCGATCGGCGTATCGTCATCATATCGCGCCAGCGCGCGCCGCTGTGGTAGATAAAAAAGGCGCCCGTAACGCAGAATTCCACCGTATACGCGCAGGTTGAGGCGATGGCCGCGCCGACGATGCCATAGCGGGGAATCAACACGACGTCCAGCACAATTGTGACCCCGAGCGCCAGTAGCGCACTGACGGCCGTGGTCTCCGGCTTGCCTCGGCCGTTGAGATCGCCGTACAGAATATGCCCGAGGGATAACATCCCGACGCCAGGCAGCAAGAGCAGCAAGGGGACGACCGCGCCCGTGAAGCGCTCCCCATAGACATAGGTGAGCGCCACCGGCCCCAGCGCCGCCAAGCCCACGGCGCACAGCGTCGTGAGCAACAGGGTGTAGCGGCAGGCCGCCAGCGTCAAGCGCGTGGCGTCATCATGCGTCCGGCTCGCCGCCACCATGGGAAATAAACTTAGGCGGATCGACTCCGGAATAAAAATCATCAATTCCGCCATGCTGGCCGCGGCGCTGTAGACGCCGGCCGCGTGAATGCCGCCGAGCGCAAAATACGTCACCAAGAACGCGTCCAAGCGCAGATTGAGGCGCCGGATCAGGTTGTAGAGATACGACTTCAAGCCAAAGCGCAGCGACGTGCCGAGTAGCGCCAGATCCGGCCACGCCGGCCGGCCGCCGTGGCGCAGGAGCACGCCAAAGAGCCCCACCGTGATCAGGACATCCGCACTCACTTGGGCCAAAAAGTGCCGGCAATGCCCCGATGCCAGATGACCACGAACAGCACGCACAGGAGCAGATGGATCGCAACGGCCCCCACCTCCAAGAGGTTGATCTCCTTAATCCGCAGCACCGCTGACAAGACCTGCCGCAGCAAGCTCCGCAGCATATGGATGGGGATGAGGCCGCCCGCCAGAGCCCACATCCAGGGCGGCAGTTGCGCGTACAGATCCGGACGCCCAACCTGCAAAAACAGCCATCCGGCACTGACCACGAGCCCACTGACCACCGCGGTAACCGCGAGGAGATTCCCCACCACAGCGGGGAGACGCGTGGGCTCCCGGCCAATCAAATAGATGGCGGCCGTTCCCAGGCCAAGATGCCCCATCAGGGCGCACAGCGCCACCGCGGTGAACAGGAGGTACAGTAGACCTTTGCCGTCCGGGCCTAAGAACCGGGCAATCAGAATGCCAATCGGAAACTGTATGATAAAGACGGCGCCCTTGCTGATGAAGGTGCCGAAACTTTTTTGCCTGAGCCCCAAGCGTCCTGGCCTCTCGTCAGCCGCGAGTACAGGCTGGCGCCTTTGCACGCTCTGTCAGCATGGTCTCGTACAACGCCTCATGCGCTTCCACATAGCGCCGCAAGCTAAAGTGGCGCTCGAACCGGTCACGGGCCGCTTGGCCCATCTGCGCCTGTCGTACCGGGTCCCGCAGGAGCTGGCGCAGCGCCTGTGCCAACGCCGGCCCATCCGCGGCGGGCGCCAAAAGTCCCGACACACCGTGTTCGATGACCTCGGCATTCCCGCCCACATCCGTCACGACCGCCGGCAGTCCGGTGGCCATGGCCTCCAGCAGGGCGAGCGGCAGTCTCTCCCAGAGTCACGAGAGCACAAAGATATCCGCCGCAGCCAGTATAGCCGGGACATCCTGGCGCTGGCCCAGAAATCGGGTGTCAGCCGCCAGCCCCAGGACGCGGGCCTGTGTCTCCAAGTCGGCACGGTCGGGCCCATCGCCGACAAAGAGCGTCAGCGGCCGCTCTTCTGGCGCCAGGATGGCGAGGGCGTGCAGCAGATGCAGGTAGCCCTTTTGGGGCATGAAACGGCCGACAGAAACCAGCAGCGGCCGCTCCCCAGGGAGCGCCAGCCGCTGCCGCAGCGCCACGCGGTTGCCGCGACCGTGGACGCGCGCCGGATCAATCGTGTTGGGGATGGTCGCGATGCGCGCGCCCGGTATACCCGCGTACGCCTGCACGGCGCGGGCCACGTCGGCAGAGGCCGCAATGATATGGGCCGCTCGCGAGAAGCCGGCCCGAATGGCGCGACGCATCAGTCAGGCGCGTGGACTCAGTCGGCCTCGTTGATCGTAAAAAATCACGTTTTGCACCGTCGTACAGACCGGCGGACTGCCCCGGCGGCGTGTCGCCAGGAGGCCCAGCAGCGTGGCGTGCGTCAGGTGGCAATGGACAATATCAATCGAAAACGCCTTGAGGAGGTCGGTGAGCGCCACGACGATACGCCGGAGATCGGCGGCAAACAGCGGCCCGGTCAGGACGCTGCGCCGCCGCCGCCCAAGCACGCGGCAAGTGATGCCCGCTGCTTTGAACTCGTCTTCGAGTGGACCGGAACCTTCCCAAGCACAGGGAATGACCTCGAAACGATCACGATCGGTATGCATGGCGAGCGACAAAACAACCCGTTCCGCCCCGCCCATGGCAAAACGGTTGACGAGCTGTAGCACGCGGATTTTTGGCTTGGACATGGCGGTCTCTCAGCTCTCGACGCGTGCGGCATGAAGTCCCTGGACACAATCAGCTGCAGCGTTTTTCCAGAGGAAAAATATGAATCTGATTCGGTTCGAGCACTTAGATCGGCACCACACGACGCTTTTCCCTCTCCCGCAACCACGGCGGCTGGCCGCCGCGAGGCGCCCGCGCCACTGGCGGCACCACGGGGCCTCGGCGAACCATGCCGATCACCATGCCCCACAGGGCAAAGAACAGCACATTCGGATAAAAGGCGGCCCGCACATCTACCGAAATCGCCCCGATGAGGTACGCGGCCGTGAGCGCCCACAGGCCGCCGATGAGCACCCGAGACCCAGGCTGCTGCCAGTAGGTGAGAGCGGATTCAAACAACAGCAGACTAAAGATCGCGAGGTACGGTACAAAGCCTAACAACCCGAGTTCGGCAAAGAGTGTCAAAGGCGTATTGTGTGACGAGTAGGCCTGGCCATAACGCCGCTCCACCAGCTCTTGGTCGAAGCGATAGAACCCGACCCCTGTGCCCAGATTCTCCCCGATCAGCGTATAACTCACATCCAAGAGACGGAAACGAAAGGCGATGGTCTCTTTCTCCGCCAACCGCTCCTCGAGCTGTTGTTCGAGCGCCTGGGGCATCATGAAGCTCCCCGCGCTCACGATGAGTACGCCGGCGGCGAGCAGGGGGAGACCGCGCTGGGGCCACGTCACCATGGCGATGCCGATGGCGGCGGCGGCGGCCCAGACTGCGTGCTGAAAGACATAGGGCAGCACCGCGCCCACGGCGGCGATGCCGAGACACCACAGCCATCGGCCGTGGCGCCGTGGGCCGAAGCACAGCCAGAACAGGAGCGGCAACCCCATCACCAGGGCTATGCCGTTCCACGTGGCGTTCAGCACAGGCCCGCGGACGTAGCCCGCATGAATGCCCAGATCGGGATCCAGAATGTATTTGGGAAACACGAGCCAGGGTTGTTGCCACGCCTCCCCAAGGCCCGTCACTGCGAGGTACAAAGTAATGCCGGACACGCCGGTCACAAAGGCATGGGCATGCGCCGGCCTCAGGACGGCCCGGCGCATGATGGCATAGCTCATATAAGGGAGAAAAAATCCTGAAAGCACCGCGAAAAAGTGGAGCTTGCCCTCCCCCCATTCATCACTGCGATGCGTGCCGTGCGCCAACATGTTGCCGATAATCACCACCACCAGTATGCCCATGCAGGTTTCGATGACATCGGGCGGGTGTCGATGGATTTTTCCCTGTTTCCACTGCCAAACGAAGACCAAGAGCAGCAACGGCCAGACGGCGCGTTCCAAGGTCATATTCGGCAGCCCGGACGTTCCCTCGATCAGCACGGCATACTCGGCGAATATTAAGGACGTGATCAGCAGGAGCAAGATACCGTTATGCAGGCTGCGTGCCGACGCCCGCACGGTGCACAGGCCCAAACCAATGAGCAGCACGAAGCGTACGGCGACTGGCAAGTCCACGAACATGGCGATGACTTTCGCAGGGTAGTGGGTGAGAGGGGAGAGATATAAATTTAATTTTGCCTCAGTACTTAGCCGTTTTGCCGGCTGCCGCCGCGGCTCAACGCCTGCCGCAGCATCAGCCACACAAACCGAGGATTGCTGGTCAGGTAACGGGGTCCCAGACGGCGTGGCTCCATCATCAGGCGAAACAACCACTCCATGCCACTGCGTTGCATCCAACGCGGCGCCTGCTTTTTCACCCCAAAGTGAAAATCAAACGCCGCCCCCACGCCAATCAGCACCGAAGCGCTCAGTTGTCCCACATGCGCCTGTATCCAGCGCTCCTGCTTCGGGGTGCTGATCCCGACCCAGAAAATGTCGGGCGCCGCGGCATTGATGCACGCCACCACGGCCTCATCCTCTGCAGGGGTCAGCGGGCGAAACGGGGGCGAGTAAATACCGGCCACCTTCAGGCCGGCAAAGCGACACTGCAATTGCAACGCCAATTTGTCCGCGACCCCAGCCGCCCCACCGTAGAAGAAATGGCGATACCCGTGCTTCACCGAACGTTCGCACAAGGCCAGCATCAAGTCGGGACCATACACGCGCTCCACGTGGTGAAACCCCATGAGACGGCTCAACCACACCAACGGCATGCCATCCGGCGTCACGAGCCCCGCATCGTTGTGGATGCGCCGCAGCGCCTCATCGCGTTGGCTCTTCATCACCCCATGTACGCTCGTCACACACACATAATGGGGCTCGCGCCGCACGATCCATCCCTCGATGGTGCGGAGCGCCATCTCCATATTGATGGCGCTGACCTCGACGCCGAGAATGTTCACCTTCGAGATGGTGGTCATCATACCGTCTTCAGCCTCGACGCAGTCGCCCCGACGGCGGGCGCGAACGAGAGGTCAGCCTGATGCTGGACTTGCGCTTCAATCCAGGCATAGGTATACGCCAGACCCTCTTCCAGCGACGTGCCCGGTTCCCAGTCGAGAAACTGGCGCAGCCGCGTGTTGTCAGAATTGCGCCCGCGCACGCCTTGCGGGCCGGGCACGTGCTTTTTCACGATCCGGATGCCGGCAATGTCAGCGATCATATCCGCCAAGTCGTTGATCGTGACCAGACGCTCCTGCCCCAAATTGAGCGGTTCCGAATAATCGCTGTGCATCAGTTGATACGTTCCGGCCACACAATCATCGACGTAACAAAACGAGCGCGTCTGATGGCCATCGCCCCAAATTTCGATCTCGGTGTGTTGCTGCAATTTGGCCATGGCAATTTTGCGGCACAGGGCTGCCGGCACCTTTTCGCGCCCCCCTCGCCACGTCCCCAACGGACCGAAAATATTATGAAAACGCACGATCCGGGTCGCGATCGCATACTCCCCGCCGTAGTGTAGGCAGGCGCGCTCAATAAACAGTTTCTCCCAGCCATACGCGTCTTGTGGCTGCGCCGGATACGCCTCCTCTTCCCCAAGGGGCATGACAGCGGTGTCCACCTGCCGATATTCCGGATAGACGCAGGCCGACGACGCGAACAGATACCGCTTCACCCCGCTGACACGGGCGGCGTCCAAGGTGTGGAGATTAATCAGGGCATTGCTGCTCAGGATGTAGGCATGATGGGCGGAAATATAGCCCATGCCGCCCATCTCGGCGGCCAGGGCGTAGACCTCGTCAACGCCCCGTGTGGCCTGCAGACAATTCTCCCAACGCCGCAAATCGAGCAAGAGAAACTCATCTGCATCCGTCAGGCCGAATTCGGGATATTTCACATCCACACCCCGCACCCAGTAGCCTTGCCGCTTCAGAAATGTGGCCAAATGGTGGCCAACAAAGCCGCCAGCACCCGTCACCAGGGCCGTACCGCGATCCATCATAGACACCAACCTCCCCATAGCAATCCGACCTGCACCCGTACCGCATTGACCCCAAAGTTGTGAGCGGCTGTAGATGATAAGGTATGTTGATAACAGCATCGACACGTCAAGAAGCGGTATTCAAAACCGGCTGCGCTGGTGAGAGCGGGGTTGCTCAACGGCTCGGCACCCTCACGTACGCGCACGTACGCTCCGGTTTCTCATCACGTCGCACCTGGCTCTCACGGCGCTCGCGATGGTTTGAATACGGCTTCTAAGTTCCTGGACAAAATGAGCGATATCGTTTTTCCAGAGAAAAAATATGACTTTAGTTTGGTTTGGGTGCTTCAGAACGCTGCTCTTGGTACTCATATTGAAAGCGCTTTTGCTGATAAAAATATTTTTGTTCGACTTCTTTCACGTTACTGAATACGATACCAGCAATATTCGCTCCGACTCGATCTAAGAGTTTTTTTGCCTCGATTACACTATCTTTATTACACTGGCGAGGTGAATGTACAAAGAGCACACGATCGACATCAGGAGCGATGATTTCAACATCATTCACGCAAAGCATGATAGGCGCATCGAAAATAACCAAATCGAAGCACGAGCGAAAATGCTGCATGCATTGCTTTATGTCGTTCAAACTCAACACATCGGACGAATTATGGGTGGTGGTACCGGCAGGGAGGATTTTGAGCTGCTCAATAGCGGTGTCTTGCACGGCATGTTGCCACGTGATGCCGTCGACCAAAACGTTGGTCAGTCCCACGTCCCTCGACACATGAAAATGGTGGTGCAGCGACGGCCGCCGTAGATCCGTGTCCACGAGTAAGACCCGATAGCCCAAGTGCGCAAAGGCAATGCCGAGATTCGCTGTGGTCGTGGACTTCCCTTCCGATGGCACGGCGCTGGTGACCAATAAGGTTTTCATCGCCAGCGGAGACGTCTGCAGCCGGGTGCGTAATCCCCGGTAGTCCTCCGCCACGGATGAGGCCGGCGCGTGCAGCATCACCGGCTGGCGCGGCCGCAAGCGTGCGGCCGCATCATGCGAGATGGCCCCGAGAAACGGGATCTGCAAGACCGATTCGACTTCCGTGGCGTGTTGAAAACGATGATCGGCGAACTCGCGGACGAAAGCCGCACAGATCCCGAGTGAGCAACTCAGCAGAAAACTCAACACCAAGTACATTTTCGCTTGCGAAGGGATCGGCTCTATGGGCGTCAAGGCTTTCTCGACAAGACTCACATTATTGGTTTGAAAAGCCTGGAGGAGTTTGATTTCCCGTAGCCGTTTTGAGGCTTCGAGATACAACTGCTTAAAAATCTCTGTATCACGCTTCAGCGCATGATGCACAATCATATCATTTCGCATAGACAAAACCTTATCTTCCTGCACAATTCTTTGTGTATATTGTCCTCTGTTGATTTAAATACCGTATATTTTTCTCTGATTGAATTTGCTCATTTACTAATTTCTCCTCTTAAATATTGCTCAAATTTATGGATTTCTTCCGATTTTTGAAGAATAATTGGATGATTTTCTTTATATGTTTTTAACAAATCATTGTATTCGTTCTTGAGTTTTATGTATTCCTGCTTTAAATCTATAATGAGCGTATCTCCCAACACAGGCGGCAGCACCTCAAGCCGATCGATATGGTGCTGACGTAAGGTATTGTGTTTCTCTAATAAATTTTCCATCTCAATTCTGTTTTTTTGAGCTTGGAGATAGGAGTCGTGCAACGTCTCTAATCGCGTCAAAACCATATTCTTTTGCTCATCAATATCTGATGCAATAATTCCTTTATGCTTTCGCAATGCTTGCAGCTCTGTCTCCGTCTCATACATTTTGGCCTTTAGATTCTCCGTGCGCTTGCTTAGCCAATCGATGGCTTGTTGTGAGGCTTCGAGTCGTTTGGTCAGATTGTTTCGGACATAGATCGCCGCTAACGTATTGGCTTGCTGGACAATCTGAGCTGGGTCCTCGCCCTCCACACGAATGTCAACCAATTTGGAATCCTCTAACGGATCGACATCCACCGCGCGGTATAAACGCGCGACCGCTTCGCGGCGAGCCAAGTCGGCCGGATCATAGGCGGAGGCGCCATGCCGGCCGCCACGTGCATCTGACGGGGCGACACGTGTGATCAGCTTGCCCTTGATCGTTCTCAGGGTCTTTGTGGCGATTTTGATGGGGAAATACAGGGCATGATAGAGTCGTTCTACCAATGTTGTTTCTTTTGCGACATCTACATCCAATTTTAAGATATCAACAACTTCTTCTAAATGACTTCGACTCGTAATAATATTATATTCTGTTTCATAAAAATTGACAGATTTGTCCTCAGGAAATATATTTTGAAATTGTATTATATTCGAAGAATCATCATCAATCAATATTCTAACATAAGTTTGGTAATGAGGAAGCTCTGAAAGATACGATAAGGCGGCAAAAGGCATAATCAACAATATAGGGATTAAAACATACCATTTTCGTTTTTTAAGAACATTGAGATAATGCTTGAGATCATCTTTATACGAGCTTGGGTTATGAGTTTGATAAGGAAGATACTCGGCGTCGAGGGCGCCATAGGGCGTCGCCGGTCTGTAGGGCGCCGGAATCGGTTCATCTTTCATACGCTTGTGCTCTCGGCTTGCCCCTCTGTCCCGCGGCGCCGCTTCACCGGGCATCCTATGGTCACAGTTTAGGCAAAAGAATCAGTTGGTTGGGTTCCAGGACGTCCGGGTCTAGGATATTGGGATTAATGGCGAGAACGCGCGACAGCAGGTCCTGCTGGAACTGGCCGTATTCTTGCCGCACAATCGTCTCCAGCGTATCACCGGCGCGCACGACGACCGTATTGCGGACATAGTGCTTCGCTGGCGTCTCTGGCGGCGCGGCGGCAGGCGCCGGAGGCATCCGGTCCGATGCCTCCGGCCCGCTCTCCGCACGGCGCGGCGGGCCGACCAGGCTATCGTCGGCTATCGCCTGGGTCGTGCCGGGTGCCGGCGTCTCGGCTTCGGGTGCGAAGCGGGTCGGGGGCGAGAGCGCCGGCGACGGGTCGGACACCGGGCCGGCCACACGCCGATTGGGCCGCGGCATCGCCGGGCTCGCCAGGGAGAGCGCCGCATCGGTCAGCGCGGCGGCAGGCTCGCGGCGCGAGCCCCCGAGTCGCGCCAGTCCACTCCCTAATAGGAGCCCAACGACCAATCCTACCGCCATGCCCATCCCAAGGGCATGCCAAGAGACGCGCCAAGCACCGCGTCTGCCGACCGGCTTCAGACGCCACTGCCCCTGCGGCAGCGCCGGCGAGGCCCAAAGATTGGGTGCCCCGTGCCCATGCTCAGGCGCCGCGCCGCCCGTCGTCTCAGCGGCATCCGGACGCCCGTCCTGGTCGCGGCCCACGGTGTGGCCGCGACGGGCCAAGGCGCCCCCCACTTGCGCCATGGCGCGCCGGATACCGAGCGGGCCGATATCGCGCTGCTGCTCCTGCACGCCAATGGTTAAGGCCGCATCACAGACGAGGTTGATCAGCCGTGGAACGCCGCCTGTACAGCGGTGGATGTCGGCGATGGCCGCCAAGGTAAAGGGCGCGTGAGTGGCGCCGGCAATCTGTAAACGGTGCGCGATATAGGACGCGGTCTCCTGCGCCTCCATCGCGGCTAAGGCAAAGCTCGCCTCGATGCGTTGTTTGACTTTTCTACCGTCATGGGCATTGAGCCGGTCGTGTAAGTCCGGATGCCCAACCAAGAGGATCTGGACGTGACGTCCCTGATGGGTTTCGAAATTTGACAGCAATCGCAACTGCTCCAACACGTCTGGAGAGGCACTCTGCGCTTCATCAAGTATCAGCAGGCAATTCTCCTTCGCATGGGCGCATTCCCTGATAAAATCATGTAAGACGAGAGATAGATCTTCCTGATTCTTTTCACGGATATTGAGATTAAATTCATGACATATACTCTGCAAAATACCAATTGATGTCGGTTGCGCATCCGGCAAAAGCGCCATATGATATTCTCTACCCAAACGCAGCCTGAGCAGATTAAGTAGAATCGTTTTTCCAAACCCAACGCCACCGGTCAGAATACTGAAACCCTTTTTTCTCTCGAGACTCTGTAACAAGAAATTCAACCCTTCGGCATGACTTTTGCTCAAATAGAGAAATTTAGGATCAGGCCTAAGCGTAAATGGCTCCTCAGTTAAGCCATAAAATTCTTTATACATCCCCTATCTCCAGCCACTCCTAGGGACGGATGGTTAGGACGAGGCTCCTCTCTCTCAGTCCCAAGCATCTCAGTGCATACTGACTTGTTTGATATGATTTACGGAGTTCAGTCTATTCCAGCGTATACGGTGTAACGCCGCATCATGATTGGCAGATAATGATCAATCAGAATCCTGATCTTTTTCATGCCATGTATGTTCTATCTGAGTGGTTATGATAAATGTGACTTGAGAGTCAAACAATAGCTCTAAGGTACTTATAGGATTAATTATAGATACCAAAAAAGGTCTAATCTTTTTCTAGACCCTCGGATAACATTATCTCAAAAGTACTGGTACCAATCTAGACCCGATGGGCAAACGATTGCAGCCTGCGATATTGAGATGTCTCATGAATCTGATGGTTTCAACCGTAGAATGGCAGCAGGGATGGGCAAGAATACGAGGTTGGGCGAGCGCACAGAAGGATGATCATATGTCAACGCAGGGACGGCGTACGGTCCACTTGGCAAAGCCATCAACAGGCGGTAGGCATCGGCATCAAAACCGGTACGTGACGCTTTCAAGTCATGTGGCGCCACAAACCGTGTTCCCGTGCATACTGGGCCGCTTCCCGACGATTCCCAAGCCGAAGCTTCTCCAGGATGTTATGCACATGGTTTTTCACCGTTTGAACCTCGATGCGCAGACAGACGGCAATTTCTTTATTACTTAACCCCTCCTCAATCAACCCGATCACCTCGCGCTCCCGGCGGGTTAGACGCACCAAGCCTGGCGTCGGCACACGCTCCCGGGTCCGTGCGCCTTCGGCAATACGCGCAAAGAGAAAGCTGACCACCTTGGGCGCACAATAGGCTTCGCCTGCCGCGGCCGCCCGAATGTGATGCAAGAGTTCCTCCAAAGAGGCATCGTGGGGGAGATAGCCCGCAGCGCCCATTTCAATACACGCCCACACATCGGATTCGAGTTCGGTCATGCCGATCATCAGGATCTTGGCGTTGGGACACGCCTGAGAGAGCTTGCGAGCTTCGGCCAAGCCCACCCGCTCCGGCAAGGCAAAATCGACGACGATGACTTGGGGCTCTAACCCAGGCAATGTCACCAAGACATCGCGCGCCTCACAGACCTGGGCGACGATCTGCATGTCCGGCTGCTGTCCGAGCACGAATGCAAGCCCTTCACGGATGAGACGTTTTCGATGGACAATAACGATTTGAATGGCTGCTTCCATGCAACTCTCCCCTCAACATCTGTCGATCTCTGCAGCAGGGTCAAACGAGGGCAAACGGAGCATGGCCGACTAGGCCGAAGTTCCTCCCGTGATTCGGCGACAACTTGTTGAAATAAAAACTCAAAAGCCTGGAACGAATTGACCTTTGTTC
>CBCXVS010000082.1:0-25211 GCA_965178525.1 uncultured bacterium | reverse complement strand
GTCAATTCGTTTCAGGCTTTTGAGTTTTTATTTCAACAAGTTGTCGCCGAATCACGGGAGGAACTTCGGTCTAGACCACGACCACGTTGTAAAATAAAGACGCCTGTTGAGGCTCAAACGTGATTTTTTTTGGGTTATTTTGGCTGTGAGCAGCGTATGAGGGATATTTTGCCTGCAGCTACCTGTCGCCCCGTTGCAGGCGCTCTTGTTTAACGCGACCGGTGTGACGAGGGCCACACGCCGGGGGTGAGGTATGAGGCGGATCGAGCGGCTTCAGAGTCCGATGTAAGAATCAAGAGCTAACCTTTTTCTCGTCGTGCTGCTGGGATTCCGCCACGCTTTAACCAGAGCCAATGCGCCGGACTTTCTGACCCGCTCGTTCACCAATCCGCAACGGCGTGCAGCCAGGCTTGGCAATCCCCTCTCCAGCGCGGTATATTCCAGTGGAGCAAGCATCTCCCCGCATACCATGGCGGAGCCTGGCAAACGCGGGGATGACATAGACAGCATGTGCGCATCTGAGACGGTGCACGATGGTCATTTTTCACGACGACCGGCGCTTTGAGCTGACGGCCGAGGCGCATTACGATACGTGGGTGGCACGACTGTGGGAATGGGTTCCCGGACGCTTGTGGCCGAACCTCCATCTCTTGCGTGCTTTTGCCACGCGACAGGAGGCGATCGACGCCTTGCGGCGTAAATGGCGCGTGTTATTTCCGGACGCAGAGCCCTTAGAGTGGCGTGAGGCCACCATACGGCAGGCGCCAGCGCAGCCCAAGCGGCGGCGCCCGGGACCGAGACAGCCATGAGCTGGACCACGGTGATGCCCCTCAGTTTAGGGGCGCTTGTACTCACGTTGATCCTGCTCGGGGTCTACACACGCCGCTTTTGTCAGCGATGCGATTATTGCGGCCGGTTTTACTGGTGGATTGGTTAGGCTGCCTTCGAATGGACGTCGCCGGATTGTCAGTACTGGGCCATGCGGTGTCGGCTCAGTCGCTGGTTGACGCAACAATTACAGACTCCGCCTCCTGACGCGCCCTCTCCGTAGCTTCCGCCGCCAGTTAGCATGAGAGCATTCAGGGCGTTGGGGAAGCATCCGGGGGCGGCTCCTGCGCCCACTGCTGTCGTAACGCTTCGCTTTCCTCACGGATTTTCTGCACCAAGGCTGTGGTGACCTGGCCCTGGTCGTGTAGACGTTCGAGAGCATCCAGACCCACCAGTTCGGGTTCCTGTTGCGGGCTGCGCATGACGGCGACATGGAGGTCAGCCAGATAGATATGGTCGGAGAAAATGGCGATGGGCGTGGTAAAGCCAGCATAATCCCCTTGCCATGCATTGTCGCGGGCATAGAATTGCGTCAAGTACCGCCACCCACCTTCGTGGAAGCGCGTCACCGTATAATCTCCGGGGGCTGTAGTGATCTGCAACCCCTTGGGATAGTGACCCTTGTGGCGTAACGATCGGCGCACCTCGACCCAGCCGGCATAAATATTATCCGCGACCCGTTCGACGTCACCCTGATTGAGCATGCGTCCGTCCGGCGTCCGTTGCAGAAGGCGCAAGGTGTTCTGAATGGGCTGCTGCATCGCATTGATACTGGCGAGGACACTGAGCGTCGCCGTGCGGCTCCGTAACGCCTCGGCGGGCAATTCCTTTTCGAGGGCATCGACGGTGACGCTATAGACGTCCCCGCGCGCCTTGTATTTGTGATGGCCCGGCAGGGTTGGCAAGATCTGGGCCCGCAGCATGTCACATGCCGCTTTGGCATGGCCGGGCATATAGATATACGTCGTGAGGTCGCCGCCCCGCACGCGTCCGACGGTGGTGACGTTCTGCAGGCGGGTTTGCAGTTCCTGCGCTTCTACAGACAGCCGCTGAACTTCTGCTGTGAGCACCTGATCCGAGGCGTGCTGCGCCGCCGTCCGCCAGATGATGCCCCACTCTCTAGTCTTTTGCACTTCGCCCAGCTGTTGTAGGCGCTCGCGTTGCTCCGTATCCGTAATCTGCTTGCTCATGCGCACGGTTCGGGCGGCAGTGAGTACGGCATATTGGCCGGGGATGGTAAGGACTTGGCTCAATTGTGGCCGGCTCGCGGCGTCTGGCGCTGACGTCTCGACGCGTACCGGAATGTAGGAGCCAACTTGCAGTCCCTGATCTTCATAGCGCAAGGGCAAAATACCTGCCCGTTCCTCACCCAGATAGACGACGGCCTGGCGGCGTGGCCGGCTGAGAATACCGATTAAGCCCATGTATAGAGCGCCGACTTCCGACTGTTCCTGCCGGATCATGACGTCAAAACAATGTTGCTGCAAGTGCGCGACGACGTCTCCGACCGCGGCAGCGGGACCGGAGATGCGTAGCGTATGGCGTTGTCCGTAATCGTCGGGGGCATCGTCAATATCGACATCCGGCGAGTCCATACGCCAGGAGTGGGCGATATGAGCGCGCACCTCGTCACTGGGCTGGACGATTTCCCACGCGTCATGGGGATGGAAGAGCTGTGTCAGCGCTGCGGCGTACAGACCTCGAATGCGTAGTGCTATCATGATGGATGCGGTACCTGTTGCCAAAGAGTAGTAAATTGAGGCTTATTCCTGTAGGGCGGGCCGATGGCATCTGCCTGCTGTATGATTTAGCTCTATATGATGGGCCCAAGCTCGTCAGTGTCTGAGCTTCCTCAGGCATCCTGGCGGATCGTACGTTCATCATAGCATACATCCGCTCTACATTTGTACGCTCAGGGAGAAAAAATGAGCCGTGAACTCACACAGGAAGAAAAGTTGTGGTGCCTGGAACAGGCGATCGCCATCCTCAAAGAGGTCGGACACGGCGGTGAGGCCAATATGCGCGATGCCGCCGGCACCTTGCAAAGTCTGTACCAGACGCTCAGTGCCCTGCGCCGGGACATCATGGCAGAGGACGTATAGCCATCACGCGTTGCACCCGAGATCAGCCGCCAACTGCAACCCTTTGCCCGTGCAGGGTCCCGCCACGCATTGTCCCGTAAGGGGATCGAACTTGGCGCCGTGGTTGCCACAGATGAGCCATTGCTGATCCGCTGTGCGCAGCACGCGCCCACCGCGATCGAGCGGCAAGCGACGGTGGGGACAACGGTTGATAAACACACGATAAGCGCCACCATGATAGACGACAAGACAATTTTGCCCCGATGGCGCTAGGTAGCGCACCGCACCGTCAGTCGTCGCCTGGGCTTGCACGTCTTCAGGCACGATGGTTTGGGCTATGATGCGGCTCTGATCACGTTGCGTGTCGATGGCGTGATTCGTACGGATAGGTCTGAGGCGAGCCAAGCAATTTAGGACAGCATATAAAAAACGCATGATCGTAGCCCCAACGGGACTCGAACCCGTGTCTTCGGCGTGAGAGGCCGATATCCTAGACCGCTAGACGATGGGGCCATTACTCAACTCAGCTGGGGTGCTAGGATTCGAACCTAGATAGCCAGATCCAGAGTCTGGAGTCCTGCCGTTGGACGACACCCCATATGCAAGTAGCATATAAATCCAAACAGTAAAACACAGACCCCATGGCCGTCAAGGGAAAAGTGCCGTAGTGACCCTATGACGGCGGCGTGATGCGCACCGGAAGTGGGGGGCGATACGGGCGAAACGGAGTCACCCGGTAATGCGTGCCATCGCTCGTGAGGGTCACCGCGCCATGCCTGTCGGTACGAAATATCCTGACATGGTGCTGCCGGAGGGTCGACAAAACGCGAGCATGTGGATGGCCGTAGGGATTGCCGGCTCCCGCCGAAATGATCCCAACGTGGGGTTGCACCCGCTGTACAAAGGCAGACAGCGTGGAGGTGCGGCTGCCATGGTGAGGTATCTGCAGAACATCGGCGCGCAGATCGGGAGCGTTTGCGACTAACCAGCGTTCCGTGGCGTGTTGGATATCGCCTGTCAGCAATAATCGGGTGGCGCCGTATTGCAGGCGCATGACTAGCGAACGGTCGTTTTCGGTTGGGGGACGCCATGACGCGTGTTGTGGCGCCGCCGCGCTCGGGGGCGCTAACACCGTGAGCCGCAGGCGTTCCCACTGCCACTGGCGTGGCCCTGTGGGTGCCGTATGGACTTGGGCGCCACGGCGGCGGCTGAGGCGCATGAAATCGCGCAGATAGCCCGCCCGTAACGGGCTGTCATTGGTCAGCACATGGCGGGTGGGAAAGCGTCGGAACACACTCACCAGACCGCGGGCATGATTCGGATGCGGGTGCGTCAGCGCCATGAGGTCGAAGCGGCGAATGTGACGTTGCCACAACACGGGCGCCACGACTTTAGCGCCCATATCGAAGCGGCCGTCATACGTGCCGCCGCCGTCGATGAGGATGTTGTGGTTCCCCGGTATTTGCACCAAGATGGCATCGCCCGTGCCGACATCGAGGAAGGTCACTCGCAGATGCCGGACACGTGTCTCGATATAGTGCCAGCCGATACTGGCCACGAGCACAACGGCACAGCCACCGGCACAGAAAAGCCGCCAACGCATTCGTCTGGCCAGTAGGCTACCCAGCAGACCGTAGTAGCCGACGCATACGGACACCGAAGGCGCTGGCACGGGGACTTGCCCCCCAGGCAGATTGGCGACATAGGGTACCCGCCGTGACCCAGGAAAGCAGGAGGCCCAGAGGGGGAAAGACCACGGCGGCCAAGGCCGGCCATGCCACAGACAACGCGAGGGCCGCGACACCTGCCGGTACGATCACACCGGCAAGCGGCACGAGCACGAAGTTGCTCAGAGCGCCATAGGTGGGAATGATGTGGAAGGCGCTGGCGAGGATCGGCAGGGTACCCGCATAGGCTGCAGTCGTGGCCAGAATAGGCATCCAGAGACGTTTGCGCCAGCGCTCGGCAAGGCGGGTCGCCTCATCGGGTTTGGCCAAACGCTGGTGCACGAGAAGAATCGTGGCGACCGCGGCGAACGAGAGTTGGAACCCCAGCGTGAAGAGCGCCTGCGCATCAAACACGAGAATGAGTGCGGCCGCCAGGCACAAGGCGTACATGAGATCGTGCGAGCGTGACAAGACGAGGGCCAGCATCGAACTGCCCACCATGAGGGCGGCGCGTATCGTGGACACCTTCCAGCCGACCACACTACAGTACAGAAGCACCGGCGGCAGACACAACAGAGCGGCCAGCGGTGTGGGGCGCCAAGCCGGTAACCAGGCGCGTGGCAGGCAACTGCGCAGAGGTCGCAGGACGGTACGGATACTGAGAAAGCACGCGACCAGAACGAACCCGACATGGAGCCCGGAGACGACGAGTAGGTGGGCTGTACCCGTCGCCCGAAACGCATCTTGGAGAGCTGCAGGGAGGTGGCCGCGCTGGCCTAGCACCATGGCCGTGAAGACAGGGGCTAAGGATGGGGGAAGATGGGTCTGCACCAGCGCGGTCAGGCGACGTCGCCAGCGCACGAAAAGCCCTGCCGGCCTCCACCCTGGCGGGCGTTGCAGCAGGCGCACTCGATCCGGGCGGCTGATGCCGCCGACCGCATAGATGCCCTGCCGGCGCATCAACCCCCGGTAGTCAAAGGCGCCAGGATTCTGAAAGTTGCGAATGGGATATAAACGGAGCCGGTGTACCCGGATGACATCCCCGGGCAAAAACGTGAGTGCCGTCGTATGCACATTCAGACGAACACGCCCGGAGACCGGACGCCAGCCCTGTGTATCGCGCAGACGGTGCAGACGCACGTAGAGCCGTTGCCGGTCGCCACGTGTTTCCACCGGGCGATAGAGGCGCCCGTCGATGCTGATGCGCTGCCGTGGTGCGGCCGGGAGCCAGTGAGCAATATGATCGAGGGGGAGCGCGCGCTGCTGCCACGCAAGCTGCAGGTGGGTCAAGAGCAAGCCGGTGAGCAAGAGTCTGCAGCACCGTTGTAGGTGGACCTGCGGCCAGCGACGCCAGACGAGAACGACGGCGAGGAGGGCAAGGGCAATGAGCGGCGGCGAGAGGGGAACAGTAATGCCGATGGCACTTCCGCTCATGATGCCTGCCAGCACGCAGAATAAGGGCCGTTGACTGAGCCAGGCGGCGCGGTTGTCGACGTCGTCGAGAGCCTGGCGGAGGTGGCGGCGGAGGGCACACGTGCCGCGTTGCAGATAGTTCCGCCAGGGGGGCCGTGTGACATGCGTAGCGTGCGGCTGGCGCATAACGACAAGCTCCAAGAAAACCGGAAAACGCCGGAAAAGAGAGATCCCTTCGGTGTCTTGACGAACCTCAGGGGTCATTATATTATTGCTTCTCTAAGCCGCATTTTCCTCTCGATCTTGATCGCTCCCTTCCCTGAGAGCATTCGGGCGCTCCTCGTTGCCGTATGGCCGGTCATAACCTTCAGTATGAGGTCTACCAAAAATATATTTATGCAACAGATTAATGGACTCCATCGCTATCGGACACACACATGCGTAGAACTCCGCACGGAGCATGTGGGTATGACGGCCAGGCTCTCAGGTTGGATTCATGCCACACGCGATCACGGGGGTATCGTCTTTATCGATCTCAGGGACCACTACGGTCTGACCCAGCTGGTCTTGAACCCCGATAAACCGTTTTATGAGCAAGCCGCGAAACTCCCGCGGGAGTCCACCGTGACCGTGACCGGACGCGTGATGAAACGGGATGACGAGACGATCAACCCCGCCCTGGTAACGGGGGAAGTGGAACTCTGGGTAGAGGACGTCGAGGTCCTGAGCCAGGCGCAGCCGTTGCCCTTTTCGATTACCGATGACCGCCATATCCCCGAGGCCACACGGCTCACGCACCGTTTTCTGGATTTGCGCCGTCAAAGTCTGCACGACCGTCTGATGTTGCGGTCGCGGGTGATTGCCAGTATTCGCCAGCGGATGATCGCCATGGGCTTTTCCGAGTTTCAAACCCCCATTCTCACGAGCAGTTCGCCGGAAGGGGCGCGAGACTATCTGGTGCCAAGCCGCTTGTATCCGGGCAAGTTTTATGCCTTACCACAGGCGCCGCAGCAATTCAAACAGCTCCTCATGGTGGCAGGCTTTGACCGATACTTTCAGATCGCGCCGTGTTTCCGCGATGAAGATGCGCGCGCCGACCGGTCGCCCGGTGAGTTCTACCAATTGGATCTCGAAATGTCGTTTGTCGAGCAAGACGATGTGTTTGACGCCATGGAGCAATTATTTCATGGCCTCTTCCAGGAGTTCAGTACGTGGGACGTGACGGACGCGCCGTTTCCCCGCATTACCTATGCCGATGCCATGTTGCGTTATGGCTCGGACAAGCCGGACCTGCGCTTCGGCCTGGAGATCCAGGATGTCTCGGCCCTGTTTGCCGCGTCCGATTTTCGTATTTTTCGGCGCACGGTGGAGCAAGGTGGTGCCATACGCGTGTTATGTGTGCCCGACGTGGCGGATCAGCCGCGCAGTTTTTTCGACCATCTCGAACCCTATATAAAGGAACAGGGCGGCAAGGGCCTGGCCTATGTGTTGTACGCCCCCGACGGGGTCCGGGGACCGATTGCGTCGGTACTTGGCGACCCGGTGCTGGCGCAACTCCAACACGCCACTGGCGCCACGCCAAGCGCGGCCCTATTTTTTATCGCCGATACCGTGCAAATGGCCTCGATGCTGGCCGGGCGGCTCCGCCTGCATCTGGCCGACGAGCTGAACCTGCGTACCAACAACGTCTTTCGTTTCTGCTGGATTGTCGACTATCCGATGTACGAATGGGATGATGAGCGCCACGGTGTGCAATTTTCGCATAACCCGTTTTCCATGCCCCAGGGCGGTCTCGAGGCATTGGAGACGCAAGACCCTCTCGATGTTCTGGCCTATCAGTATGATCTGGTATGTAACGGCGTCGAATTGTCGAGCGGGGCGATCCGAAATCACCGCCCGGATATCATGTACAAGGCGTTTGAATTGGCCAGCTATACGCATGAAGAGGTGGATCAGCGATTTGGCGGCATGCTTCGCGCCTTCCGGTATGGCGCGCCACCGCATGGCGGCATGGCGCCGGGTATTGACCGGATTGTCATGTTGCTAGCCGATGAGCCCAATATCCGTGAAGTGATGGCTTTTCCGATGAATCAGAATGCGCAGGATCTGCTCATGGGGGCGCCGAATGACGTGACGCCGCAACAGCTCGAGGAGCTGCACATTCAGCTACGGCCGGTCAAGCGGTAAGCGATGTTCAACCGTACGAGTGGAGATCATACGCATGGCTAAAGTCCCCGAGATCATTCCCGTGACCGACCTGCGCCAAGATGCCGCTGCGGTCCTCAAACGTGTCCAATCCTCCCAACAACCTCTGGTCATCACCCAGCGAGGCCGAGCCGCTGCGATTATGCTGAGTGTTGAAGCCTATGAACGTCTCACGCAGTCGCAGGAGGTGTTAGGTCTTCTGGCACGAGGGGAACAGGAGATTGCCGCTGGCGTCGGGTACGATCTCGATGACGTGCTGGCGGAGGCTGATCGCCTCCTCACCGAGGATTCGGAGTGAGCGTCCGCTTTCACACTATTCCCTAGGCCATTTAGGCACGATTTCACAGACTGAGGCCTGAGAAGAATAAAAAGTGAGTCATGGACACTATCATTAATGCACTGAAAGATACCCCGATGCCCACTATTCTGGTGATCGCAGGTGTGTTATTCCTTTTATTCTCTATCATAGATCAGCTGACAGGAAAATTTGCTATTACTCCTGAGCGACAAAGACGGGCAACTGTCATTGAATCTCTTCTCTTGACATTAGGGGTTAGTCTCTACCTATTACCTCATGGTAAATCTGGTGGTATTAGAGACAAGCCACGTCTAGAGTTGAAAAAAGATACCAAACAGTCTCCTCAAGAGGAATCGCCTGTCGAAGGTCCTACGATTTCATCTCTTAATGCACATGTCACAAAGATACGGTCTTCGAAGGCCAGGAGTTCAACATGCCATCTCAAAAAAACCGGGTCTATAGAGAACGGTTTACCCAGTCTATTGTAAGAATTATTTTTACCGAAGTGAATCTGAAACATCCAAAACCCAGACGACGTATTGATTTCACTGTCTAGATAATCTACATGTATGATGGTAATAAGGTATTTGCTAGAGTTAATACAAAATCTTATATTTCTTCAGATTGGGAAGACTCTCAACACTCGTTTACTCCTGATATTGAACCTCCTTTTAACTTTAGACAGCTTATGGGGAACTCCTCTTGGATGGTTGGTTCATATACCGTCGATGTCTATATCAATGGAGATAAGGTAGGCAGCAGTTCTTTCGAAATTGACGGCTGAATCTACGGTATGTCGAGAGTATAGGGTAAGGCGAAATTTGCAGCTTTGATCGGCACTAGGAAACCCGTGTCATTACTGGTCTCGCGTGATTTGTGACAAAATCCCATCAAAACGCTTCCATGGCACCCTATGCATCACGAGAGTTTCAAGCGTCCTCATCCCGGAAAAACCGGGTATAGTCCTGTGCGGCGTGCAGGGTACGCAGGATCTGAATGGTATCGTCGGTAACGCGGTAAAAGATCAAGCCGGTTGGGGTATTCCGGGACAGGCCACATACGGATGCCTTCCAGACGCGTATGGCGGAAGGGGCGTGCCGAACCCATGTCCGGGTAATCGACCAGGCGGGCAAACGCTTGCTCCACGGCATCGAGAAACGCCAAGCCTGCCGCAGGGTTGTCACGGGCGATAAACGCGGCCTGCTCGTCCAGGTCAGCCTCGGCGTGGCGCTCCAAGACCACGCGGCGCGTCACTGGGGCCGGCTCGCGGGCGGCGGCTGCCGGAGGCGGGTACGCAATTGCTCGAAGAGTTCCGGCGTCGCCTCGCGGAAATCATGGCTGTCCAGGGCGGCCAGCAATTTTGCTTCCAGTTCCTGCTCGGCCTGCCGCTTCTGGTCCTCGCGGACCAGGGTGCGGATGTAGTCGCTCGCCGAAGCGTATTGGCCGTTCTGCACCTGGGCCTCCACAAACGCTTTCATGGCGTCGGGTAGGGAAATGTTGAGCGTGGTCATGGCTTTCGCCTCCCGGGCAGAGGTTTTCTTTCGATCTTGACCGGGATAACAATATTTTTCAATATTTGTCATCCCATGGTCAGGGCTAGAGCGTTTAGGCATAAAACCCTTTTAAAATCAAACACTTAGATTTTCACCCTGAAGTGCTAACCCTCTGATTTTAAATCACTTATGGGTTCAAATGCGCTAGCCCTGCAAGCGTTGTAGGGTGCATCGCATGCACCCTACACGGGAGATGTGTGCCGCCATGGTCCGCTAAGCAAACCGCCGCGCATCCTCAGCCGCATACGCCGCCACAGCCGAATCGGCCTGGCAGGTGCTCTTGAGCTGTTCGACCACCTCGGCCAGGCGATTCGCCGGTATGGCGCAGGCCATTTGCGAATTGGGCAGTCCCGTGCGCACGCGGCTTAGCATGCAACCCACGCTGGCGGCGACGTCGTTGTGCTCTTTCGCAAGGGCAATAATATGACATTGCGGCTTGCCCTCCACACGCAATCCGGGCACCGCGGCATGCAGGACCATTACCTGCTTCGGGTTGAGGCGTAGGAAGACGACATCGGGGTCCACGCTCGTTTCTTGTAGCGGACCGTAGGTAATAAAATTCGGCCGTGTGCTCACCGTCGGAATCTGCGGCACGATATCCATCGTGGCCCAGCCGCTCTCCAGGATGGCCGCTACGTCGGCATTGCCGGCAATCTCGTCAAGCGTCTTGAGGCCGTGCGTCAAGCTGCCGACGCTGCAATTGCCATGATCCGCCGGCGCCGTGGTAAAGGTCCGGTCCGTCGCTTGGGTCCAAAATACGCAACCCGCGGCAACTTTGCCGGTGCGTCCGTCCGGCGCCGGCGCCGGCATGGCGCCCTCATAGGCAGGCACGCCGGCCGGCGCTGCGTCCGAAAACGTGATGGCCAGCGGCGCCAACTCCAGGCTGAGTAGCGTGCGCAATTCCGTGGCTAAGGCGTCCCAGTTTTGCTGTGTCATACGAGACCTCCATTGGTCATTATTGGGAACGGAGATGACGATGCGAGGCAAAATACCATATAATAGGCGGTGCAGCATGCCCAAACCGGATCAATCATTTTCCCACATGAAAGCACGCATGTATGAGTCGTGATGCACGCCAGACGGCCCGGCAGCGTCTGCAAGCCGAACGGGGTACGGTCGTGAAACCGGCCGGACAGGCGCATTTACGCGTGGCGCTAGCCTATCCCAATACTTATTTCGTCGGCATGTCCAATCTGGGGATGCAGACGATGTACCGGGTGTTGAACCAGCGACCCGATAGCGTCTGCGAACGCGTTTTTCTTCCCGATCCCGAGGAACATGCGTGGTATGCCAAGAATAACACATCGTTATTATCTCTGGAAACGCAACGTCCCATTAACGATTTTCATCTCGTTGGCTTCTCCGTTTCATACGAAAACGACTACCTGCATCTGCTGCACATGCTCGAATTGGCGCGCATCCCCTTGCTCGCGGCAGAGCGCGACGAGCGGCATCCGATCATTCTGGCCGGGGGCGCCGTCACGTATATTAATCCTGAACCCCTTGCCGATTTTGTCGATGTGATGATTATCGGAGACGGGGAGGAAACGGCCAACGCCTACCTCGACGTGGTCCACGAGACCGTGGGGCAGCCGCGTCGCGCCCATCTACGCCAGGCGGCGCAGACGCCGGGTGTGTACGTGCCGAGTCTCCAGGCACAGGCCGCTGAGGCGCGTACTTTGGAGCCGCGTCAGATTACTGACCTAGCCCAATGGCCGGCGTATTCGTCGTTGTTGACGGACGAAACCGAGTTTAGCGGCTCGCTCCTGATCGAAATCACCCGCGGCTGTCCCTGGAAGTGCCGCTTCTGCACGGTCGGGTACGTCTATCCCAAATTCCGGCAACTACCGGCAGAAACCGTGCTCGGCATTGTCGAGGCGCAACAGCGGCGCGACCGTGAAGCGCAGCGCCAACCCGTGGGCAAAGTGGGGCTGATCAGTTCCGCCACGGGCGATTACCGGCACCTCACCGCCGTGGCCCAGGGGCTCGTCGAGCTGGGCGTCGCCATCGGTATCTCGTCCCTGCGGATGGATCGGATGCCGGAGCTGTTGATCGACTCTATGGTGCGGAGTGGAGTGCGATCGTGTACCGTGGCGCCTGAGGCGGGCTCGGAACGGCTCCGGGAGGTCATCCGCAAGGACATGAGCGAGGACACGATTCTGCAGGGTGTGGAGATGCTGCTGGCCTATGGCATGCGCAATCTGAAGCTCTATTCTATGATTGGGTTGCCCACGGAAACCGACGAGGATTTAGACGAACTCCTCGCCCTGGCGTTGAAGATCTGGGACCGCATGAAGCGCTCCGGGCGCCGGCGCGGCGCCTTGGGCACGCTCACGCTCAGCGTCAATCCCTTCATTCCGAAGCCGGCCACACCGCTACAATGGTGCGCCATGGCGCCGCGCCGGGAGATTGAGGCCAAACTGCGGACTTTGCGGCAGGCGATACGCAGGGAATCGCATATTCGGTTGAAACACGAAAGTCTGAAACGTGCGTACCTGGAGGCGATCTTGGCTCGGGGTGACCGGCGTATGAGCCGTTTCTTACAGGCCGTGCACCAGCATCGGGGCAACTGGCGCCGTGCGGCCAAAGAGCTGGCCTTTGATGTGGAAGATTTTGTCTGTGCGCCCTTGGCTAGAGATGTCCCTCTGGCTTGGGATTTCCTCGAAACGGACCGGCAACGACAACGTTTACAGCGCGAACACGGACGCGCCCTCGATCTGCCAGTGGTGGCGGCGCCGTAGACGCGTCATAGGGGGGAAGTCAGGGTTGCTTTTGCCCTTGCGGCTACAGTAGTATGTACATTTGAGAGTCTATGCGGACATGATGTGCCGCGTCGATCTCGCTCGAGTGACGAGGGAAAGGACGCAGAACATGATAGAAGACGTTTTTCAGGCCGCGATTGATATTCTGGATGAAGGTGGCGCCGGAGCCATGTCGACGATTATCTCGTCCAAAGGCTCTCTGCCCATGAGTGAGAAAAGTAAAATGTTGGTCACGCCGGAGGGCAAAATCATCGGCACGGTGGGCGGGGGCTGCCTGGAAGCCGATGTCTGGACGGAAGCCCGGCGCGTCATGGAAGCGGGTAAAAGCCATATTCAGCAGTTTGTACTTACCGAAAAATATGCGGGTGAGAGTGGCTTGAATTGTGGGGGGGTGGTGGAAATTCTCACCGAACCCTTGCCGGAGGAAGGACGCGACATCTTTCGCACCATTCTGGAGCTGAAAGATACCGGACATCGTGGCGCCTTGGTGACCATTCTCACTGATCATCCGCGTTATCCGGACGGCCGGCGCAAGCTGCTCATGTGTGATGATGGCCAAACAGTCGGTTCGTTGGGTGACGACACGTTAGAAGCCTTTGCGACCGAGCGCGGCTGGACCATCCTGCAGGGCGAAAACTTTGCCGTGGTCGATTACCAAACCGAAGACGGGGATACGCTGCAGCTCTTTATGGAGCCCGTTTTGCCAACTCCAACCGTGTATGTGTTCGGTGGCGGGCACGTGTCCTTCTTTGTCGTCCGGGCCGCCAAGTTGGCTGGGTTTAAAGTTAAGGTCATCGACGATCGGCCCGCATTCGCCAACAAAGAGCGCTTTCCGCAGGTGGATGACGCGATCGTCATGGAACTCGATGAGGTCGGGGGGGCGTTTGACTTCGGGCAGGATGACTACGTCATTCTCGTTACCCGCGGGCATCAGCATGATCAGCAGATCATCGAGCAGATCTATGATTGTCAGGCGCGCTATCTCGGCATGATCGGCAGCAAGAGCAAGATTGCCAAAATGTGGAAACGCCTGGAAGGCAAGGGCATCGAGCGCCACTACCTGGATCGCATCCATGCGCCGATCGGCCTCAATATCGGCGCCGATTCTCCGGAGGAAATTTCGATTAGTATCGTGGCGGAACTGGTCCGTGAACGGCGCTTGGGCAAGGTGCAGGCCACCCGGCGCAAACGCAGTCACGATCGGCGGCGCGATGCCGTCCGGGCCGGCGCTTGAGGCGGCGGGAGATCGGCATGGCACACGTACAGCTGGAGCCACGGCCGCCACGCAAACCGCCGTGGCTGCGGGTCAAAATGCCCTCGGGCAGCACCTTCTTCGACTTAAAAAATCTGGTGCGTCAACACGGCCTGCACACGGTGTGCGAGGAGGCCATATGCCCCAACATCGGCGAGTGTTGGAACCAGCGCAGCGCCACCTTCATGCTCCTGGGCGATACGTGTACCCGCAGTTGCGGTTTTTGTGCGGTGAAAACCGGCCGTCCCGGTGTGATCGATGTGCTCGAGCCGGAGCGCGTTGCCGATGCCATTGCTACGCTGAACTTGCGTTATGCCGTGATTACCTCGGTGAATCGCGATGACGTGCCGGACGGCGGCAGCCATATCTTTGCCGAGACCATTCGCGCTGTGCGGCGGCGTCTGCCGGACTGCCGCGTCGAAGTGCTCATTCCCGATTTCAAAGGCAACTGGGAAGCGCTCGCCGAGGTGGTTGCGGCGCAGCCGGATGTGCTCAACCACAACATGGAGAGCATTGCCCGGCTCTATGACGTGGTGCGGCCACAGGCCAAATATGAGCGCTCCCTGGAACTTCTGGCGCGGGTGAAGCAGCTTGACCCGGACATGCGCACCAAGTCCGGCCTCATGGTCGGCCTTGGGGAGGAGATGTCCGAATTGCTCGAGACCATCCGTGATCTGAGCCGGGTCGCGTGCGATTTGTTGACGATTGGGCAGTACCTGCGGCCATCGGCACGGCATTTGCCCGTCGTCCGCTACTACCATCCCGACGAGTTTGCCGAGCTGAAGCGACAGGGCGAGGCCATGGGTTTTGTCCATGTCGAGTCCGGTCCGTTGGTGCGCAGCTCGTATCACGCCGCGGCGCAAGAATCGGCGGCGCATGAGGTCGTACACGAGAAAGGACATGCATGAGCACCCTGGCTGCGCGGCTCGATGCAGACGTTTTTGCCCGTGTCGCCAAACCGAGCCGGTATTTGGGCTGCGAGCTGAACACCGTGCACAAGGACGTGGCGGAGGTCGATGTCCGCATCGCCCTGGCCTTCCCGGATCTCTACGATTTGGGGCTGTCCAATCTGGGGTTGCTGATTCTCTATAGCATTCTCAATAAGCAGCCCAACGTGTGGGCCGAACGCGCCTACATGCCAGCGGTGGATTTGGAGGCGCAATTGCTCGCCCGGGATCTGCCGCTGTTTAGCCTGGAAAGCAAGTCGCCGCTGCGCGATTTCCAGGCCATTGGCTTTACCTTGCAGTATGAACTCAGTTACAGCAACATCCTGCGCATGCTGATGTTGAGCGGCATTCCGCTGCGTACATCGCAACGCGACACGGACATGCCTCTCATCCTCGGCGGCGGTCCGGGCGCGTTTCACCCCGAGCCCTTGGCGGATTTTTTCGATGCATTCGTGATTGGCGACGGGGAAGACGTCGTGGTGGAACTCGTGCAGGCGCTACGCGATGGCAAGAACCTGGACCGCGATGCCCAGTTGCGGCGTCTAGCTGCTGTGCCCGGTGTTTACGTGCCAGCGTTGTATGCGCTGAAGCGTACGTCCAAAGGCGAGCTGGTCCCGGACACAGGCGGCCGGGTGATTCTGAAACGCTCTGTGGCCAGTCTCGACAGCACGCCGTTTCCCACGGACTACATTGTGCCCTTCACCGGCCAGGTGCACGATCGTGTCGCCATCGAAGTGCTGCGCGGTTGTACCCAAGGGTGCCGCTTCTGCCAGGCGGGGATGCTCTACCGGCCCGTACGCGAGCGCAGTCTCGAAACGTTGGCTACGATGACTCAGGACGCCATCGCCAAAACGGGCTACGAAGAGATCTCGCTATCGTCGCTGAGCACATGTGATTACAGCCAGGTCCGGGCTCTGGTCGACCAGCAAGCCGGCCTTGGCCTACCGGAGAACGTCGCCATTTCGCTGCCGTCATTACGCCTCGATTCGTTTTCGGTTGATCTGGCGGACATGGTCGCGAGCATGCGCAAGACCGGCTTGACGTTCGCGCCCGAGGCGGCCTCGCCACGCCTGCGGGCGGTGATCGACAAGTGGATTCCGGACGAAGAGCTGATAGAGGTGACGGGCCAGGTGTTCGCCCGCGGCTGGGAGGTGGTGAAGCTCTACTTCATGGTTGGCCTGCCGACTGAACAGGACGAGGATGTCCTGGCTATTACCCATCTGGCCAAGCACGTGCTACAAAACGGACGCCGCGCCAACAAAAAGGCCCGGGTGCATCTCGGGGTGTCCACGTTCGTACCGAAGCCCTTTACGCCGTTTCAATGGGATCAGCAGATGTCCATTGAAGAGACGATTGACAAGCACCATTTATTGCGTGATAACATGCGGCAGTTCGGGCTCAAGTTTGGCCGCCATGATGCGCAAATGAGCTATCTGGAGGGCGTCTTTGCCCGCGGCGACCGCCAAGTCGGTGATCTCCTAGAAGCGGCCCACGAACTCGGCTGCAAATTCGATGGCTGGGGCGAACATTTTGATTTCCGGCTCTGGCAGACAGCGGCAGAGCGCAGTGGCGTGGATATGGACGCCTATCTGCGCAAACGGGATCTGCAGGAGGAACTGCCCTGGGATCACATCGATTGTATGGTCGACAAGCAGTATTTTGTGGATGAGTACTGGCGTTCCCGTCTGGCCTTGCTGGCCGAGGATTGCCGACAGGTCAAGTGTCACCAGTGCGGTGTGATTGAGGATGACCGGGACGGCTGTCTGACGATGTTGCGCACCAGCCGGGAGGGACTCAAGAAAGAGGCAAACTGGCAGCGCACCTCGAGTTCGGCGCCGCCACAAACTCAGGCGCGCCAGAAGATCCGCTTCCAGTTCGCCATCCAGGGTCCGCTGCGCTTTCTGTCACATCTCGAAACCATGCGGGCGTTCACGCGCGCCCTGCGGCGGGCGCGGCTGCCCGTGCAGCATTCCCAGGGTTTTCATCCGCAACCGATGTTGAACTTCGCCACGGCATTGCCGGTTGGCGTCGACAGCACGGGCGAGTACGCCGATGTGGTGCTCTTTGACACGATCGAGCCGGCGCAGTTCCAGGACCGCCTCCATACGGTGCTGCCCGAGCACATGCGCATTCTGCACGCTTGGACCGTCCCGCTGAAAACGCCCGCACTGATGTCGGAACCCTTGGCGGCGCAGTACAGGGTCGAAATGCCGGCGCATTTGCTTCCGGCGGGCAATGCCCCTCTAGCAGCACGCGTACACGCCTTGCTGGCGCGCGACGACATCCCGGTACAACGTTGGCACAAAAAAGGCCCACGGCAGGTTAACATTCGTCCGGGCATCGTCAGTCTGGAGATCGTGCTGGAGGCGGAGGCAATGGTCACCGTCGAGATGCTCGTGCGCGAAGAAGCCGACGTCAAGGCCAAGCCGCCGGAGGTGATGCAAGCGCTCTTTGAGCTGGATGATGCGCAGCTGCTAGCGCTCCGCATTTACAAACAGGACGCCTTTGTACGGCATGAGACCGCGTTTATTCCCATCATGCGGTATCGTTCGCATGTTGCCCAACCCCATGAGGTGCACGTATGACGACCCTGATGCTCGATGAAAAACTGGACAAATTACTTGGCACTCTGCGCGGCATGGATAGTGTGATCGTCGCATTCTCTGGCGGCGTGGATAGCTCGCTGTTAGCCCAGGCGGCGCATATCGCCCTGGGCGATAAAGCTTTGGCCGTGACGGCGGTTTCGCCGTCGTTGCCCCAGGCGGAGCTAGACGAGGCGCTTGATGTGGCCAAGCGTATCGGCATCCAACACGAACTCATCCACACGGAGGAGATGGACAACCCCGAATACGTCGCCAATCCCACGAACCGCTGTTATTTTTGCAAAGCGGAGTTGTTCACCAAACTCAATCCTCTGGCCCAAGAGCGCGGCTATCAGCACGTCGTCTACGGCGCCATGATGGATGACCGTGGCGACCATCGCCCCGGCGCGCAGGCGGCCAAGGAGTATGCCGTGCAGGCGCCGTTGGATGCGGCTGACCTGAGCAAAGACGAGATTCGTGAGCTGTCCAAGCGCTGGGGCTTACCAACGTGGAACAAGCCGTCCTTTGCCTGCCTGTCCTCGCGCTTCCCCTATGGCCAACTCATTACGCTGGAAAGCCTGTCCTCGGTGGAGCAAGCGGAACAGTTCCTCCGCGACCGCGGCATTCGTGTCTTCCGCGTGCGCCATCATGACAAGATCGCTCGGGTCGAGGTCTTGCCCGACGATATGCCTCGCCTGGTGCAAGAGCCGTTTCGCAGCGAGATGGTGAGTCGGTTTAAGGCGTTGGGCTACACCTACATCACGCTCGATCTGGCGGGATTTCGTTCGGGGAGTATGAATGAAGGAGCTATAAGCTCTTAGCTGTAAGCTATAAGCTCTTAGCTGTAAGATAAGAATAACATGCTGAGAGCCAAATACTTTATTATGATGAGGTCTTTTGGATTGCAAGATTTTCGGAATTTGAAAGTTTGGGAGAAGGGCACCGGTTAACACTGGCGGTTTATAAGGAAACCGCAGCATTTCCAAAACATGAATTATATGGGTTGACAAGCCAAATCCGTCGTGCGAGTGCTTCAATCCCTGCCAACATTGCAGAAGGCTACGGCAGGAGTAGCGATGCTGAATTAGCTCGCTTCTTGCACATTGCTCTAGGTTCTACAAGCGAACTCGAATACCATCTTATACTCTCACATGATCTTGGATTCCTCAATCACAACGACTATGAACACCTCATAAACCAAGCAATTGACATCAAACGTATGCTTATCTCTCTTATTCAGAAGCTTACAGCTAAGAGCTAAGAGCTTACTTCTTTGTCCTCTCAAGATCGACCTCGGTCTTGTCATACTCATAGCGGTTAGCTAGGCGCGGCTGCCGGTAGCGGGAGGCAGCTTCGGGGCGAGGTTGCGCAAGATCAACCTCGGTGGGTCCGGCAGGATACCGAGTGGGCGCCGTGCTGCCGGAGATAGCGGTACAGGCACTGCAACAGAGCGTGAGGAGGAGGAGACCTCCACTTAGATAACGGCGGCGATGTCGTGGACTCACCAACGTTTCTCCTTTCTGTCAAAGGCGACCATAGGCCAACGGCACGCTGGTCAGTATCTCACAGGATTGCATAAGGGCGCAAGCAGGTGACATATTCCGGACAGCGGCGTCTCAGGCAGGGATTGTTCATTGTGTTCGAGGGCCTCGATGGCGCTGGCAAAACGACGCAGATTCGCTTGTTAGAACGAGAGTTGCAACAGCAAGGCTGCGAGGTCCTCTGCCTGCGAGAACCGACCGATGGCCCATGGGGTCAAAAGATTCGAGAAGCGGTACGTCAGGGTAAACACGAGATGACGCCGGCACAAGAATTCGCTTGGTTTCTGGCCGATCGGCATGAAGATGTTGAGCAAAATATTCAGCCAGCGTTGGCTCGCGGTCAGATCGTCCTGCTCGATCGCTATTACTTTTCGACGATGGCGTATCAAGGCGCGCTCGGATGCGACCCGGACGTCATTCGACAGCGTCACGAGGCCTTTGCGCCTCTACCACACCTGTTATTCTTACTGGATATTACGCCCTCTCAGGGGCTGCAACGGGTGCAACAAGAGCGGCAGCTCGACGGCTTTGAACGGCTCGATTATCTAGAGCGGGTAGCGGCTATTTTTGCCGCCATGGACTTTCCGTACTTGCGGCGTATCCCGGCCACGTTGACGCCGGAAGCCGTGCAGGCGCAGATTCGCCGGGACGTGGTGGAAACCCTGGCGCGTTGGCCGCAGATGCTGGACGAGGATGAGGAATCATGAAGGCTTTTTTAGTGCGGCATGGGGAGACGGAGTACAATGCTCAGCGTTTGTTTCAAGGCTATGCTCCAATCCCCCTGAGCGAACACGGACGCCAGCAGGCGGCGCGGGTAGCGGAACGCTTGGCCGATTTGCAGCCTCGTGTGCTTTACAGCAGTGACATTCGCCGTGCGCACGAAACCGCTGAGTTGATCAGCCAACGCCTAGCCATGCCGATCCAGCCCTGTGAAGGATTGCGCGAGTGGGATGTTGGCGCCTGGGCAAATAAAACCGTGGCCGAGTTTGAGGCCCATCTCGAGGCTATTCGCGCCCATGTTGTTACCTATGTGCCGGAAGGCGGGGAATCGCAATTACAAACGCAAGAACGTGTGATCGCGCAAATGGACACGCTGGCTGCACAGCATACGGGCGAAACCATTGTGTGTGTGACCCATGGGAAGGTGATCGATATGTTCGCCCGCCATGTCTTGGGGCTCGACGTGATGCGCACGCCAGCCTATACCATCACCAACACGTCCGTCAGCATTTTTAGCTGGCAGGACAGCACGTGGGACATCGTGACACTAAACGAGGTGCATCATCTCGAACCCCTTATGCGCTAAGCCGCACGGAGACAGCCCATGCAGACGGCAGTGTGTGCCAACAAGGAGTATGCCCATGGCTGGGCAGGTGGTAGGGCCGACATCGCACTACTACTATTCACAGCGTCTCAAGCTGCATTACGTGGATTGGGGCAACCAAGCCAAACCGCCGCTCCTCCTCATTCATGGTGGACGCGACCATGCCCGCAACTGGGACTGGGCGGCGCAACAGCTGCGCGAAGAGTACCATATTTTAGCGCCCGACCTCCGCGGTCACGGCGATTCCGAGTGGGCGCATGGCAGTCAATACGCCTTGATCGATTACGTGCTGGATATCGCCCAGCTTTTAGATCAACTCCAACTCTTTCCCATGACGATCATCGGCCATTCGCTTGGCGGGGCCATCTCCTGTCAATACAGCGGTATCTATCCCGAGCGGGTCAAACAGGTAATCGCCATCGAAGGCTTAGGACCGCCCCCGGAAGACATGAGGCGGCGACCGGCGTATCATCGCATGCAAACCTGGATTGAGCAGATGCAGGCATTTGCCGGTCGGCATTCTCGCCGCTACCCCAGTCTGGATGCCGCGGTGCGGCGCATGCAGGAGGCGAACAAGCATCTGAGTGCCGAGCAAGCCTACCATCTCACCCTGCACGGCACGTACCGCAATGAGGATAGCACGTACACCTGGAAATTCGATAACTACGTCCGGGCGCATTCGCCTTACGAATTCAATATGGACGAAGCCCGCCGGATTTGGGGCCGCATTACGTGTCCCACGCTGCTGCTGCGGGGCACGGAAAGCTGGGCCACGGATCCCGTACAAGATGGGCGGGCGAGTGCGTTTCGCAACGCGCAGTGCGTGGATATTGCGGATGCGGGCCATTGGGTCCACCATGATCAACTGGACGAATTTCTCACCGTTGCACGCCGCTTTATCCGGGAAACGAGCTGAGACGATTTGCACCACTGGGAAATTTCTGGTATGTCTCTGACAGGGACGTCATCGTTGCATAGGGTTTTGCGGAAAGGGACGATATGGACGCGCTGCAATTTGATCATATGCCCAATATGCGACAGCCGTATCTGCTGCTGACATTCGAGGGCTGGAGCAATGCTGCCGGGGTCGCAACCGCGGCGGGGCAATTTCTCGTTGAGCACCTTGAGGCCAAGCGTTTTGCCTCGATTGATCCGGAAGAATTCTATAGCTTTACCGATCAGCGTCCGCAATCGCGCTACAATGCCGAGGGCCAACGCGATATCATCTGGCCCGCCAACGAATTCTTCGTGGCGTTACGCCCTGATCTCGAACATGACGTTATCATTGGCGTCGGCATCGAACCGCATCTCAAATGGCGTACGTTTACCAACCTGATGATGGAATTTATCACATGCTGCAAGGTGTATCAGACCATTACCCTAGGCGCTCTCTGGGCCGACGTGCTCTACTCCTCGCCTGTGCCTTTCTCCGGTTCGGCCACCGACCCGCAACTGGCTGAGCGCATCGGTCTGGGCGGTAGCGGGTCGCGCTATGAAGGTCCGACCGGCATGGTCGGGGTGCTGCACAATACCTTGCGCCACAACGATCTGGCCGCGGCCAGTATCTGGGCCAACATGCCCTATTATGTGTCGGCCACACCCAATCCCAAAGGCATCTTGGCATTGGGAAATCGGGGCATGGAAATTGTCGGCCTCTCCGGGGAGTTCCCCGACTTGGAAAAGGAAGCGCGGGAATTTGAAACACGCGTGGCCGAGGCCATTGCAACAGACTCCAAAGTGTCTGCACATGTGAAGGAACTCGAACGCCGTGCGGCGCGCCAGGAGCATTCCCGCCAACAATCCGCGCAAGGAAGCATGAGCGGCGACGATCTGGCGGCGGAATTCCAACGGTTCCTGCGTGAACAACGCGGCAATGCGGGGGAGGACTAACCGGATACGAGGATCGATCACCTGATATGACGTGTGCGGAGATGGCATCGGTGGTTTTTCTCAGCAGTGGTAGTCTAGATCCCAATTGGCCAGACTGAGCGCGATACGGTGGCATCTCAGAGGCGCCTGAGTATCGCGAGCCCTATCAAGCCGGGCAATGAATCGCAGCCATCGCCACGACAGCAAGAAACGTTCGTTGCATGCGAATTCTCCAAGGGATTCTCAGTACGTCACACCTTCTTGTGTCTGTGTACGAACGAACTGGCTGCGTAAATGCTCGCCCGACGTAGTGACAGGATATTTTGGCGGATTGTCCGGACTCTGACAGCTTGGAATACACGCAATCACGGCATTGTAGTTCGGATTGTGGAAGAATACCAACGACTGCCGACGACTCTCGGACGCCATTTCCTGGGGCGGATTCACGACACGATGCAGGGTGGAAACCCAGTAGTCGTTAGTCCAGCGCGCCATGAGTTCGCCCAGGTTGACGATAAAGCAGCCCGGCACAACGGGTACGTCCACCCATTCACCAGCCTTGTTGTAGGCCTGCAGCCCGCCCGGTTTGTCCTCTGTCTTCAGGATGGTGAGGCTGCCGTAGTCGCTGTGCGCACCCGCCCGCAGTTGCCCCGGCTGTGGTAGGACCTTTGGCGCCGGGTAATTGCGCACCCGCAACCGGCTGATGTGCTTGTCAATCTTATCGTCGAAAAACGTCTCGGGTTGGTCGAGCGCCAAGGCAAACAGCCGCATGAGCGTGCAAGCCAAGTCTGACATGGCGCGGTAATAAGCCGTATAGACCTCACTCAGGGCTGCCGGCCTCTCCGGCCACAGATTGGGCGCAAAGTGCTTTCCCGCCGCTGGGCTGGTGTACTAGGGTTGTTCCCCAATAGTTAATGAGGTAGGCTATCCTCCCCCAAACGATGGAGGGAGCCCAGCCAGGTCATTGGTTATCCGAGATGATCGTCAGATGAAAGCCTTAACCGGTGTGTCTCAGACGCAATTTGACTTCTTGCTGCCCGCCTTCAGCCACGTCTATCAACAGGCTCAGCAAAAACGCTATGAGGAGGGTGTCCAAGCTGGCAAACGCAGCCGAAAGCCGGGTGCAGGTATCAAAGGCAAATTACCCACTCTGTCAGACAAACTCCTGTTCGTTCTATATTATTACAAGACGTATCCGACGTTTGATGTTCTTGGTGCACAATTTGGTATGGTACGTTCGAAAGCGAATGAAAATCTCCATAAGCTCTCTCCCATCCTGTATGACACGTTAGTGCAGTTAGACCTCATGCCTTATCGAGAGTTGAAGACCCCAGAGTCGTTGAGGGAGGCGTTGTCAGGTGTGGATCAACTGATTATTGATGCGACTGAAAGAAGCTATCGCCGGTCACAAGATGAGACGACCCAACGTGAACACTATAGTGGTAAAAAAAAGCCATACGCTGAAAAATACAGTGATGTCGATGCCGGATAAATGGATCGTCTTTCTGGGCCGTACGTTTAGTGGTCACAACCATGATTACAGCATGTTAAAACAAGAGTTCCCACCGGACTTAGACCGGTTTAGTGACGTAGAAGTTTGGGTGCACCTGGGTTATCAGGGGATTCAGTCGGACTACAAAGGCGAAATGCTTGAGATTCCACACAAGAAACCCCGGAAGAGCAAGACGAATCCGACTCCAGAATTGACGGCGGAGCAGCAGGCGGCGAATTATGCCGTGAGTCAAGTTCGCATCTTGATCGAACATGCCATCGGCGGTATGAAGCGTTTCAACATTTTGGTGCAGCGTTTCCGCAACCGCAAAGATCACTTTGAGGATGATTCGGTGGGCATCTGGGCTGGGCTAGGGAACCTGATCTTATGCTATTGAGGAACAACTCTAATAGTCATCCTGCCCTGCATCTACGGGACCGATCATGAGCGATTCGTTCAGATCGCCAGGGACATACTCGCCACGGCTGCGCGCCACACTCTCCCCTTCCATAGGGATGTAACCGCGAGTGATGTCCGGGGCGGGGCGCACAACACGCATTTTTTTCTCTAAGGGCAGATCAAAGAACGCTCGCGACTCTTCGTCAACCGCCTCGACGAGTTCTTGCGGCACGCCGTGTCCGGCGATAACCAGAAATCCGATGTCGCGGCACGCCGCATTAATTTCGTACGCGACGGCCCGCTTGCTCACCTCTGCTCCGGTCCAATAGGGGGTCATGTCAATGATAGGCACGGTCATGAGTGTCATACGCCATGCTCCTTTCCTGTCCGTGGTCGTCCGGCCATCTGGGGTTGTGCTCTTACTGTCCGATGACCTGCAACCGCTTTGTGATATCGTTTAACCCGTTCACTCGTCAGTATATATATACATGACCGGCCTGAAGGCAACAAGCGTGTCCAAATACCGGCCTTCTCTGACGATACACTTTGTTCAATGGTGTATACTGCAGAAGCGCGCCAAGCGTGCAGCCGTGATCAGGAAGAGAATCATACTCGATTTCCGAGGCAGGATTAAGGCCATGCCTCTGCAAACCCATTGGAGGATGATCTGTGCGTAGCATTGACATTCATGCTCACCTCACACCGCAATGCTTCCTGCGCGCCACCAACGCTGGACACGATTGGCATGGCATCAAGCCTGGCGAGATGCGCATCTTACCCAGAGAAGCCTGGACACACGAGCAACGTCTGCGCGACATGGATTCCCTCGGGGTCGACGTGCAGGTGATTTCCCCCGCAGCGGCGTTTTACTTCTACGATCGGGATGCCGCTACGATTGCCGCCATGCATCGCGAGTGCAACGATGAAGTCCAGCAGATGACCCTGGACTACGTGGAAGGTCAGTACACCGCCAACAACGCCGTCGTCGCCATAGCGGG
>CBCXVS010000081.1:0-25560 GCA_965178525.1 uncultured bacterium | reverse complement strand
CGGAGGAAGTCATGAAGGATACCGGTTTGCTTGAGCCGTGTGCGATGAAAGTCGCCCGCACGGTTCTGAGGGGGGGGTCATGGCGACATGATGCCCCTACCCGATGACGATTGGCGAGGAACGCCACGTGTCCTGCCTACGATTCCGCCGGATATCTTCCCAAGGTTTCACCATGGTTGTCCAGCAGGAGAATGTCGAGCTGATAGGCCGACTGCGTGAGAGACGTCGCAAACTGCCAGACCTCGCGGCAGATGATATCATGGAAGGTACCCAGCCCCGCCGTTTGCGCCAGTTCTGACACGGCTTGCGCGGTATTGGCATGGCGGATCTGCGACACGACGGGGTCCGCGGCGCCAGCTTCTCGGGCGAGCTGGGCGAGGAATTGAAAGTCCTGCGTACTTTTCTTGCTGTGCACGGACTCATTCCCGGCGGCAAATTTTGCCAGCTTTCCGATCATCGCGGCAAGCGTCACATGCTGGGCACCCGCGGCAGCTGCATGCCGTAGAGAGACGCCAAAAAATTCTGCAATCTGCACGAAGGCGATGGCTGGCAGCTCAAAGAGCCGCTGGGCAAAGCGCTCGCCGCGCCCGCCAACGACAAACACGAGATGCGTATAGCCTTGGGCGACGGCGACATCGATGTTTTGCACCACACTGGCTTCCCACGCCGCGAGCGAATAAGGCACGACAATACCCGTGGTGCCCAGAATGGAAATCCCGCCGATAATACCCAGCCGCGGATTAAAGGTTTTCTTGGCCAGTTGGTCCCCGTTCGGGACAGAAATTTCTACCGTGACACCGCGATGGATGTTCTGCGTACGGGTTAGGATGGCCTCGACCATCTCCGTTAACATTTGGCGCGGTACGGGATTGATCGCCGGTTCGCCAGGGGGGATGGGGAGACCGGGCTTGGTCACCAAGCCAACCCCGTATCCACGGGCAAAATGCACACCAGGACCGTCCCACCAAGTCACGCGCGCACAAATTTCGGCTTCGTGGGTCACATCCGGGTCATCACCGGCATCTTTGATGACACTGCTGCGGCCCTCGTCCGCTGTGTACGTGCAGGTATGTAAGGGAAAGGTGACCAAGCGGCCAATGGGCAAACGAATCCTGGATTTGGCAAAACGGCGCTGGTGGATGAGAGCGAGCAATGCGCCTTTGGCCGCGGCGGTGGCGCAGGCGCCGGTGGTGTAACCGGATCGGAGTGGCGGACGTTTAGCATGCACGGATGTGCTTTTGGCAGGCATGGATCGCATCCTCAAGGGTTGACACCATGTTGAGACCCGGCTGTGGGGGCCGGTGAATCATGAGGGTGGTAAGCCCTAAATCATGAGCCGCCAACACTTTTTCGGCGACACCGCCCGTGACGCCGGAGGCCTTGGTGACCAACACGTCGACCTGATATTCGCGCAGGATACTCGTATTAAACGCTTTGGAGAACGGCGGGCGCAAGGCCAAAATACGATCTTGGGTAAAACCGGCATCCAAGGCGCCCTGCACCGACACGGGTGAAGGCAACACGCGGGCGAAAAGGGTCAGGTCGTGGTGCAGATGGGCAAAATATTTGAGCTGTTTGACGCCGATCGTCAGCATAATACGACGGCCGAGCCCCGGCAACAATGCCGCCGCGTCGGCATAGCTCGTGGCAGACACCGTTCCTTCCGGGGGACGCCAGTCCGGCCGCTGATAGCGCACGTAGGGCACGGCCAGCTCGGTACAGACCGCGACCGCGATGTTCGTAATCCGTACGGCGAACGGATGCGTGGCGTCGAGTACCGCATCGGCGCCGTCTTGCGCCAAAAACTGCCGCAAGCTTTCCTCAGTGAAGCCGCGCACCTCGACCCGGACGGCCTGCAGCAGGTCGCCGAACAAATGTTGCCGCGCCTCCTCCCGCGTCACGGTGGCCACGACGTCAAACCCGGCCTGCAGCAGTGCCCGGGCCAGGAGAGGGCCTTCCGACGCGCCACTAAGTAAGAGAATCGTTGGCTTCTTCACGGTGCCGCCTGCGGAAAATGTGGGCATGGGTGCGATCGTACAAACGCGACCGATTCTTCCGGGCGCCGATCGCCTCGCCGACCAGGATGAGGGTTGTCCGCGTCAGCTTGTGCTGCCGTATCTCGCGGTGCAAATGTTGCAACTCGGTCACCAAGATCATTTCATCCGGCCACGACACCCGGTACAGAATGGCCACGGGCGTTTCGGGCGCATAGGCGGTGAGGAGCTGCTCCTGCACGCGGCGGCTCAACCGGGCGCTCAAGAAAAGGCACAGCGAGGCGCGGTGGGCTGCCAGTAACGCCAGCGATTCGCCGGTCGGCATGGGCGTTTGGCCTTCTCCGCGTGTGAGAATAATCGTCTGCACCACCTCGGGAATGGTCAATTCACTCTGCAAGGCCGCGGCCGCGGCTTGGAATGCACTGACGCCGGGAATGACGTCATACGGAATGTCTTCATCATCTAGCCGCGTCATCTGCTCTTGGATAGCGCTGTACAGACTCAGATCACCGGACTGCAAACGCACCACGTGTTGGCCCGTGCGGACAGCGTCGAGCATCAAGGTCATCACGTCTTCTAGCGTGAGCGGCGCGGAGTTGTGCAGGGTCGCCGTTGCCGGGGCATGTTGCAGCACGGCTTCCGGTATGAGCGAGCCGGCGTAAATCACCCGATCGGCTTGGGCCAGTGCCCGCTGCGCTTTGAGGGTAAAAAGATCGGGGTCGCCCGGGCCGGCACCGATGAACGTGACCCGGCCGGTGGACGCCGTGCGGTCCGTAAAGCGGCTCGATCTGGCGAGGGCAAACGTCATGCGTTGGGGCGCTGCCGATGAGGTCATGACGTGTTTTTCAACCAGCAGCCGGTCGGCCTGGGCGGCACGCAGCGCCGCCGGTTCCGAGACGCCAGGCGTCCCCACACACTGCTCGACCACATCCGATGGACGCGCCATGCCGGGGACATGCGCCAGGTCCTCGGCCGGATAAAAATGCGTCTGCCAGCCGTATCGCTGCGCCAGGGCGAGGATCGCTTCCTCGTCTGCCTTGCGGTCCAAACTGGCCAACGCTGTAATACTTGCCTTAGCATAGCCGGACTGTTGCAGGAACGTCTCCAAGCTGTCTTCGAGCGCCGCCAGGGAAATGCCGCGTTCGCATCCCACGCCCAGGACCAAGCTCGGCGGCCGGTACCAGAGGATGCGCTCCGGATCGTGTCCGTGCGGCTCCGCTACGACCCGGTCCGTGACCCACAGGACATGCTCGAAGGATTGCGCCGGTAACTGGGCGGCGTCATGGGCGAACGTCACCTGCTCCGGTAGCGTCTGGGCCTGGAGCCAACTCTCCTGGCTGCCAATCTCTTGCACCAGGGCGACCGGGGCATGATTGACCAACGACATGGCCGCCGCTTTGAGACGGTCCCGCGGCTCTGCAGCCCAGCCAAAGGTTTCTTCAAGCAGATCGAGACTGAGACCACCGATCACGTCCGAGGCGGTGGTGATGACCGGCGTGGCGCCGAGATGGCCGGCGACAGTGCGGGCAAACGCGTTCGCGCCACCCGTATGACCCGAGAGAACGGGCACGACGAAGCGGGTGGCTTCGTCGACCGCGAGCACACCGGGATCGGTGGTCTTGTTGGACAAATGCGGTGCGATCAAACGCGTGACGGCGCCCGTGGCCAGGAAAAAGACGAGCTGATCATACTGGGCGAACAGGATGGCGATTTGCGCTGACAAGGCGTCGCTATACGGATGCTCCCAGGCATGCGGCTGCGGACCGTAACGTTCGGGGCGGTAGAGCGTCCCAGCCCGCAGGCGTTGGCGCAGGAGCCGGGCCGTATCGAGCCCGGCGTGGGTGACGGCGATCAGCGCAATGTGTGGTAATTCCCTCATATTTTATATGCCTGTACAATGAATAGAGGACTATCGGACGCAAAGCGGTGCAACGTGCCGAGCGGCTGGGTGTGCGAGAGCTGGATAGCGGTGGCATCCACCTGCAGGCCGTGGGCGCTGAGGCGTTCCCATGCCAAACTGAAATGTTCGAGGGTGATGCAATTCATCACGATACGGCCACCCTGGCGCAAGCGCTCCACAATGACGGGAATGAGTTCTGCCAAGCGTCCGCCGCTGCCGCCGAGAAAAACCGCGTGTGGGTCGGGCAAAGCCGCCAAGACGTCTGGGGCTTCCCCCAAAATCGGGGTGACGTTCGGCAGGGCAAACGTACGAATATTGGCGACGATGTGCTGGAAAGCCGCCGCCGACCGCTCGATTGCAAAGACTTGTAACGATGCCGCTAGACGCGCCGCTTCCAACGCTACGGAGCCGCTGCCGGCGCCAATGTCCCAGAACACTTCGTCCGCGTGCAGGACCAGATACCCAAGGGCAACGAGCCGTATGTCGCGTTTCGTGATCATGCCGGCCCGATGGGCAATTTTATTTTCGGGCACACCGAGTAACGGTATGGCTTCCGGCATCGGTGCGGCTTCCTGCCGCAACAAAACCGTCACATTTAACGGCGAAAAGGATTGCCCCAAGATGCTCGGCAACGTCCACTGCGTCACGCGTTCGTCCGGGCCGCCAAGGGCTTCGCAGACCCAGATCGTATAGTCGCCACCATAATGATCCAGGAGCCAACGCGCCACTGCCGCCGGGTGATTGGCCGCATCGGTAAGCAGCGCGATTTTCGCCGCGCGCTGGTGCAACGCAGGCAAGAGCGTCTGCATGGGGCGGCCATGCAGGCTGACGACCTGGGCATCGTGCCAACTGGTTTTGATGCGCGCAAAAGCCAATTGTACCGCACTCACCTGTGGCAGAAAGTGCAACGCATCGTTGGGGAAATGCTCGGTCAGAAGCCGCCCAATGCCATAGAACAACGGATCCCCGGAAGCCAGAACCACGGTCTTGCGCTGCTGATAGATGGCCTTGAGTTGCCGCACGACATCGCCCGGATTGGCGCCAATGACGTGTCTTTCCCCCTGCCAGTCGGGGAAAAATGCCAGATGCCGCTTGCCGCCCGCTAGAACCTGGGCCTGGGCGATGTGTTCTCGGGCCTCTTGGGTCAACCCGGCTGGGCCGTCGTGGCCGATGCCGATCACGACTAGCGGAATGCGGAATGCGGAATGCGGAATGCGGAATGCGGAAGAATTTTGTTTATTCCGCATGTGTGTGCCCCTCATTCCAGCCTTATTTATTTACCCTGCGCCAACAGCAGGAGGGCATTGATGGTTGCCGTGGCGACGGCGCTACCACCTTTGCGTCCACAAATGGCAATGACCGGAACGTCGAGGGTCAGCGCCTGCTCTTTGCTTTCTACCACCGACACGAAACCCACGGGCATAGCCACCACGAGCTGCGGGCGCACCAGGGCTTGGCGAATGCTGTCACAGAGCGCCAACAGCGCCGTCGGCGCGTTGCCAATGACGTAGACCGCCGGACCCACCTCGACAATCGCTTTCTGCATGGCACAGAAGCTCCGCGTCTGCCCGGTGGCTTGCGCTTGTTCGTAGACGTCAGGCGTGTCGATAAAGCAGTGTAGGGCAGTGCCCAGCGCCGTGAGCTGTGGCTTCCGAATGCCAGCGGCGACCATCTGGACATCGCTCACGATGGGCGCGCCAACACGCAGGGCCTGGACGCCGGCCCGCGCGGCATCCCGATGAAAGCGCACAGCGTGGACGAGGTCAACATCGCCCGAGGCGTGAATGATGCGTTGCACCACTGGCCATTCCACCGCATCGAAGTCGTGCGCACCCACCTCCACATCAATCATGCGGAAACTTTCCGCCATAATCTCATCCGGTTTTCGCAACAGCATACCCCCTGGGCGTCACGATGCGGGACTGCCACTGGCGCGTGTGGGCATTGCCCACGATGACGGTGGTGAGCATATCGACGGATGCGTCAGCCATCTCGGCCACCGTGGTGATGACAACCGATTGGTCCGGCCGATATGCATTCCGCACCACGCCCACCGGCGTGTCCGGGGCGCGGTGCTGTGCCAAAATGGCTTGTGCCTGGCCGTATTGCCAATCGCGCCGGACACTTTTCGGATTGAGTAATACCGTCACAAAATCAGCTTCAGCCGCGGCTCGCAACCGCTTCTCAATCGCGGCCCACGGCGTCAACAGGTCGCTTAGGCTGATAACGGCAAAATCGTGTCCGATCGGCGCCCCCAAGAGCGAGGCACAAGCATTGATAGCCGAGACCCCAGGGACTACGACCACATCAGGACCAAGCGCTTCAGCCTGTCGCTGCTCCGCCACTTCCAACACCAAACTGGCCATCCCGTAAATACCGGCATCGCCGCTGGAAATCACACAGACGGTGGCGCCATGCTGGGCACGTTCCACCGCAAGTTGCGCCCGCTCCGTCTCCTGCGTCAACGGTAGGGCAACACACGCCTTCCCCTCGACCAACTCCTCAACCCAGGCAAAGTACCCGGCGTAGCCGACGACCACATCCGCCTGACGCAGTGCCTCCTGTGCCTGCCCCGTCATCATCGCCCGCTCACCCGGCCCCAGCCCAATCACAAAAATCTTTCCCATCATTCCGCATTCCGCATTCCGCATTCCGCATTTGTCCTGCGTACGAGGACAAGTGAAAAATAGGGTAATGTTTGCCCGCGCAGCGTTTCCAGATCGGTTACCAAACGTTCGTCCGGCGTCCCGACCTTTTCCACATAAACGGCATGCACCGGATACGGCATGGCGTGCAGCACGTCGAGTAACTGGTCGAAAACACGGTTGACTTTCATCAAGAAAACGGTAGCAAACCCGTCCAAGAGTGTTGCCAGCTCCTCAAGTCCGTATATGGCAGGAAGCACCGCGACTTTTTCGTTCAAGCGCGACACCGGTATCCCAGCCAGCGCTGCCGCCGCACTCGTGGAGGTGACGGCCGGCACGATCTCAATCGGGATCTCGGGAAACCGGCTCTGCATTTGTTCGTATAGATGAATGAACGTGCTGTAGAACAAGGGGTCGCCCTGGGTGATCCAGGCCACGGATTTGCCCTGGCGCACTTCCTGGGCAATGTCATCCACGGCAGACTCGTAGGTCTGCAGGTCACCGGTGCGGTCGCGGGACATGCCCATGTACACGGCTTGGCACTTGGCCTCAGGCAAACCGAGCGGCGCGATAATGCGCTGCGAGAAGCTGGGGCCGCCGTGTGCTTCGGCAGGGTACCAAATCCAATCGACTTCGCTCAGAATACGGACGGCCTTCTGCGTCAGCAATTCCGGATCACCTGGGCCAACGCCGACCCCGTAAAATGTGCCGAGCGTGGTGTCACTCATACGTCCTCCACCGCGCCGTCACGCGTTTGCAGGCGCTTCCAGAAGCCAACCACGTCGCCCACGACCATCAGAGAGGGAGGCTCTAGAGCCGAGCCGGCCACGATCTCGCTGAGTTGCGATAATGGAGCGGTAACCAGCGTTTGCTGCGGATAAGAGAGCCAGGAGACGCACATCGCCGGCGTTGCCGGCGGCATCCCATGCTCGATGAGCCGGCTGGCAATGGCCGCCACATGGGTGAACGGCATATAGAAAACCAGCGTCTGGGACGACACTAAAGGCGACGACAGGGGCAGATCCTCGAAAGCGCCGGAGGCCATGCGGCTACCCGTGAGCAACGTCACCGACGACGACAGATCGCGATGAGTGACCGGTAGGCCGAGCAGCGATAGCCCGCCTATACCAGTGCTTATACCCGGAACGACCTCCCAGGGAATGCCATGCGCCGTGAGGAACTCCATCTCTTCCCCACCGCGGCCGAAGACACAGGGGTCGCCACCCTTGAGACGGACAATCGTCGTGTATTGGGCCGCGGCGTTGGCAAGCTGTTGGTGGATGCGTTCCTGGCGCTTCGGTACCCGGAAGCCGCCCCGTGTGCCAACGGGAACGACGACACATCCTGGGGAACAGTAGTCGAGGATTTCCTTGTTGATAAGGGCGTCATGAAAAACGATCTCGGCACGGGCAAGTGTGTTGACCGCCCGCACCGTGAGTAAATCCACCGCTCCCGGTCCCGCACCGACGAGATACACTTTACTGCTGCTCATCCACCCGCTCTCCCTACGCCCGTCCGCTCAATGGTGGTGGTGATGGTCATGATGATGACTGCCATGGGGGTGGTGTCCGGGCTCATCTTGCCCAATACCCCGCACATGATGATGGTGACCGGACTGCGGTTGCCCCACGGCCTCCGCAAAGCCCGGCAGCTGCACACGGTACTTGCAGAGTTCGCAGTTCATGTTCGGACTGCCGCGCACGGCTTCCTCGGACCGCTCCACAAAGACGTCGACGAGGAGCGGATGCACGTTGAGATACGGGGCACAAAGAAACTCGGTATCCGGATGGGCAGTGGCGAACTCGGTTGTGAGACGCCGAATCCGCTTTTCCAGTCTACCCGTGAACAGGAAGAACGGAAAGACGATGATGCGGGCAAATCTCATGCGGTGACAGCGTTCGAGCGCCTCCGGCAACAGGGGCGTGGTGACGCCGATATAGGCCGTTGCGGCCCAGCCGAAGCCCATGCCTTCCCATAGCAGACGCGCCAGTTTTTGCACATCGGCATTGGCATCGGGATCGCTACTGCCGCGTCCGACCACAAGGAGCAGCGTATCTTGGCGATCCTGAGGCGGCGCCTGCGCCTCCGCTTCCTCGATCTTGAAGGTACAGAGAGTGATAATATTGGCGTGAAGATGCAAGTGGCGACCGTAATGAAAGGCCGCGTCGGGATAGCGCCGCCGCGCTTCATGCACTTCGCTCGGAATATCGTTCTTCGCGTGCCCAGCGGCCATGAGCATGCCCGGCAGGACCGCAATCACCGATGCGCCCCGCTCGACACACCGGTCGACGCCTGCCTGAATGATCGGCTGCGCGAATTCGAGAAAGCCGCACTCGACAATACGGGACGGATACTGGTGCGTCATGGCATGCACCAAGCGGTGAAATTCCTGCGTGCCCTCCGTATCCCGGCTGCCGTGCCCAGCGATTAAAATAGCCGGTTCCGTGATCGTATGACTGAGGTGGTTCAGGCTCAAAATTCGACGCCCTTTTGTGCTTTAATACCCGCTTTGTAGGGGTGTTTGACGATTTTCATCTCGGTGACCAAATCCGCCATCTCGATCAAGGCATCCTTCGCATTGCGCCCGGTCACGACGACATGTAGCATATCACGCTTATGGCGCAACTCTTCGAGCACATCCTCCAAGGGCAGGTAGTCATAGCGTAGAACAATATTCAACTCATCCAGGATGACCATGTCGAACGACGGATCGCGCAACAGCTTGACGGCTTGTTCCCAGCCTTTCTGCGCCGTCGCGATATCCTGTGCGCGGTTCTGCGTGTTCCAAGTAAATCCATCGCCCAGGGTATACATTTCGATAGGCAAGTCAAGTTGTTTCGCCAGTGCCGCTTCGCCCGTTGGAATGGCGCCTTTGATGAACTGGACGATCCCGACTTTCATCCCCTGGCCTAAAGCGCGGAAGGCCAGGCCGAGCGAGGCCGTCGTCTTGCCCTTCCCAGGTCCGGTGTTGACAATAATTAATCCCTTTTCCTCGGTCGCACTCTCCTTCTTGCGCTGGTAAGACGCCTGTCGAATCGCCGCCTTTTCCCGATGCCGTTCGCCCGTATCCTCCTGCATCACTCACTCTCCCCGCTCTTCATGCTTTTCTTTTCTCCATTCCGCATTCCGCATTCCGCATTCATCTGTTCTTCGATCGGTAAACTCCATTTCATGGCTTGCCAGACATGGCGAGCGTCGATCAACAGCGCCCCTTCCTGCGTGGCAATATCGCCAGCAGTACGAATCAAGCCACCCAATTCGCGGAAGCGGCAACTCAGCTTGCCCGGCACGCCAGCCCGCTGCCGCGCGGCTTCGATCACGGCGTCAACACCGCTCGCACTGCAATGGGGGATTTTGCCATCGCGCCGGATTTCCTGCGCCACCAGACGGGCGAGGAGGCGATGTTGCTCCGGCGTGTCCGCCATGACGGCATGCGTATAGATCTCATAGCCATAGCCGCGTATGCGGGAGCGCAAGGCCGGATGAATGTGCTCGAGGTCCTCGATGTTGCCAGCGAGTACCAACACGAAATCACACGGGACCGGCTCGGTGTGGACCATGGTACCACTCGATCCGGGGCTGCGGCCCGTCACGGCAAATTGGTGCTCTTGCATCGCGGTGAGGAGGTGATGCTGGGCATCCATACCGAGCAACGACACTTCGTCGATATACAGGACACCGCCGTGTGCCCGATGAATGGCGCCGGCTTCAACCAAGTGGTGCGGCGGCGTTTCCACCCCGCCCGATTGGTATGGATCATGCCGCACATCACCCAACAACGCACCCGCATGCAGCCCGGTCGCATCGACGAACGGCGCTTGTTCGGCAGGATGCTGCACCAACAATTTCGGTACGGTTGCCGTGGGCGAGGGTGTGAGGTGACGCCGAAACCAGAAGACGAAGGCGATGCCTAAAACGCCGCCGACAAGATATACTGCCGATCCTTCCCGCAGGGCAAAATACCCGCTCACTAACACGACCGCGACGGTCAGGAACCACAGCAGAAACCGCAGGGATTGCGTAGCGCGATGCGCGTGCGTGCGATGCGTGGCAATCCGTGCGGCTCCCTGTCCGGCCGGGAGCCGCCGAATCTCGGGCCGATTCGGCTCCTGGGCGTTTGGAAAGACCAGCATATCCTCGGGGTTGTCCACCTTGATGAGCTCGGCCATAGCTTGTCCTAACAAGCTCTTCCCGGTGCCGGGTTCCCCGACCAAGAGGATGTGGCGGCGCTGCACCGCGGCGAGGCGAATGATAGCGCCCGCCTCCTCCTGCCCGAGCACTTGATCGATGAGCGCCTCCGGGACTGGTATGTCCGAGGTATCGGCAAAGCTATACACCCACGCGCTCCTCACGTCTGCCAGCGAGGAAAAATCCCGCGGCCATGCCGACGGCCAACACACCCAGCAACAGCACCAAGGTACGGATTTTAACAGCCATGGGCGGTTGCAGACCTTCAACGTCCATCTCGAATACCGCTTGCAACGGCGCCACGCCCTCACGGTCCAGCGGCTGCGCCGTGACGGTTACGGTATGCGGCGCGCCGTCAAAAAACTGAAAACTTTGTGCGGATTGCCCGTGATGCGCGCGCGTGGTGGTCTGGAACATCGTTTTGTCGTCCTCCACATGATGGAAGCGTATCGCAACTTGTGTGGTCTCCGGAAAGATGTGGCCATCCTTGCGCAAAGCGACATCAAACCGCACCATCTGCCCCACCGTCGCTTGTGCCGGCGTCGGACGAATTTCCAAGGCCCAGTCCGCTTCTCCCTGCACCACATGCGGTGCTGGCGCCGCCGCAACCGTCGCACCGGCTGGCATCAAAACCCGCAGGAGCAGCATCGAGAGCACGAGCGCGGCCAGGCTAGGCAGCACATCTCTTGCCGCCGCAGAGCGGGCAAACAGCGCCCCAAAAATTCCCCCGAGGATAAATAGGCCGAGCACAAGGAACCATACGTTGCGTACTTCCGCCGGGTTTTCGCGCAGTTGCAGAGTTTGGTGCAGCGTTGTCACCGGAAATGTCGGGCCGCCCGGTACGGGCGATACGGTCAGGTCAACCGCATACGTCCCGCGGATGGGAAAGAGATACGAAAAGTCATACGTTCCCTCGTGGAGATCCGACGCGAGTGACATGAGGCGTGTGCCCTCGACGATGGGGAAATCCGTCGACAATATAGCGGGGCGAGCCGGAGCGGCGATCTGTACTTGGAGATGGCCAGCGGATAGCGGCTTGCCATCCATCAATACCTGCGCCATGACGCGTGCGTAGTCGGCATCCGGACGAATCACATGTGGCGCTGGCGTACTCGTGAGGTTGACCGTGATCGCGGCTGCCCTGGCGTCTCCCGGAGCGCCCAGGAGCAACCCGGCGCACACAACGCCTAGGATCACAGGGGACAGACCGCCTAGATGTCGTATGCCTATGATGGAACCGTTCAACATAACTTTTCGTCCTTAGAACACTCGGTCCTCAGTCCTCGACCTTTCTTTCAGTCCTCAGTCCTTCTTAATGACATGGAATAATTCCCAAAGCATGACGCAGCTCATGAAAAAAGTCGTGGATCGCTGGCACATTTGTGAACAGAAAAGAGTACAACACAAACGTGCTTACCGCTACGACGGCAAGCGCTTGCTTCACAATGCTGATATGGTGCCGGCGAAACATGTGGAACTGCCGCCGAATGTAGCGAAATTGACGCCGCTGGGGTGTGATGTCCGCTTCGTCACGTTGCATATCGACCTCAAGGTTTGAGACATAAAAAAATCCCGATTCATGGTTTTACGAATCGGGATATCTGGATACGCTACGCTATACGTCCCCCTCAACAATCGCCCGTTGTGAAGGTGGTTGCACCACTCTGCAGATTAGGTTTCCTGGCTTCCGGGTTCCCTACTAACTCGCCTTCCCGTGGTAGATCACAGTGGCGTGTAGAGCGTTCGTACCCGGTACAGTTGCGGGGACAGCGGCCTTTCGGCACTTCCCTTATCCGCAGAGGATGTCTAATAGACCTCCAATATACTTGCACGGTATACGACTCCCGTGCGATTGTCAAACAGAAATTTTGTTTTGGAAGCATTAAGTACCTGGACAAAATGAGCGACATCGTTTTTCCAGAGGAAAATATGAATTTAGTTTTGTTCGGGCACGTATGCCTGTACATCCCAGGCAGGATCGCCTCGGACCTCCGGCGCGTAGCGCGGTTCATGGCTTTGGGGATAGAGGCGGTGAAAGATCAACTCCTCAACCGGCTGGCCACCCACGATGTGCTCGTGGAAAATCCGTTCGAGGGCTACGATATCGACATGGTGATACCACACGCCATCGGGGTAAACGGCCATGATGGGGCCGCCCTGGCAGACCCCCAGGCAATCGGCGAGGGAGCATTTGACGCGGTGCGGATTGCGCAGTTTGTTGAGGCCGTGGGCGCGGGCCAGTTCGGCAAAGCGCTCCTGCAGCGGCAGTCCGGCGTCGGCAGGGGCACAATTGCCGTGGATACAAATCAAGACGTGCCGGCCATACGGTCGCATCGACGGGGAAGTGGTGTCAGACATAGTGGGACTCTCTTGACCAACCGCACCACAAAGACATACGGTTGGTTTTCATATGTTATGGGGCTCTCATCGCCATGTCGCGAGTAGGCGTCATGACATGTGTTTTGCTTGGCTGAGCCACGTCGGCTCTGGACACAGCTGACCTAGGACTATATCATATCAGCACCTCACGGCAGCAGGCGGTGTTCGGGGAGCGACATCACCGATATGAGCATCTGGAAGATGTCTAAGAGGCATGTGGCAACCATGGTAGACGGTCTACGGCGGGCATTAGGATTTTTGACGGTATATCCCTTGCGAGCGAGTGATACCTGGTCGCCGGAAACGCTGGGCAGTTCCATGGTCTATTATCCCTTGGTCGGCACCTTGATCGGCATGGCCTTGTGGATTCTCTTCATCCTGCTTAGCGGGCTTTTTGCCATGCCCATTGTCAATGTCCTCCTCCTCGCCGGTTTGATTTTCATAACCGGCGGGTTGCATATCGATGGCCTGGCCGATACGGTTGATGGCCTCAACGGCGGCTATAGCCGTGAGGAAACCCTGCAGATCTTCAAGGATCCCCATGTCGGTTCCATGGCCGTTGTCGGTGTGACACTCGTGCTCTTGCTGAAGTACGCTTGCCTGAACCAACTTTCCTATGACACCATGTTGCCGGCGCTCGTCCTGATGGCGACGCTCAGCCGCTATGCCATGGTCCAACTGGCGTCTTTTTCGCCCTATGCCCGGCCCAGTGGTGGCGTTGGCGAGCCGTTTGTGCGCGGCATCAAACAAGAACACTTTTATACCGCCATGTTACTCACCACAGCGCTCGTTCTCGTATTCGGTGGTATGCCTGGGCTGCTGATCGGGATGTTGGTCGTCCTCGCGACCTTGGGTTATCAAGCCTACAGCCTCCGCCGGCTAGGTGGTATTACGGGGGATGTGTTAGGTGCGAGTAACGAAATCAATGAAACATTGGTGTTGCTGCTGGTGACGATGGTGTATTGAGTCGTTGATTTGTGTAACCCCGACATTGGTATAATCTCTGTCGGATAACCCATGCGATGAGGAGTATCCCATCATGATAGTTGCACTGGCTGTTGGAAGCGGCATTGCACTTGCGGCCGGAAATCTCTATAGCCGCGTCCGATACCGTAGGTCTCTACCCTTTCTCGATGATTTATACCAGGGCAAGCGTCCGGCAATGTTATCGCTCCGAGGCGAGACGGATGTCGAAGAGGGTCAGGAAGAAGTGGCGGAGACGTCGGTCGCCATCGCTGAGATGTCTGAAGAACAAATCACACGCGACGTGTTGATTATTGCCCTCACGAGTACAACGGCTGTCATTCATATCTTGTTGCCCAACCCGCTCTTCGTGTACAATGGCATAGGGTTTGCGGGGTTACTCGCGGCCCATTACCTCGCGCCTCCCCGTGAGACGTATCGCCAGCACACCCGTACCGCCTTGTTCGGATATACTGGTTTCACCTTCGTTGCTTATTTTGTGGCCAAAACCACGGCGGCCGCCTTCAGTAGCGTTCCAGGCATTGCGTGCAAGCTCGTGGAACTGGGGTTGATCAATGTGTTGTGGAAGGACCGGCAAGCTGCCCTCAACGAATAGACGTATAGGGAACGGCGGGCGGTCATCGCGCACCTGCCGCGGGCAGGTGCGCGTCTTGACGGATTGAAGCTATCTATGAAGCGGGTATCTTCCGTCCGTTGGCAAAATATTTCCAACCACGGTTTCGGACTTTGGATGCGCTCCAGCTTGCCATGTCGTGGCGTGATGTGTCTGTCGGTCAGGCCTAGCGGAATTTGGGGATCACTTTCTCCGCAAATCGTCGCAACGAGGCCCACACTTCTTCCCGAGGCAACCCTCCTAGGTCGGCGTAGATTAAGTAATGTGTATTGCCGACCATTTCTTTCACTTGGCTAATCCGGTCAATACACGCCTCCGCATCGCCACACACGGCCAGCGTCGCCTGCGCCTGAGTGAAACTGAGGTTGTCCAGCAGGGTCGAGAGCCGCGCAAAGCTCTGGTGTTGCTTAGACCGAAGTTCCCCTGGCAGAATAGGCGGAGGGTTAAGTAGATCAACAGGTTAGCCCAATTCAAAAGTCCATTTACAGGGGAACAATCCAACCTCCTGAAACGACATGGCTTATGGTCATACGTTTGCAGACGATGTCAAGCCCATGGTGCAGAATAGGAGCGAAAATTTTGCGATTTACATGGGAACAAAGGTCAATTCGTTTCAGGCTTTTGAGTTTTTATTTCAACAAGTTGTCGCCGAATCACGGGAGGAACTTCGGCTTAGAGTGCTCATACGTTTTGCTATCGAGCAGTGAGGAAAAAAAGTGGAGGTAACGCATATAATAGGTTTCCCAGACCGCTCTAGCCTGGGCGGCGGACGTGCCCACGTAGCAGTGATTCCCGACGGAGATCCGGACTTGCGTAGGATCATGGCCGGCGGCTTGTAACGTCTCGCGATAGCGCTGCACCAGCGGGATGAACGTCCGCAGCGGCGAGAAGATTGCCGCCAGCTTCAGGTGGTAGCCCTGCGAACCGGCAAATTGATAGGATTCGGGCGAAAGGGAGCCAGCCATCCAGATCGGAGGACGTGGTTGCTGCACCGGGCGAGGCAAGACGGGAAGGTTCTGGACGTGGCGATACGGTCCTTCGTAGGTCAAGGTTTTGTAGGTCCAGGCTTTGTCGATGAACTTGACGTTCTCCTCCAAGAGTTCCCGGCTTTCATCCATCGAACGATTGAAGGCTTGGTAACTGTCAACCTGAAATCCACGGCCGACGCCAAAGTCCAGACGACCATTGCTGAGGACGTCCACCATGGCATAGTCTTCGGCTACACGCACCGGATCGTGTAACGCGGCGAGGGCGACCGCGGTGCCGATACGTAAGCGCGTCGTATGCTGGGCCACGGCCGCGGCAAAAACTTGAGGCGACGGACACAGGTAGTTGCAAAAGTGATGTTCCCCAAACCAGATGGAATCAAACCCCAGCGCCTCGGCATAGGCCGCCTCATCGAGCAGGAAGCGGTAGTAAGCTGGGGCTGACTGGTCTTCAGGGTAATAATCAAACAGGGTGAATATACCGAATTGCATCGTTGCTTTCTTTCCTCTAAATCCGGAATGACCAGCTCAGCCTTACCGGCATGCACCTGCAGGTTGAACCGCCTGCCCATCTCAACGGTCATCACCATAGATCGTGCTCGGAAATGTCTCGTGGATCGACACAGTCGGCTATCCACCGGAAATGACACGATACGTGCGGCTGATTCACTCATCCTGGGTCGAGAGGCGGAAGCAAGAGGATAGCCAACAAACGCCCCAAAAACGCCGCAAAGTTTGCGTCATCATGCGTCACGCAATTTAAAGCGTTGTGTTTTCCCAGTCGCCGTGCGGGGCAAGTCCTCCAGGAACTCGAACCAGAGTGGACATTTGTGGGCAGCCATATGTTGGGTACAGTGGCGCCGTAAGTCTTGGATGAGAGTATCTGATGGGGCATAGCCTTCGTGCAAACATACGAAAGCTTTGGGTTTTACCATTTCGAGACGGTCGCGTTGTCCGACCACCGCACATTCTAAAACAGCCGGATGACTCGTGAGCGTGCTCTCAATCTCTTGCGGCGACACCCAGAGCCCCCCGACTTTCAACATATCATCCGAGCGCCCCGCATACCAATAATAGCCGTCGGCATCGACATAATACTTGTCGTTCGTAAAGAGCCATTCGCCACGAAAGGTCTGCCGGCTCTTTTCGTACTGATGCAGATAAGACAGGGCCACGGATTCCCCTTTGACCAGGAGATTGCCGATGTCGCCCTGGGGCACGTCCATCCCATCGTCATCGACCAATTTCACGTCATAGCCTGGCAATGGCTTGCCGCTACTGCCGGGCCGAATGGCGCCGGGCCGATTCGCCATAAAGGTATGCAAACTTTCCGTACAACCGATCGTATCCAGAATGTCGAGCCCGGTTTTTTCCCTCCACGCTTGCCAGACAGAGACGGGAAGCGCCTCGCCGGCAGACAGACAGAGGCGGAGCGACGACAGATCATAGCGCTCAACAAAGTTGGGGACCGTCATCGTGGCCACATACGCCGTTGGCACACTATAGAGAACGGTCGGTTTGAAGCGGTCAATCGTTTCCAAGACACCCGTCTCCAGCCGCGGTGAGCCCGGGTAGAGAACGGTACTCGCCCCGACATACCACGGGAAAATCAAATTGCCGCCGATGCCATAGACAAAAAAGAGCTTGGCGACGGCAAAGGTGCGATCGGACGCTTGCAGGCCAAACAGATCAACGCCTGAGAGTTGTGCGATGAGCGGATAATCCTTGTGGGCGTGTAACACGCCCTTTGGCTCGCCCGTGGCGCCGCTCGAATAATTCAACGAACAGAAATCGTCCCGGTGCGTGGGCTCTGCCTCAAGCACGGTCGATTCGCCACTCATCCAGGCGTGGAACGCCATATCTTCTGGCCGTTGAGGCTGTCCGATGACAATCACGTGTTGCAAGGTCGGGCACTGATCTCGGATCGGCTCGACGGCAGAGAGGAGAGTTTCGTGCACGATCAGGACCCTGGCGCGGCTGTCACGCAGCATATATTCATACTCATGCAGCTGCAGCAACGTGTTCAGGCCCATGGCGATGGCGCCAATCTTGATGGTGCCGAAAAAAGCCGTCACCCAAGCCGCACTGTCCGGCGCCAAAATGCTTACATAATCGCCAAAGCATACCCCAAGCTTTGTGAGCGCATGGCCCACCTGATTGACCTCGTGTACAACCTCCCCAAAGGTCATCTCGCGCTCGATGCTATACAGGGCGAGTTGATCGCGGCGTTCGGGCAAATTGCGCTCAAGAATATCCACCGCGTTATAATAGCGAGGTAAATCTGCTGCTTTCATACGGGTCCCACTTCTTGTAGGCACAACGCGTTAGACTTTTCCTTCCGCCGCGTTTTCATAGAGCCGCACCAAGTCCCCGATGGTCTCCGGATACGCTGCGCCTTCTAATATAGCGGCGGAAATATAGCCCACTTCCTCCTCCAGACGGCTGATAAAGGCCGTATAGACCACGGAGCCGAGCCAGAAGACGTCCAGCTTCGTCTCGTCGGTGACATCGTCTGGAAAGGGGAACGATCCATAGGCATCGATCACTTCAGCCAAATGTTGCAGTACGATCTCGCGCGTGTTCATTCAGGTATCTCCTTGTTGACGATCGACCGCGGTTATCGTCACGTCACGCTGATGCGTTCACTGCCGCGTCTAGAGACAGCGAGGGCTTTGAGTTCCACGGCTAGGCCGGCAATCATCAGATAGACGTTGTCAGCGTGTGCCGCCAGCAGTTGATTGGCCTTGCCTAACAGATCGCGGTAAAGTCGGCCCAGCGGGTTCTCGGGCACCAGTCCCAGCCCGACTTCGTTGCTGACGACAATGTAGGTGGCCGGACTCGTCGCACACGTTTGCCACAAGGCCTGGACTTCGTCCTGTATGGCCTGCTCGGCGCGAGCCGCATCCGGCGTGTCGCCTAGGGCGAGCATGACGTTGCTCACCAGCAACGTCATGCAGTCTAGCAGCACCACGGTGGCGTCGCCGAGATGCGTGCGCATGGCCGCCGCCACATCGCGGGGGGCTTCCAAGGTGCGCCATGCCGGGGGGCGGGACTGCTGGTGCGCCGCGATGCGCCGAGCCATCTCGGCATCGCCGGCGGCTGCCGTGGCCACAAAAAGGACACGGTCTTGCCCGAGATCCTGCGCCAATTCTTGCGCGTAGTCACTTTTGCCACTGCGCACGCCACCCAGGATCAGAATCATTCGCCCCATATGATGGTCTCCAATCGTTGCATGTCCAGGCTCGCTTCGACCTCATCGGCCAGGTGATCGAGCGCCGCTTCTAACGTGGTCGGCCTCTGGGCCGCGTGGGCCGCCTCACGCCATCCCAGAGAGCGCAGCCAGACTCGGCGCAGGGTTTCGTTGCCAAACAGACCGTGCAGATAGCAGCCCCATACCCGTCCCTCCGTGTCGACGGCGCCATCGGTCACATGGGTGGTGGCGCCACTGCGTTGGGTAATGGTGAGCCAGGGTTGCGTGCTGATCGTGGCGCCCATATGAATTTCGTAGCCTTGGATCGTGGCGTTAGCAAGCGCCTGCAGCCATCCCGGTCCTTGCAGAATACGGGCCTCGGCCTGATGCGTGGCTTTAACGGGCTCGAAGATCGTTTCGATCGGGAGCAATCCCAGACCTGCCGTATGCTCGACATCCCCTTCGACGAGCTGCGGATCGCGGATCGTGTGTCCGAGCATCTGGTAGCCGCCACAGATGCCGACGACCGGGACGCCCTTGGCCGCGAGCGCTTGGATAGCCTGGTCTAGGCCTTGCTGGCGCAGCCAGGTCAGATCCGACATGGTGCTCTTGGTGCCGGGGAGAATGACCGCCTGCGGCTCGCCCAGCCCAGCCCGAGAGCTGACATAGCGCAGCCGCACGCCGGTTTCGGCCGCGAGGAGAGCGAAGTCGTCAAAATTCGCGATGCGGGGTAGGCGAATCACCGCAATATCGATGCTGTGCTCAGCTCTGGGCATGATGACGCTTGGGATGTCCAAAACGGCGGAATCCTCTTCCGGTATGGCGAGATCCGGAACGAAGGGCACAACGCCCAACACGGGCACCCCGCCGCGCGCTTCCAAAATGCGCACACCGTCGGTAAAAAGGGTGGGGTCCCCCCGGAACTTATTGACCACAAAACCCTGCACTAAGGCCCGCTCTTCAGGCTGCAAAAGCCACACGGTCCCGAGGAGCTGGGCGAAAATACCCCCCCGATCGATATCGCCGACCAGTAGCACGGGCGCCTGTGCATAACATGCCATCGCCATATTGACAATATCGCCGGCACGAAGATTGAGTTCAGCCGGACTGCCGGCGCCTTCGATGACCACGACGTCATGGTCGGCCCGTAAGCGGTCGAGCGCCGACGTCACCAGAGGCCATAGTTCTGATTTGTGACGATAATACTCGCGTGCCGAAGCGGTGTGCCAGGGACGGCCCATCACAATCACCTGAGAGCGGGCGTTTCCTTCCGGTTTTAGCAGAACCGGGTTCATCTCGGCGCTGGGCGCCACACCTGCCGCAACCGCTTGCACCTCCTGCGAGCGGCCAATCTCGGAGCCGTCGGCACACACCGCCGCATTGTTGGACATATTTTGTGCTTTAAAGGGGGCGACCCGCATGCCGCGGCGGGCCAACATTCGGCACAGTGCCGTGACCATCAAACTTTTGCCGGCGGAAGAGCTACTGCCTTGAATCATAACGACTTGTGCTGCCATCATCTGCCTCGTTGAGGTGGGAGGTATCATTCAGGCGCATCAACATCGCGCCCTGGTCGTAGAGATGAAGTTCCGACACAGAAGCGGGAGAGATGGCAAACTGCCAGTGGGCTTGGGGCGAGAGTCCCAGAGCCAGGCAGAGGAGGATCCGCAAGGGACCTCCATGGGCCACCAGCACCGCGGTCTGTTCCCGGCACGTGACGCCCATATCCCGCAGCACAGTGTGGACACGGTCGGCCACCTGTGTCAAGGTTTCACCGCCCGGTGGCGCCACCTGCAGCGGGTTCTCATGCCAAGCCGCTAATCTATGCGGGTCTCGTTGTTGGATCTCAGCATACGTCAAGCCTTCCCAGGCGCCAAAGGCCATTTCCTGCAGTCGTGCCTCCGGTTGAACCGTGAGACCTAGCGAAGCCGCGATCCCCCACGCGGTGTCCCAGGCACGTTGTAAAGGGCTCGCATACACGGCGTGAACGGTCCTGGCGGCGAGCACCCGCGCTACGGCTGCTGCCTGGCGTTGTCCTACCGTATTGAGCGGGACATCCGTTTGACCCTGAAGCCGCTTCGCTGCGTTCCAGTCCGTCTCCCCATGCCGTACTAAAAGTAAGTGCATGAAAATAGCTTTCAGCTGTCAGCTCGCAGCTGTCAGCCATGTGAGAAACGTATGATGCTCTATGGACTCACGGTGTCTAGGCATGCTGCTCCAACGCGTCATGGCCTGCTCTTTTTCTTCTTTAGCTGAGAGCTGAGAGCTGAGAGCTTTTAATAACTTGACATTTTCTTCCGGACAGCGCGTGGCCACCCGAATATACGCCGGGAGACCGAAGGAGGTGCAATCGCGCACAAGGAGGCCGTAGCGCAACAAGGCTTGGCGGCACGCTGCCGCATTGCCGACCTCGGTCAAGAAAAAATGCGTTGTCGAAGGTACCGGTGCGAGACCCAGCTCTCGCAAGCCTTGTACCAAGACGGTTTTTGCCTGGGTCAACTGCAGCAGGGATCGTTCGAGATGCGCGGCGTCGTCTAGGGCTGCGATGCCAGCGGCTTGCGCGAGCGCATTGACACTCCAAGGCGGGCGGACCTTGCATAAAGCCTCGAGTACAGCCGGGTGTCCGACCGCATAACCCAGGCGCATGCCGGCTAGCGCGTAGGCTTTGGTCATGGAACGTAGCACCAACATGTTAGGCGTCTGCACCGTCAACACCGAGGGGACGCCAGCGCTGAAGGTGAGGTAGGCCTCGTCGACAATGAACAGCGTCTGCGGTGCGATGTGAGCCCAGACCGCGATGGTTTCCACAGGGATGTACGTTCCCGTCGGATTATTCGGATTACAGAGAAAAACGAGCCGTGGCGTGACCTGCCGCAAGGCGCGGGTCATGGCATCCGTATCGATATGGAAAGCCGTCTCGGGCCGGGCCGGGCAGGTATGGATGGTGGCATCCATCAGGCGGGCTGCCCGGACGTACTCGCCAAAGGTGGGCTGCAACACGAGAACCGTATCACCCGGGCGCAGGAAGGCCAACGCAATCAACCACACCAGCTCCATGCTGCCGTTTCCTGCCATAATGTGTTCTGGTGCAACCTGTAGGTGCCGTGCGAGGGCGCGACGTAGCGCTAGCGCGTCTCGATCTGGATAACGATTCACAGGTACGTGTATTATCGCGTCCTGCACCGCCGGTGAGGGGCCGTAGGGATTGCCATTGACACTGAAGTCCAGGATGGCCTCCGGTTCTAGGCCAAGACGTTCCAACTCAACAAAATCCAGCGCGCCGTGGACCACATCGGTGATCTGTTGTACGGCGGGACGTGGGACAGGGAGCATGTCAATCTCCAGCAGGAACAGAGCTTATAGCATCAGTAGACCGACAAAGCCGACCGTGGCCAAGGCGATGGCCCCATAGAGCAGGCGCACGGCTTTGGCGATGTCTGCCGCTTCGGCAAACCGATAGCCTGGCGCCAGCCGGTAGTAACCAAATTTGTCCAATTCGACCCGCAAGGTGCCGGCCATACTGCTCATTGGATGGCCCGAATTTGGGCTTGGTGTACGATGGGCATCTTGCCGCCATATGCGCCAGGCCAGCCGGGCATCTTTGCCCAGCACCAGGGCAGCGAGGATAATGAGCACCGCGGTCAGCCGGGCCGGGATCAGATTGACCAGATCATCCAGCCGGGCCGGGACTTTACCCAACCATTCGCGCTCTCGATCATGGTAGCCTAGCATGGAATCAGCCGTGTTGACAAAGCGATACGCCAGGGCCGCGGGCAATCCGCCCAGGGCATAGTAGAACAACGGCGCGACAATACCGTCCGAGGCGTTCTCAGCGACGGATTCCACCGTGGCCGCGGCCACCTCGGACGGGCTAAGCTGCGCGGTATCGCGGCTGACCAGATGCCAGCCTAGCAGATGGCGGGCTCTGGGTAAATCGTGGGCTTCCAGGGCCTGTTGCACCTGCTGAGCAGCCCAGGCCAAGCCGTGTAGGGCAAAGGTCATTTTGAGGATGTAGGCTTCGGCGAGCCACTGCCAGGGCCAGGGTAACCAGAGCAAAAGCTGACGTAGCCACACCCCGACGAGGACCATGACGGCAACGCCTCCGAGCCCGAGTGCGGCGCCATACAGCAGCGGCCGCCACCGTCTCCGGCGTGGGGCCCAACGCCGGGCGAGACCAATCGTACTGCCCATCCAGGCAACTGGGTGGAAAGGGTTGGGCGGGTCGCCTAAGACGCGATCCAGAATGAATGCCAGCAGCACAGGTGCGGAACCTTCAAGCACAGACCACATGTGTCACCCCGATGCCTTTGCATTCTGCTGTCCAATGCCGGATAGGGGGGACAGCACGTGACCCGTGTCAGTCGTGAGCAGGCGCGGTCCGCCGCTCACTAAAGGCAGGCTGAAGACGGCAATCTCAGGGGCGAAGCGTTGCCGAGCTACCGTGGTGACACGCGCCACTTCCGTCGGATCGGGGTTGAGTAGCAGTCCGAGCACAGTGCCACTATGCGCGCGGCAGAGCCCCAGTGCCCCTACGTCACGTGCTAGCCGCACAGCCGACTCCAACAAGGGATTGGGGAGAATAGCCTGGTGTGCAGTCGCACTGAGCGTCGCTGCGGTCCCAACCGCTTGCGCATCGTCTCGTGTCATGCCCTCCCGTAGAACCTGGAACGCCTCGCGATGTAGCGGCGCCAGCGTACGTAGGGCGGCCCGATGATCGAAGCGATTGTAGGCAACGGTATCGACCTGGCCGCCGGGATCCAACACGATGACGGTGAGGGCAGGCGGAGGACCCAGGTTCTCGTAGAGTTGGCCGTCTCGGTGGTCCCATAATGCCAGACCCGAGAAGAGGGAGCTATCCGTCGGTTCGACCTGCAACGCCAATTCGGCGCTCTCGGTTGGGGTGAGAGGCCTTCCGGCCGCATGCCCCAGGGCATAGAGCATGGCGCCGACGTCCGCCGTGCTGGAGCCATAGCCCCGCCCGCGTGGAAGATCGGAGTCGAGTTGCACGCTGCCATGACTTGCCGTCCGGCCCAGAAATGCCAACCCGTGTTGCAAGGCGGCACGGACTTTGGGAACGTCCGGCTGTAGGAGCCACCCTGAATCGGTGCCGAAACGCACTTCGGCTACGCTATAGCGCTCGATCGGACAGGAGACGAGGCACGGTGTACCATCCAGCGTTCCCTGTACCAATTCGCCACAGGTGCCGGGTAGAGCAACGCGCACGGCTGGGCTAGCCGAACCGGTCGACTCATGCATGACGGAGGATGCTTTCACGGGATGGTAAGGACCTGGTTGCCATCATCTGCCTCTTCTAAGAAATGTCAACATGCTCGTATGTGTGGCGCGCGCCTCTTGGTCTTGTCTCTGGAAATATAGAGCTGATTGTGTCCAGGCACGTATCATATCACACGGTGACGCCGCATGTGGGTTTGATGCCGCACACGTGGTGTCACCGTATAGGGTATGGTACATGTAGGGAGCGTTGAAAGCCAGCGGGAGCATGAGTTAGCAGGAGCTGAGGGCATAGGGTCAAGGAGATCGCTATCCTGACTTTTTGGCGGCCCATCCGCGAAGGGTGTCAAGGTCACGAAGAACCGTGGACTTAAACGTCACGGTTTGCAACCGTATTCAGTTTATCGATGGCCTGGCTCATGGCCGTCTCACTTTGGGTTGCTTGACGGCCCAGTAAGCTCTGCAATAGCCATATGCACAAGGGACGAAACATCCTAGTAGGTCTGAAGGGAATGCCCAGTTCACGCCGTATCTGTCTATGATACGCCCAGAAGATTTTTCTTTCCGGCTGAAAGAGATTCCGCGCCAGAAAGCCGTGGTATCTCCGGATCATATCGTTTAACCGTTGCCGGTACTCCGGATCGCTGAGATAGATCGGCCCATATTTTTGCAGCATGCGTATCTGATCGATCAAGATTGTATTGTAGGGTGAGAGTGCGGCGGTGATCGATTCATGATGACGCCGGGTAAAAGTGAGCACCTGATGGACGAAGCCAAAATCGTTGTCCTGCAGGATATCGAAGCATACGGCAGTATCGGCATGGATCATCGACTCATCATAGAAGGCCTTACGGCTGTGCACGAGGTCGGAACGCACCAAGAGAGACGTGGGTGACCCAAAGAGGTGCAGAGGCTGACGCCATAAGGACATGCGGGCAATGTCATGGCCCGGCGTCACCGGGCTCGGATAGGGCAAACCGTCCAGATTGACCTGATTTTCATCGAGCCGATAGGCGCTCACGATTCCCACGGATGGGTACGTTTCGGCCAAGTCGACCATGTGGCTGAGACACTCGGGAAAGATCCAGTCATCCGCTAGCACCATTTTACAATACCTGCTCTCAGCGGATATTTGGCGTAGCGCATGATTCCAGTTGGGTATAGCATTGATCAGCTCATGGTTGTGGTAAACTCGAATTCGTTCATCTTGTAATGCATACGCTTGAACAATCTCGGGTGTGCGATCCGTACTGCAATTATTAACAATAATATATTCCCAGTTTGTATACGTCTGTCCTAACACGCTGTCAACGCATTCAGCGATATACTTATCCCCGTTATAAACAGGCGTGACAACACTAACCAGGGGAGCGATATTAGAGTTGTTCCTCAATAGCATAAGATCAGGTTCCCTAGCCCAGCCCAGATGCCCACCGAATCATCCTCAAA
>CBCXVS010000080.1:0-25696 GCA_965178525.1 uncultured bacterium | reverse complement strand
AAAGGTCAATTCGTTTCAGGCTTTTGAGTTTTTATTTCAACAAGTTGTCGCCGAATCACGGGAGGAACTTCGGGCTAAAGAAGGGCCACGGGCCTTTGCGGAAAAACGCCGTCCCGAGTGGAAGGGGCATTAGGCTTGCGCGGCTGGGTATACAAAGCGGAGATACCGGAGATCAAACGACACCTTCCTGCCGGAGCGCAGCGATTTCTTCCTGCGACAAGCCCAGCATGCCACGCAGAATTTCCTCCGTGTGCGCCCCCATGGCCGGGCCGGCGTGGGGCACGCGGCCGGGCGTCCGCGAGAGCTTTGGCACAATGCCGGGCTGGGGCAGCGAGCCCAGCGTGGGGTGTGGCACGTCGATAATCATCTCACGTGCTTTGAAGTGCGGATCGCTAAAGACGTCGGCCATGGACATGACACGCGAATAGGGCACCTGGTGCTTTTCCAATGCCTGCTCGACGTCATCGTAGGTGCGCGCGGCAAACTAGGCTTCGACATCTTGCATCAGCTCCCGCATGTTCTCAGAGCGAGCCTCGGCCGTGGCGTAGCGTACGTCCTTGGGCAAATCAGGCTGTCCGATCATGGTACAGAGACGCTCGAACAGATGCTGTGCCGGGACCGTGTACGCCACCCAATGGCCGTCTTGGGTCAGGCAGGCGGCACCAAGCCAACCCACGTGCTGCCGGGCGCCACGCTCGCGCACGACGCCTTGCCGGCCGTAGAAGGTCGAAGAATATTCCGTGATGCGAAAAGCGGATTCATACAACGCGGCATCTATCCACTGGCCTTCCCCGGTATGGTCCCGGTGGCGCAGCGCCGCCATGACGCCGAAGGCCGTAAACAACCCGGTCAAATAATCGGGATACACAGGCGTGGGGCGCACCGGCGGTTGATCGGGTATCCCATTCAAGTACCAGGTGCCGCCAAAGGCGGAACCGATGGCCGCGAATCCGGGACCATGGCTACGCGGCCCGGTCTGGCCAAAGGCTGTGACACGTGCCATGATTAGGCGGGGATTAATGCGGCTGAGGTCCTCCCAGCCAAGATTCCAGCCCTCCAGCACGCCGGGGCGAAAGTTTTCCAGGATGACATCCACCTGCGACGCCAAGCGTTTGACGATCTCCTGCCCCTTGGGGAGATGCAAATCGAGGGTAAACACCTTTTTGCCCCGATTTTCTAGCGCCCACCAATACCTCACATCGTCTTCTCGGGGTCCCATACGGCGAATGTCATCGCCTCGGCTAGGCAATTCGGTTTTGATGACCTCGGCGCCAAATTCGGCCATCAATCCGCCGCAAAAGGGGCCAGCAACGATGGAGGCAAGTTCCAAGACTCGGATGCCGTCAAGTGGGCGTCGTCCATCTCGCATGCGTTTGTGCCTTTCTTGAAAAGAGCTGTCAGCTCTCAGCTTGGAAGATGCACGCTGTACATCATTTGCTTTGACTGACACCTTCTTATTTCTTTAGCTGAGAGCTGAGAGCTTCTTCACAATACCCCCTCTTCCGCCAGTTGTGCTTGCGCCTCAGGCGAAAGGCCGAGGAGTTCGCCGAATACGTAGGCATTGTGTTGACCGACTTGGGGCGCCGGGCCCTGGATGTGGGGCGGCGTGTCGCTCATATGCCAGGGAATGTTGTGCAAATATTCCAGGCCTGTGCCCGGATGCTCGATGGCTTCATGCGTGTGCCGGGCTTGCATGTGCGCATCACGGCCACGGGCTTCCACGGTCCGTAAGGGGATGGCGGCCACACCGGCATCCTGTAGCTGCTGGACGGCTGCGTCGACATCTTGCGTCCGGGTCCAGGCGGCGAGGTGATCGTCGAGTTCCTGGCGATGCTGCTGGCGCTGGTACATATCCTGAAAGCGGGGATGGTGGGCCAGGTCTGCGCGTCCCATGACGCGACACAGGGCCTGCCATTCCGATTCGGAACGAATCGCTAAAGCCAGCCAGATATCGTCACCCTGACACGGATAATAGCCGTGTGGCGCCATGGTCGGGTGCGTGTTGCCTTGCGGGCCGGGGACGCGGCGATTCAGGCTCGCGTCCATAAACCCTTCGGCCAGGAGGGCCGAGGTCGCCTCCCAGGCCGAGAGGTCGATGAACTGGCCCTCGCCGGTGCGTTGCCGGTGAAACAGGGCCAAAATGAGGGCATAGACGCCGAACATCCCGGCGTTCCAATCGGCATAGGCAATATCGATGTGCTGCGGCTCCGTGTCGCCTTCAAAACCAATGAGGCTGGCAAATCCGGACAAGGCATGTAAGTTGAAAGCGTAGGCACGGGTGTCGCGGTATGGGCCATGGTGTCCGGCCACACTGATCGCCAGCATGATGAGATCGGGCTTGATGGCCGTCAGCGCTTCATAATGCAGATGGTATTTGGCCAACACGTCCGGCGTGAAATTATCGACGACCATATCACTGATGGCCACCAAGTGCCGAATCAACTCGGCTCCACGCTCGGTGGTGAAATTGATGGTGACGCCGAATTTGCCACGATTCACGGCATGGAACCAGGCGTTGCATTCTCGCGCTTCCTTCCAGGGTTTGCCCCGCATGGGCGCGTAGGGACCCGGGCCATACCGCAGCAAGTCCACGCGATCGAGCGATTCGATTTTGATCACCTCAGCACCGAAGTCCGCCAGTACATGGCCCGGAATCGATCCGGCCCAGGCCGTGCCGAAATCGAGCACGCGGCAGCCTTGCAGCGCACCGGCCCGCTTCAGATCCTCGAACGATGGTATCGCACTCACAGGTCGGCTCCCTGACGGCTCGGCAGTTGCACCGTGGCCCGTCCCGGCACGGTGATGTCGCCGCGCTGATTCTCACCCCAGATGTCGAGATCGACCAGGTATTTGCCATCTTCCTGGTACGTCCGCGTCACCGTGCCCTTGATCCAGGTCGTATCCCCCACGACGTTGAAACGGCGCAATTCACCGTAGAGTTTGGTGATGAAACCCGTGTCGCCCATCCAATTGGTGAGAACGTGAAACAGCCATGACATGCGCTGCGCCCCGTAGTCATAGCGATCCGGAATGCCGATTTCACGCGCCCGGGAGGGCTCCATGTGCACCAGCTCCGGCACATCGATCTGTCCCGTGGTGGTGTCCATCATCACGGCCGAGGGATGACGTTTTTGATAGCCCACGGCAATGCGGTGCGCTTTCATAAAGGGTGAACCGGCGCCGATGATCCAGGCGAACATGTCGCGCATACTCAGGGGACCCTTGACGACGGGAGTCAAGTCGTCACCCACCTGCACGTCTTCCCAGTAGCGTGGCGTCACGCCCCGAATCTCTTCACGATCGTAGTCGTCATAGATCTGCCGGAGGTCTTCCGGCGTGTAGCGCGCCGTTTCGATGTCGCGATATTTCCCCTGCTCGCCCGAGGCGCGGCGCTCGGCCCGCACACTCCAGCCCAGGCACCGGGCGATGGGATCGCCCTCAGGCGTCTCATAAAAGGTTTCGCAATACTCGATAAACGTCCGCCGGGCCATGCGGCTCTTCTTCTCCACGAGGTCTTTGACCTGCACTCGGTACTGAATCTCCTCGCCGTCTTTGATCGGGCGGAAAAATTCCCAGTCGTTGCCCGAATGCCAGGCATGGATACCCGGCATGCCGATACGGCCGGAACACCAGTAGATGCTGTAGAGAAAGCTCGGCGGCGCCAGCACCGCCCCGAAAGGCGTGGTCTTGGCATAGGCCGGATCGCACCACAGCGGATTATCATCGCCAATGCCATGGACAAAATGGCGAATCGTATCCTGCGTGGCATGCGTGTTGAAGTAGGGCTCACGGGGCCGCCAGTCAACGCCGATACGCCGCCGAACATCGTCGATCATCTCCTCGGTCATGACGGCATGCTCTTGCGCCATCGTCTGTGCTCCTCTATGCAGCTCTAGAATGGACCGCCCCGGCATGGGCGCGCCGCAATCACATGGTGTGTCATCTGTAACGTAGGCGGACACGGAAGTCAAGCCGTACAGGGCGGTTGCAGTGTCTAGCGGTTTGATGTTAATCTCGCTATCTAAGGTATTGACAAGGTGTACGTTATCCTGCAGAATCGTGCCAAATGATGCCGCCCGGCCATGCCGCTTTTGGCCTCGACGCCGTTCTCTCTGGTGACGTCGACGCCCCATGGCAAGGGGTACGATGCCGAGATCGACCATATGCTGACACAAAATAAACCATTCGAATATAGTCTGAAAAGAGCACGTGGTTGTCATACCCCTCGTTTTCGGGTACACACAGAAAACGAGAAACCCCATGGTAGAGGATACACGCCGAAGAGACTGCCGGAGACCGTGAAGACAGTACGACCGTCAACGGCGGCGGGGAGGTAGCAAGGTTGACAGAACAGCACATACATATGACAGACGGTCTGGAACTGCTGCTGGATGTGATGCCTCCGCACTTACGCGAGGTGCTCGAAACCCATCCCCAGCGGGAAACACTGATCGAGGTCGTCCTCGATCTGGGACGGCAGCCGGAAGCATGTTTCCCGGGGCAGATGGAACCGTTGTCATCGGCGCAAATAGGCCGGGAGGATCTCGACTATGTGATCGAGCGCGTTGGGACGTTTGGGAAGGATAATCGTGCCGGCATTGAACGCACCCTACACCGTATTTCCGCCATTCGCAATCGCACCGGCGGCATTATCGGGCTCACCTGCCGCGTCGGACGCGCCGTGTTCGGCACGGTCGACATCCTGCGGGAGGTGATCGAGAGTGGCACATCGCTCCTGCTGCTGGGGCGGCCCGGCGTGGGCAAAACCACCTTGTTGCGCGAAGCCGCCCGAGTCCTGGCCGATGATCTGCACAAGCGCGTCGTGATCGTCGACACCTCGAACGAAATTGCCGGCGACGGCGATATCCCGCACCCAGGCATCGGCCATGCGCGGCGCATGCAAGTATCCACCCCGAGCGAGCAGCATGCGGTGATGATCGAGGCGGTGGAAAATCATATGCCCGAGGTCATCGTCATCGACGAAATCGGCACCGAAGCGGAAGCGCTAGCCGCCCGGACGATTGCCGAACGCGGCGTGCAGCTCATCGCCACGGCACATGGCAATACGCTCGACAACCTGCTGCAGAATCCCACGCTGTCCGATCTCGTCGGCGGCATTCAAGCCGTGACCCTCTCCGATGAGGAAGCGCGGCGCCGTGGCACGCGCAAGACCGTCCTCGAGCGCAAAGCCCCCCCGACGTTTGAGGTGTTAGTGGAAATTCAAGAACGCGACCGCCTCGCCGTGCACCACAACGTCGCCCGTATCATCGACCATTTTCTGCGCGGCCTGCCGCTACGTCCAGAGCTACGCATGCGGAACGAGAAGGGCGATGTGGAAATCCGTCCGGCGGCCCTGCCGGCTGACTCCGTCCCGGCGCAGGTGACGGAGTTGCACCCCGTGGCTGTGGCGCCGCGGCAACGGCGGCATAAGACGGTACGGATCTTCCCCTATGCCGTGAACCGCAGCCGGCTCGAGCAAGCGATTCGCCTGTGCCAGGTATCGGCGCAAGTCGTCACCAATCTCGAGGAGGCGGACATGGTCCTGATGCTGAAGTCGCATGAACGGCATCAACCGAAACGGCTCTACCTGGCGCAAACGCGCGGCATTCCCCTGCATGTGTTGCGCAATAATACGGTGACACAGATGACCTACTTCCTCCGCGCCATTTTCGAACGGCAAGAGCCACGGCCCGAGCGCGATGCGGCCATGCGCGAAGCGGAGTTGGCTGTGCACGAGGTCATCCAACAGCAGCACGCGGTGGAACTGTCGCCGCAGAAAACCGCGGTGCGCCGATTGCAACACCAGTTTGCCGAGGGGTATGGCCTGACGACGAAAAGCACGGGCGCGGAGCCGCATCGCCGGGTGGTGATCTATCCGGCGGTGGGGTAAGCACACGAATAACGCTAAGGTAAATGCATTTATGCCTATATTATCGATTCCTTATCCTGACGACTTACTGATCATGTCTGGCAAGCCGCCGCAAGAGCTTGAAGAAGAGATGCGCTTTCTACTGGCTGTTAAATTATTTGAGGTGCATCGGCTGTCACTGGGAAAAGCAGCAGCGTTTTGTGGCATGAATAAAGTACGATTCATGTTTGAACTGGGGCGGCTGCACGTGCCGGTGATGAATCTGGACGACGACCAGATCGCTGATGAGCTACGAGATGATTAACCCGGTCCTTATTGCTGACAGCAGTCCGTTGATCGCGCTGGCCATCATTGAACAACTGGAGCTTTTACCAAGGCTTTATCGGCGCGTTTTGGTACCGCCGGCCGTTTGGCATGAAGTCACCATTGCAGGGCAGAATCTACCAGGTGCGCAGACGGTGCGTCAGCTCGCCTGGGTAGACATACAAGCGCCTGAGCCGCAAAGTCTTCAACTTTTAGCGATCCTGGTGGATCGCGGTGAGGCCGAGGCCATTGCGTTGGCACAAGGTATTGCGGCTAGCACGGTCCTCCTCGATGATGCGCAGGCACGGCGCGTGGCCGAGCGCCTTGGCATTCGACGCATTGGCACGCTTGGAATTTTGCGCCGGGCAAAGCGGGCTAGATTGCTGAATCAGATCAAACCGTATATTGAGCAATTGAGTGCGAATAGCATTTATATGCGGCAAAATCTGATTGATACCGTCTTGCGAGATGTTGGCGAAATGGCCTCATCCTCCTGTCATATGGAACGCTGTGATCAGAGCGTACGTGAAGAAAACAAGGGGCAAATTGACGTATTGCTCGTTCAGACAAGGCGTGGAAAAACCATGATAAACGCGCTGCGATCGGACCTGGAATCCGGCATCGATCCTGAATATAAAACGCGCGTCCGTGAACACTTCAACATGGACGTCAGCCACTTCCTCGGCGTCAGAACGCCCCTCGTCCGGAAGATCTCGGGCACGCACTTCAGGCAGATCAAAAGCAAGCCTATTGACGAAGTACTAGGTCTCTGTGAGCAGCTGCTGCAGACGGGTCTCTACGAGTACAAAATCATCGCTTTCGACTGGAGTTATCGATGTAGAAAGCACGTTGAGCCCAAGCACTTCATCGTTTTTGAGCAGTGGCTCAAGCAGTACGTGAATGATTGGAGCGACTGCGATGACTTCTGCACCCACACGCTCGGCTTCTTTCTTTTGCAGCACCCCGCCTTTCTGCCCCAGGTCAAGACGTGGACCTCCTCTGAGAGCCGCTGGATGAAGCGCGCTGCCGCCGTTAGCCTCATTTATGGATTACGGCGGGGCGACCATCTGCAGGAGGCGTTTGAGGTTGCCAAGCGGCTGTTTCGTGATGAAGATGATCTGGTTCGGAAGGGCTGCGGGTGGATGCTGAAGGAGGCGAGCAAAAGCTACCCAGAGCAGGTGTTGGATTATGTCCTGACATGGCGGGAGGCGATGCCGCGCGTGACGCTCCGGTATGCGGTGGAGCGGTTCGCCAAAGAGGAGAGGCAAAAGGTGTTAAAAGGCGCCGGATAATCTGACACGTATATCGCGAGACATGGGTGAGGTCTGGGGTTGTACAAACCGCCCGGCTATGAAACAATGCAATTCTGATCTTGTCGCTTCATCTGGACAGATGAGTATAGGTGACGAACACCTCTCAGACATCGCTCATAAGGCCCAATAGGGAGGAAAGCCGCATGGACGCACAAACCGTCGTTACCAATGCCCTCAACGCCAATGCCAATTTCATCGAGAAAGCGCTCGATGGCCTCACAGACGAAGATTTGTTAAAACGTCCGAACAACCATACCAACCCGATCGGCTGGACCCTCTGGCATCAATATCGGGTGGAAGACGCGATTCTGTCCAATTTAGGCGGGAAAGACCAGGCATGGATTGCGGCAGGATGGCACGACAAATTCGGCATGGAAGCCAACCCCGGACAGCTTGGCGGTGGGGATACGCTAGAGCAGGTCGCGGCGTTCAGACCCACCGTTGACAATCTTAAAGGCTATGGCGCAGCCGTGCGGGAAAAAACCCTGAGCACGCTGCAATCGCTCCCGGCTGAGGCTCTCGACAAGGACTTCCCAGGACCGGGTGGCAACTCTCGGAAAGGTGGCGAGATGCTGGGCATTTTGATGCTCGACCATTTCCATCACAGCGGCCAGGTCTGCTACCTGCGCGGTTATCTCACGGAGGGCTGGTCCCCGCTCTAAGCCCCTACTCCTGGCATCACAGCGGGCAGGTCTCCGCACCTGCCCCTCCCAGTCAGTCTATCTCCCCAGCGCTTCGAGTCAGGCCCTCACTTCCTGCAGATCAACGGTCTCAAACCCTTCCGTGAATCACCCCTAGACATCTGCCAAGACTCGACGCGCGTCCCCCTGTTTGCCCTGCTCCTGCCACAACTGTTTTCGTATACAGATAGAGGCCATGTCAAGTATGCCGGAGTCTGTTGGCGTATGGCGCCTGGAGATCGTGTCTGCTATGATACTCTCTTCAAACGACTCGTGCCAGAGTTGCAGCGGTACGCAGTATGAGGTTCCCCAACAAAAGGTTGAAGCGATAAGATGGCTCCCGTGGAAGAGGTCCGAGTGTGCCGTTTCTGCGGTCACATTGATCCGGAGGGTAGTACCGGCAAGTGTCCGGGCTGTGGTTTGTTTTTCGGATTCGCTATCGTGCCTCGCACGCAGGCAGAGAAGATCGCGCGCCGGTGCCAGTTTCGTTTCATGCGCCGCCGGCTCGGACGTCTCCTGCTGGTGCTGGCCCTGCTAGGCGGTGCGACGGTCTGGGCCGTAGGCGTCTTTTTTGACCGCGGCCTCAACCCGCCCCGTACGACAACGAACGTCAGCGCCACGAGCGGTCCTCAAACCTGGGGGCAGGTTCGGCGAACCGCGCAAAATACTGGCTTCACCCCTGACGCAGCGCCATTTCCGCATCGTGTCATATGGACCTATCACACGGCCAAGCCGCTTCTCGCGTCGCCCGCAGTGGTAGATGATCATGTCTATCTCACGACGGCAGACCACCGTGCGCTCGCTTTGCATCGGCGGACCGGCCAAACGGTGTGGGAATATCGCACTAGCGGGCCATCCAGTTCGACGCCAGCCGTCGCGGATCAGAGCGTGATTTTTGCCATTCGCCCCGGCCCCGTTGTGGCCCTGAACCGCCATACGGCGGAGCGGCTCTGGGTCACCGACCTGCGTCATCCCATCCTCGCCTCGCCCGTGGTGGTCCACGGCGCTGTCTATATCGGGGCTGCGGATCGGAAATTGTATGCGCTCGATGCCGGCACCGGACGGCAGCTTTGGGAATTTGCCACGCAAAACTGGATTGTTGCCCCGGTCGCATACGCGGACGCCAGAATCATCGTCGCCTCGCAGGGCAGCCGTATTCATGCCGTGGGTGCTGACACGGGCCGCACGCGCTTCATCTATGAGACGGGGCTGGGCCGGCACATCGGAGCCGGGGCCGCCATCCAGGGAAACCGGGCGTACTTTGGTTCCATTGGCGGACGCGTATGGGCAATCGATTGGCAAGCCACCACCTACCCTTTGGAGCGCGCGCTGTTGTTTTGGCAGACCAACTTGTACATCTGGGGCGTGCTCTCGAAGCCGCCGGTGCAAAAAGGCGGCTTGTGGGCCAAACGTGTCGGAGGCGATGTCACCCACACGCCGGCGATTGCCCACGATACGGTGTACGCCGCCACCTCGGAGAAAACCGTGGTGGCCCTGGACACGGCGACGGGCGCCATTCGGTGGCGGACCGATCTGGGGGTTGAGATTAGCGCCGCCCCGACCGTGGCCGGGACATCTGTGCTGATCGGGACGCAAGCAGGAAGCGTCTTCGGCCTGGATGCCCAGACAGGAGACGTCTTGTGGAATTTTAAGACCGCAGGGAAGATCACAGGGAGCCCGATCGTGGTAGGCGAGACGATGTACATCGTCTCTCATGATGGCACGCTTTATGCCGTCAGCCCGTCTGCCCCATCCTCACCCTCACCCCCAAAGGGCTGAATGTTCCCTTGGGCTCTGACTGACATAGGGTATGTTTCCACGATCTCTGAGGAATGACAGGGAGAGCACCATGACACATTTGATAACCGCCGATCCGTTGCCAGCCCCTTCCACACCCGTGCGCATCGCCAATCGCCCTTTTCTTCCCGGATCCGATCATCCCGCCATGCCGGCGACTCTGGCTCACCCTGCCACCGATACGTTTCCTCTGGTGCTGTGCCCGGCGTCAGATGCGCTCACAGCCCGTATGCCTCCAGAGACGTGGGCCGCGGATGTCGCATCCTGGACGGACAGCGTCTTGCATGAAGTTGGCGCCATCCTGGTGCGGGGCCTTCCACTCGCCACGGCGGCGGATCTGGCGCGTTTTGTCACTGGCCTGGGCTATGATACCATGGGATATGAAAGCGGCACAGGCGTCCGTCACGAGGTCGAGGCCAACGTGATGACAGCCAGCGATGATCCCCCCGACTACACGATTGAGCCCCATAATGAAATGGCCTTTGCCCGCGTCTACCCATCCAAGCTTTTGCTCTTTTGCCTCACCCCGCCCACGCACGGGGGTGAAACCCCGATTGTCGATGTGCGACACTACACGCAGCAGATCGATCCCGCCGTGCGCGAGGCCATAAAACGGACAGGCATTCAATACATACGCTATCTGCCCAGCCGCAGCAACACGACCTACACGTCCTGGCAGGACAGTTTTTGCACCGACGATCCGCAAGCGGTCGAACGGTTTTGTCAGATGCACCAGTATGACTATGAGTGGGATGCCGCCGGCAATCTGACCTACCGCTATGTGTTGCCGGCAACGGTAACCCATCCGAAAACAGGTGAGGAGATCTGGTTCAACCAGATTCCGCCGCATCATGCGTCCTATTTCAAATCCCACCCGTCATTTGTCCATGCCGAGTGTGAGGACCATCACTACCCGTTTCACTGCCGCTACGGGGGTGGCGCCGCGTTTTCCGACGATGTCGTGGCGCACGTGCGCCAAGCCGCCTGGCGATCTGCAGTCGCGGTGACGTGGCAACCAGGCGACCTGCTCATGGTGGACAATCTCTTGGCGCAACATGCACGCATGTCGTTCGTTGGGGACCGCAAGATCTTGGTGACGCTTTTCAAATAACATAATCCGCATCGCTCAGGAGCCGTCATGACCGTCACACCCCGTGCATCGTCCCTGATTATGCCACCCCCTTCTTGCCATGAGGATGAGTGGCAAGTCCGCGTCGATCTGGCCGCTTGCTATCGGCTGGCGGATCGGTTCGGATTCAGTGATGTCATCTGGAATCACATTACCGCGCGTGTGCCCGGTGCTGATCATCATGTTCTGATCAATGCGTTCGGACTGCGTTACGATGAGATTACGGCGTCGAACCTAGTCAAGATTGATCTCGACGGCCATGTGGTGGATGGCCAGGCGGATCTGAATGTGACCGGATTTATCATTCACAGCGCCATCCACGCCGTACGTGACGACATCGTGTGTGTGATGCACACCCACTCCCCGCACGGCCAAGCCGTCTCGGCGCTTGCCTGCGGTCTCAAGCCCATTATCGTAGATGCGATGATGTTCTACAATCGCATTGCCTACCACGACTTCGAGGGCGTCTCGGTCGATCTCGCGGAGCGCCAGCGCTTGGCCACGAATCTAGGGGACAAGTACGCTATGATTTTGCGGCATCACGGCCTGCTGACCGCCGGGCGCAGCGTGGGCGAAGCGTTTATGCTGATGTATTACCTGGAGCGGGCGTGTCAGATCCAGATGCAGGTGTTGTCAAGTGGCGAAGGGTTGCAGGCGCCGCCGGATGAGATTTGCGAACGCGCGGCCCGGCAATATGAGCAATTTTGGCCTGGCAAACATGAATGGCCGGCCCTGCTCCGCTTGCTGGATCGGGACAGCCCGGATTACAAAACCTGATCATCACGACACCATGACGTCTTGCCTACGCCCTAGCCCTTGGGGTCCAAGTCATCATGCGGCTTCGCCATTTCCCTCGGAAGATTGTGGTGGCTACTGGGATCGGCGTATAATACGTGACCGACGCTATATACGGTGGGGCATCATGTCAGGACGCGGTGCGAAAGACGGTCTATGATCGCGGTTACCCACATCAAGGATTTGTGTGACCTACCGGACAAGCAAACATTGAACCGGACTTCGAACGGATGACGCAAAATGGCCTTGACGGCGAATGGTCTCCAGACCTTCTTGCAACTTTTGGAAGCTGAGCCACAATTGCGCACGCAGCTTCGCAGGTTGTTGCTCGTCGATGCCATGCAAACTCTGCCGGATCGGTTTGACCGGCTCACTGCAGTTGTCGAGCAGTTGGCCCAAGCCCAGCAGCGTACCGAAGCACGTCTGGAGCAGTTGGCCCAAGCCCAGCAGCGTACCGAAGCACGTCTGGAGCGGACGGAAGCGCGCATCGACGAACGCCTGGAACAGTTGTCACAAGCCCAGCAACAGACCGAGGCGATGATACAGGATCTGGTGCAGGCTCAACGCCACACGGAGATACAGGTGCAAGCGCTGGTCGTAAAACTGGACAGTCTTCACGACTGGCAACGCGGAGAAGCCGGACGCCGTGAGGGCGAGCGTTATGAACGCACGATCATACGACGAGCGTCCGTCCTATTTCAAGGTGGAGAGGGAGGCGCGCTCGATCAGCCGCTCGTGCAGCAGCGCCTCTCAGCGCTCCTGAGTTCCTTGCCAGTGGCTGATCTCCTCGCTGATGACGAAGATCCCTCCCTCGCCGACCTCCTCTGGTGCAAGGGCGATCAGGTTGCTGTGATCGAAGTCTCGCTCCAGGTCGATAGCCACGACATTAGCCTTGCCGCCCGCCGAGCGGCAACGCTTCAACGAGCGGGCGCTCAGGCTATGGGCATGGTCATCGGAGAAAGGTGGGCCGCGGCAGATACTCGCCAGCGTGCGGACGCGCGTGAAGTCCAGTGCAAGGTTGGTGATGACCTGTCGGACGGATTTATGATTTTCCGGCGTCTGTCCGTTTAGAGTGACGCTTCTTTCGGCTTTTTCCGTACCATAAACTCAAGATCCGACCCCTTTATCAGTTCCATTCACGAAGGCGTAGGCCGGCCCTACCGCTATCTCGACACCCAAGCATCTGACACGTTTTACGATAGCGCCTCGTGTCTCCTGATGCAGGACACCTAGCCGCCAACGTGGGTATCGCTATCCCCCAGAATACGGTAGATCATTATCTCCTCGGAGATGTTTTTGAACTGCCCTTCGCGTTTCTTCGCGTCCTTCGCGGAGCCGGATTTTCTCTCCGCTCCGACAGAGCCTTATGATAGAATACAGTCCTTACTTTCGATACCGCACAAGGAGGGAACGTCATGGCAAACCATATGATCCAAGTCGGGAATGTCGAAATCATGTCGCTATCGGACGGCATCCTCGAATTCGATCTCTGCAACTTTTTCCCGTCCATTCCCGGCGACAATTGGCAGCAGTACGAATCTCACCTCACAGAGGAACACAAGGTCCGCTTTAACCTGGGTTCCTTCCTGGTGCGGTCGGACGGGCGCACCCTCCTGGTCGACACGGGCATGGGGCCGACACCGGCAGATGCGCCCGAGGCGCCCTGGGGCAAACTGCTGGAGGATTTTAAAGCCAACCGTGTCCAACCCGATGATATTGATATGGTCGTCCTCACCCACTTGCACCGGGATCACGTGGGCTGGAACCTCATGTCGCAGAATGGGAGATATACCCCGACCTTTCCAAATGCCCGCTATTGGATGAGTACGAAGGACTGGGAGGCCTGCCACCGAGCCGAGGTGCAGGCGGAACGCTTCCCCAATGCGCCGGCCTGTGTCTGGCCCCTGGAAGAGCTGGATCTCATCGAATTCATGGACGGGGAACACACATTGACCCGTGAGCTAACCGCGCTGCCCACGCCCGGACATACGCCGGGACATATGAGTATCCTGATCACATCTCAGGGCGAACAGGCCCTCATCTTGGGCGACGTCGCCCACAACCCGGCGCAGGTCCATGAGACGGATTGGGTCTCACGGGCTGACATGGACCCGGAGCAGACGAAAACGACCCGCCGCACCCTCATGGAGCGGTTGGAGCAGGAAGGACTGGTCGTGGCGTCAGGCCATTTCCCGGCTCCGGGATTTGGCAAGGTTGTCCGTCTGCAAGGCCGCCGTATTTGGCAAGTCCTCTAGATTGCGGATTGCGGCCCCCTGCGGGGAGCAACTAAGAAACGGAATGCGGAATGAAAGAGGGTCTGCTTCCGCCTGCATGTATCATGGAGCCTCGTGCATCGCATCACCTTCCTTCGGAGTAGGAAATAAGAATGAAGATTACGGGTGTTGACGTCGATGTCTTGCGTGTCGCGGTGGACAACGCTTATGTCGCGGGCGGGCGGCAGGTGGATGCGAATTGGCATGTGCTCGCCCGGGTGACGACGGCGGATGGGATCCAGGGGACAGGTTATATTGTCTATCCCCGAGGGGAACTGATACGCGCTATTGCGCAGGCAACGCGTGAACTCAGCGAGCACCTACTCGGCGTCAACGTGCTGGACGTTGAAGCCGCTTGGGAACGCCTAGCTCGACGTGGCGATTGGGTGGGTCCTGGCGGCATGCTGCACTGTGCCATTGCTCCGCTCGACATTGCGATGTGGGATGCAGCCGGAAAAGCCCTGGGGCAGCCGCTATACCGGCTCCTGGGCGGCTACCGCGATCGCCTGCCGGCGTATGCGAGTGATCGTCTCTGGTACAATTTATCGCTCGACGACCTCGCCACTTCTGCCGCGCAGCACGCCGCCCAGGGCTTTGGCGCCCTGAAGCTGCGCCTGGGTAAGGAAACCGACCCGGCTGTCGAGGCCCAACGCGTCCGCACCGCCCAAGAGGCAGCGGGTCCACAGATGCAGATCATGGTCGATGGGACTGAGAGCTGGGACCTGCCACAAGCCATGCGCACCGGCCACGCGCTCCAAGAGGCTGGTATTTGCTGGCTGGAGGACCCCGTGCATCATCAGGATGTCACGAGCTTGGCACAGCTCGCACAGACGCTGGACGTTCCGGTGGCTGGCGGTGAACATCTGTATCAGCTCGGCGCTTTCCGCGAGTTGTTACAGGCGCGGGGCGTGGATATCGCCATCATGGATCTGGCCCGAGTCGGTGGCATCACCCCCTGACGCAAGATTGCGGCCTTGGCCCAGGCGCACCGGATTCCGGTGTGTGGTCACGTCGTGCCGGAAGTCCATGTCCACCTCCTGGCCGCAGTACCCAATGGCTACATGGTCGAGTACATGCCGCGATCCGCCGCGATCCTGCGGGCAATGCCAGTCTTAGAAGATGGACACCTCATTGCGCCGAGCGCGCCCGGTTTGGGTCTCGAACTCGATGACGCGGCGGTACAGCGCTACCGTGTCGCGTAAGGCCGCAAACGGGAAGAGACCGTGCCCTTCCCGCACCGATGCGATTCGCCACCGCCTGCCAGTTGACGCGCCTGGTCAATCCACTCCTGGGGGTCGATTCGCCGCGTGCTGCCCTCGGATGCGACGAGGGCGAGAATCTGCTCGGGCGTCAGTTGCGCCAGAGCGGCAAACGTATAAATGCCCCCTTCGTGCAGACGACGGGCATAGACTGAACCGATACCGCTGATCCGTTCGAGCTGATCGGGCAGCAGGGGCTCGGCAGCTTCAGAAGCCCCTGCTGCACGGGTGGCCTGTAAATTCTGGAGTTGGGTTTCAACCTCCGTCAGGCGTTCTTGTAACTGTGCCACCTCGGCGTCTTGCGTCTCGGTCTGTTCCTGCGCGTGGTGCGGAGGCAACGCCGTGCGCCGGTTCTGCTGCTGCGCCAATAACCAGAAAGCGGCCCCCCCACCGATCACGCCAGCGCCAAACGGTGAACGAAAGAACGATGTGAGCCACTTGGCGGTCATGCCGTACGTGGCCGCCATCGCGCCCTTGGCCACCAACACCGCCTTGATCACGGACGGCCCTCCTGCGGTCAAGGCCCCTTTCGCCGCAGCCAGAGAAAACGGTACACTTTTTGAGGCGGCGATCATCCAAAGCGTCTCAGGTATCATAAGACCCCACCAGCCATTTCGCGCAACGTTGTGGTGACGCCATGGTGTCTATTGTCTGTCAGGCACCCTCCGAGGCGAGACATCATGGCGTACTTTTTGCAGTCGATTGTAGAGTCATACGGCTACTCGGTCAAGCGTAACCAACCGCCTGGATAGGGTGTCGACGGCGTGATCACACATCGAAGAGAAAAATGACGCTTTTGACGAAGGAACGTGGATGGGTGGGGACCGCAACACCGGAAGCGGCGTCGCGGCCACCTCGGCATACGGATAATCCGGATCAGGCCATCTCCGAGTTTCGCCATCGCGGTGGCAGCCCGGGCGCCAACCAGGTTTCCAGTCACCGGGGTCGGTGCCCGAACACCATACGATGACAACGTAGAGGACGGATTTTACTCACACTGACGGAATGAGGACATGCCAACAGCGCTTCATCCAAGGCGCAAGGCCGCATTTTGGGTCAGCTTGGTGCTCATGGCGGTTGGAGCTGCCGAATTCATCGGCTGGGGAGCGCTCACCTTGCTACGGCATGGGCGCCCGAACTTTTTTCACCTGCATCTCGATGACTTACGGCAGTATTACACGGAAGAGACGTATCGAAAGAAGGTGGCAGAACAAAAAACGGTGCGAGGACGATGGAGTCCGGCATTGGGATGGGATTATAAGCCACATTATGCCTACCAGGAGGAAAATTGTGTTGGCGAGCTGATCACGTATCATTTCGGTACAGATGGGAGCCGTATGACGCCACACCATTTTCCGCCCTACGTCGCGGCCTATGGGAATTCCTTTGTAGAAAGCGCCGAAGTCCATGATGACGAAACGTGGGCTGTGCGCCTGGAGGAACTCACTGGGGTGGGCGTGAAAAACTTCGGTGTGTCCGGCTATGGCCCCTATCAGGCCTACTTAAAATTTCAGCACAAGGCCGAGGCAGGGCATGTGACGCCGTATACTATTCTGGGGATCATGAATGCAAACATCCAGAGGCTTCCGAACATATTCCGCGGTTTCCTGACGGGTTTCCCAGCTACGCTCAGCGTGAAACCTTTTGCCGCCTTTGAAGGTGGCAACGTGGTGTTTTATCCCAATCCGGTCCCAACGCTGCCGCCCACGCTAGATGACTACCTCGCGCTGCTCCGGCAGATCGAGGCTCGTGACATATGGGCGACTACAAAACCAACCATACACTTTCCCTATATGGTGTCATTTGGGCACACGGTGAAGCATTTGTGGCCCCGGGTGAAAAGAAAAGTGGGCTTCTCCAGTCCCCGAGAAGACAATTTGCTTTCGTACGATGATCACAAGTTTACCCGGCCTTTGGAGACCGTGATGGCGAAGTTCTTTGCGCTTGCGAGAGCCTATGACAGCACGCCGATCGTGCTATTTCTGCCCATGACCGCGACCTACCGGTACGAGCATCAAGCGTTTGCCGGCCGATTGCGATCACTCTATCCCGACGAAAAGATTCTAGATTTTGCCGAGGCCGCGATCGACTGGGACCGCTATACGCTCAAAAAAAATTATTGCCACCCGTCGCGTTATGGTCATCGCGAGATCGCTCGATTTCTCCATCACCAACTGGCTATTTTCGGTCGCCTGCCTTGAAGCGTCACCACGCTTGACACGGACTCGATGCTCCCCTAGACTCGACATGATGACGGTCCAGGTAATGAGGCGTAGACGCACGGTCTACCGACTCGTCTTAATGGAAGTACAACAGGGAGAGGCACCATGGCGCCACGGATCAAGCATATCGCCTTATCCAGCGAAGACCCGGCGAAGACGGCGGCGTTTTACAAGGAAGTCTTCGGCATGACGGAATTGCACCGCAAACCCGGCGACACGGGGGATGACGGGGTCTGGCTCACCGACGGGTATATCTATTTCGCCATCCTCAAATTCCAAAGCCAGGAGGCGCCTCATATGGGCGAAGGGCCATCAACCGTCCCCGGCGTGCACCATATCGGCTTCTATGTGGATGACCTGGAAGCATCCTGCAAAACGATCGAGTCGGCAGCGGCCACGGAGTGTCCCGAGAGTTCGCGGGCCAATCGCAAGTACAAAGGCCCTGAGGGATTAATGATCGACCTCAGAGCGCGCGGATGGGATGAGCAAATTCAGGCCAAAACGCAATTGTATGAACTATCGCCTGCTGCAGACAAGTAGCTTTAAGAAGAGCTGTTAGCTATTAGCTATCAGCTCTTGAAAATTACTGTCCGCGATTCGCGGAGCTGTTTGTGTGACGACGAAGTCCACACGCCAAGCCCGAAAACGGTGTACACCGTGCCCCCTACCATTCCGCATTCCGCATTCCGCATTCCGCAATCTTCACCGTTCCTGCCCCTCCGTCCAGCATCACCGTCGCGCCATCCGGTATGCGCTGTGTGGCCAAGGGCACATTCAGGACTGCCGGGATGCCATATTCGCGGGCCACAATCGCCCCGTGGGACAGATACCCACCGGTTTCCATCACGAGGCCGGCGGCGAGTAAAAATAACGGTGTCCATCCCGGATCCGTGGACGGCGCCACCAGAATCTCTCCGGGCTGCAGCCGCCGACCCTCCTGTGGGGTGCGTATCACACGGGCCACACCCGTGACGCGGCCAGGGCTCGATGAGAGTCCCGAGAGCACCGTGCCATCAGGCCTTGGGGTGGCGTCATACAGCGGCCGGTCCCCCACAAATGCCTCTGGCGGTTGCATAGCAGCGTAGCGCTGACGCTCGACGCGCCGCTGCTCGAGGCGCCGAGAGACGTCCGGTGCCGGCATCTCACCGCGCAACGCGGCCAATACCTCGTCTCGTTCCAGCAAGAAAACCGTCTCTGGCGTTGCGATCACACCATCTTGGACCAAGAGGTCGCCGGCCCGCAGAGCGAGCTGCCGGCTCAAGTCGATAAACCGTACCACATGCGATTTGCACTGTTCGCGCAGACGCGAAAACACCTGCGCCCGGCGCAAGGTGGTACGAAACCAGCCCCGGAGTAGCCGGGGCATCTGCTGCAGGGCATCGGCTTCTGCCGCTTGCCGCCGCTGTGCCTGTTGCTGCGGATCAAAAGGCGGCGCTTCCTGCTCGATCGCGGCATAGGATGCCAGGATGTCAAAGAGATAATCCGGTTGCTCGCGCCACCGTGGATTGGCCATGTCGACTTCATAAAGACCGCGATGGCCGTAGGTGTCCAGAAACGCCTGCCAAGAGTTCGCCAAGGGGGTGTTCGCCAGCGCTTCCCGCCACGCCGGCCATTCTCGGCTCGCGAGAAAGGCCATGACTTCGGGTGACTGACGTGCCAGACGGGATAATTTCCACAAGTCGTAACTATGGTCGGCGCTATGCACGTCGCCTAAGCCCGTCACCAGTTCTGCTGCCATGCCGGCGGGCGCGTTGGGGAGGTGGCGCGCAATGAGCTGCCGTAACAGGGTAAAATGACCATTCATGGCTGCGGTTAAATCGAGATGGAACACGAGGAAGGGCTGATCGGTCGCCTCGCGGGTGGCGAGGGCATGTATCAGCGTCTCCCGGCCGAAGTGAGGAATCTGTTGCCGCTCTTCCCGCCAACGCTGCTCGATTCGGGCAAACTGCGTGGGCGCCTGCTTGCGGCAGCGATTGAGGAACCATACCACCCGCACCGTATTGTAAAGCCACCGCAAGCGTTGCCACAGTGATGGCGGTTGGCCTGGAGTAAACCCCAACACGGCGGGGCCGCCCAATGATGTCACCGTCTCCTCGGGTGGCGCCCCGAACACCTCATAGCCAGCCTGTTGAAATAATGCCATATTGAAATAGGCCCGTCCCCAGAAACGCCGGATCGTCAACCGTTCGGAAGGCCAGGTAAAGCCCAGCCGCGCATACTGCTCCCGGATGCCTGATTCCAGTAGGTTATGCACCAACGACCACGACAATGGCGAGATCAGCCCAGGGAGCACCTCTTTGAGGTTGGCATGGGTCCAGATGTCAGGCTCATCCTCGGTTGCCGGCTGCCCCAGGGTGGTGATGGGCCGGCTTTGGACGATCCAGTACTGCTCGCCGTCCCAGGCCCATTCAACGTCTTGAGGGCTTCCGCAGAGCGTTTCGATGCGCAGCAACAATTCGCCTAGGGTCGCCACCATCTCGGGGGCAAGCAAAGGCGGCTGCTCAGGATGCAGCAGGCGTGTTTCCACCACCTGGATGTCCGGCGTTTTCGTGAGCGTGTACTGCTCCGGTTCGATCACCCCGGAGACGACCGCAACGCCCAGGCCAGGCGACGCATTGATTACCATACGTGTCCGGTCTCCGCTGATCGGATCAGCGGTAAACGCCACCCCTACGCTGCGGGCTGGGACCATCTGTTGGATCACCACCGCCATCGCCGGCGTGCTCCCCGTGTCGCCGAGGCGTTGGCGGTAGGCCTGAGCCCGTTCGGACCCCCATGACAGCCAGCACGACCGCACCGCGTCCCAAATATCGGTATCCGGTATCTTGAGAAAACTCTCGTAGACACCGGCAAAGGAGGCCGCGGCGCTGTCTTCGGCCACGGCGGAAGAACGCACGGCCCAGCCTGAGGCGGCCGCACCGAGCTGATCGAGCGCCATATGGAGTTCATGCTGCAAGGCGGCAGGAGGCGCGCCATCACGCAGCATCTGGTCACCCGTCTCAGACGTTGCCGACCGCCCCTGAGCCTCGAGATACGTCGTCAAAGCCTGGGGCGTCAGCACACACCCTGCTGGCACAGGCAAGCCAGCCTGGGCAAGACGGGCCAGCATCGCGCCCTTCCCCCCTGCCTGGGCCACCTCCGTGGCTGTCGCCGCCGTCAGCGGAAGCACATGTGTGACGTCTCCGGACATCATTTTTGCCCTTCAGCTCTTCGCTCTTAACTCTTAACTCTCAGTCCTCAGTCCTAAAAAAAACCCCTGTTGGGCCGCGTCGGCCAGCACTTGATGTGGATCGATCACGCGTGGACCTTCCGGATTCAAGCAAATCGCGACGCGCTCATGTCGCCGCGCCACCACCTCCCGCTCACCATCCAGGGCAATAATGCAGGGACCATCGGCGATGGCGACCGGTGCACCGGCGCTCAGCGGGGCATAGCGTTGCACCCCGACGGGAACGATGAGCCCTGGGGCAATCGGCACCAGAACAGCCGGTGCATCCGGATGCGTTTCGATGATCATGCCGCCCTGCTGCTGGCCGTCGGCCAGCGGCAAATTCCCCGCCAGCGCCATGAAGCCGATCTGCGCCGGGAGGCGTCGGGCCACGGCGACGCACCGGACTTTGGCGATATCCCATATGGCACGGGTCGCGATCGACCGATCGGTACACACTACGGCATCGATCAAGGCCAAGTCTACCACCTCGTCCTGCACCAGCAGGTCCAGTCGGGGACGCTGCACCACGCTCTCGGGCGTGGTCACCAGGCATTGGGCCACGAGTCCTGTCGCCAGCCCCGCCAGGGTACCCTCGAACATAAAGGGGAAAACGTTGTTGGTGCCCGTTGATAACGGCATCAATGGCACGTCACCACAGGTCTTCGCCAGCGCCCGGTTCGTGCCGTCGCCGCCCAGGCTGATGAGGCTATCGATCCCCATGTCGCACATTTGTCCGGCCGCACGGATCGTATCGTCCTGGGTGGAGAAAACCGGCATGTTGAGTTCGCGCACCGTGGCGCGCAGCTTCAGATTGTCTTGCGCTTTGCGGCAGATATCGAACGTATCCGGCATGGTGATAATCGTCTCGACTCCCATCGCGTCGAGACCGAGCAACACGCGGCGCACAATATTGACTTTTTCGTTGTTGCTGAAGACCGAACCGTGTGCGACCAGGCGCCGAATGTCTTTGCCTGACGCCGGATTGGCAATGATACCTACACAGGCCACGGCACTCCTCCGGGTTACGAGGTGGGTGAATATCTACGGCCAGAAGTGGGTTTTGGCTTCTTGACAAAGCGCGTCACGAAAGTCGGGGTGGGCGATCGAGATGAGGAGTTCCGCGCGCTCACGCTGCGATTTGCCGAGCAGGTTGACGATACCGTGCTCCGTGGCCACGTAATTCACATAGGTCCGCGGTACGCTGACGATGGCGCCCTCGGTATGCAGCGGCACAATGCGGCTGACCGTGCCCGCCCTGGCTGTGGATGGCAACACGGTGACGGCCCGGCCATTCTTGGCCAACATCGCCCCAATGGTGAAGTCGAGTTGCCCACCAACGCCGGAATACATCTGCGGACCGAAACTTTCGGCAGTAATTTGGCCGGTGAGGTCGATATTCAGGGCGTTATTGATGGCGATCATCTGGTCGTGCTGCGCAATGATGCGGGGATTGTTGGTATAGCGCATGCGGTACAGTTCGATGGCCGGATTGAGATGGGCGAAATCCAGCCCGAATTCATCGCCCCACAGGGCCGTACATACCGCTTTGCGAGGATGGAGCGTTTTGTATGTCCCGTTAATATTCCCGGCTGCAATCAGTTGCGGAATGCCGGTTGGGCAGATCTCCGAGTGTAATCCCAGGTCGTTTTTGTCTTTGAGATACTCGACCACCGCCATGGACACGGTACCGGCGCCAAGTTGCAGCGTATCGCCATCCTGAATCAACGCCGCGACATGTGCGGCAATGTGTCGATCCACGTCGCTGGGCGAGGCAAAGCCCATCGTCTCCGTCACATCTCCGAAGACGGTCTCCCCTTGCTTTTCGACCAGGTAATCGAGCTGTGAGACGTGGACATAGTTGTCGCCATAGGTAACGATATGGTCTTCATCCACCTCGGCAATCACCACGGTAGCCGCCTCCACCATATCGAGGGTGGCCCACAACATGAACCCAAAACTGCAATAGCCATGCTCATCCGGCGGCGAGACGCTGGTCAAACAGACATCTACAGGGCGCGAGCCATCGATGATATCACTGGGCCAGAGCGCCGTCGTAAAAGGCAGGAAATCGATGCACCGCTGCTGCATGGCCGGCCGTGTGGCGGCCGTCAAGAACGCATCTTGCACGTGGTGCTGCGCGGCCACCCCCGGCTGATGGAAGGGAAACCGCTCCAGGGCTCCGGCGCCGATCAGATGCAGATTCGGCAGGGATGGCAAGCGTTCTCCTAAGGCATGACAGAGTGCTGCAGGGATGTTGCCGTTCATCCCAATGACGACCGTCTGTCCCGGCTGAATGACCTGTAGCGCCTCTTGGACGGCCACCAATTTGTCGCGATAGCGCTCCTGCCAGCGCGTCATGCCTGCTCCTCCTGCTCAGCCTCACGGTGGCATCATGCGACCCGATCCCATGATACGGGTGCATACGTCGAAAGAAGTATGGCACTCTACCATAAATGCCGCGGGCGGTAAACGGCCTCGCAACCAACCGTCAGGCGGCTCAAGTTTTCGTCCCGATGGGACGATATGAGGGGCATGACTGTGGCACATAAAAAAAGGAGGACAACATAGAAACCCTTGTCGTCCTAATCATCGGCGTGGCGGTTGCTCTGGGATGCTTTGCACTTGGTTTTGGTATCTTTGTGCTCGACTCCGGCGTCCCACAGCCGGTAAGCGTACAACGCTCTGTGGATACGGAGAGCATCTGAGTACTGAGGCAACATTAAATTTATATCCTCCAGAGAAATATATAAAGGCAATGATGCCCAGGCACTTAAGTCCCTGGATCAACGCAACCGCCTCGCGATTGTACAGCGCCTAAGCCGCAGCGGAGAAGGAACCCGGCATGGCACGTCTTCAGTATGATGCCATCGTTGACATAGCCCACTCCTACGCCCGTGTCCGAACCCTCACCCCGCACACCCATTGCTGGGTCGAGACGCACGTCACGTTGGCCCAGATCCGTCTCTGGGCCAACGGTATCCTGGAAGTGCCGCCGCACGTCATCGGCGATCTGCTGATTGCGATGCTCACCGCCGGATTCAAGCTGATTCCGGCAGGCGGACGGATGATCATGAGCCCGGCGCAGGTCACAGCCGGTCGCCTCGATCCCTGTGTGTCCCCGCATTAGCTGATTTGCCCCTCGGCCCCTCTGGACTACCCGAGCGCCGGAATCGTGCGATGGTGGCCGAAAGTTTGACCGGAAGCTATACAGACAACAGCACGTTTTTCCGAAGATTCTTCGCCTTCTACCCTCCCAAGCGCCTAACGACTACCATCACCCGTGTTTGAACGCCGGACGCCAGATGATGGCTCACTTCTCAATTACATGTGTCCATACCTCTTCTTATAGGGAACTGATAGAACGCGAGACTCGTTGCAACTCGTGTTGCCGTTGACGGCCAACCCCTGACCTGGATGGCAGCGCTTAAAAAGGATGTTTGCATGGCCTGCCCTCCGTGCGTTTGCAGAAAGTTGCTTCGGTTTGTTAGGATGACCGCGGTCATGGGATCACGAGTAGATGTCATAATGGCTCGGGCAATACCGGGAGGACTTCGATTCTGGGTCGTGACTCTGACGAAGTTAGGCATGGTTTCGGAGAACCGCTATCGGCAGGTGACGCAATGACTGCGCCAGGGGTATATGCTCCGTGAGTTAGACACGTATTCTGATATGGTCTTACAGGGAACAATGGCGCAAGGAAGGATACAGCCGGAACATGTATGAGAGGTGCGACCTATGGCTGTGCAAACGAAGGCACGCGTTTTTACGCTTCTACAAGACCATCAGGACCGCATCAGGCAGTTTAGCGTGAAACGCCTTGGCCTTTTCGGCTCTTTTGTCCGTCAGCAGCAAGACGCCGAGAGTGATGTCGATATGCTAGTGGAGTTTGAACCCGAACGCAAGACATTTGATACATTTATGCAGCTGGCGGCCTTTCTGGAGGATCTCTTGGAGCGCCGTGTGGAGCTGGTGACCCCCGAGTCCCTGAGTCGCTACATCGGCCCTTATATTCTGAGAGAGATCGAGTATGTCGATTTCGATCCGGGCCTACTTGCATCACATCCTGATTGAGACCCAGTATCTGATCGGCCAGAGCCAGGGACTCACCAAAGAGGCATTTCTTGATGATGACACACGACAGCGTGCCTTTGTGCGCAGCCTCGAAATTATTGGTGAAGCGGCGAAACAGATACCCAATGCCATCAGACAGAAATATCCTCGAATCACCTGGCGCGCTATAACGAGTATGCGCGATCGCCTTATCCACGCGTATTTTGGTGTTGATTATGAGATCGTGTGGGATGCGGCGATCAATCAGGTGCCAGAGCGACAACGAGAGATTGAGTATATCTTGAAACAGGCAATGGGTAACGAAGATAGAGAAATCGAAATTTAGCCTCTCAGATGACATAACCGACATCAAAATGTCCCGCCTTCGACTATTTTCCTAGGGATTCTTTGGCATTTCGGTCAATGATAAAGCAAAAGGGGTCCGCGAAGGACGCGAAGGGGACGGAAAGGTTGAGATGCGGGAAAGAGCCATCTGCAGGCGCTGGCAAGCTGCATAGCCAGCAATGGTAAATTTGAGAATGAGCTTGTGTTCCCCTGGAATCCGGGTTGGGATTCGAGCTCGGATTCCAACTCAAGCCTGCTCATCATGACCTCCATCCAGTGAGACCAGCTCTCGAAAATCATCTAGCGCCTCAAAGCCCTCATCTCATCGAAACAGGTCTCACGCCGGCCTAGGGTCTCACGCCGTAGGCCATAGTTCGCCCCCCCCCTTCCATCACGGGGTGAAACAGAAAAGCCAACCGGTTCAAGCTCAGCATGAACGATGACAGAGCC
>CBCXVS010000079.1:0-25724 GCA_965178525.1 uncultured bacterium | reverse complement strand
TCATGACAAAACCCCCTCATGTGTTGGGTCAACCGTTGACACGACCAGCAGTTAGAGCTTAACTTAAGGCCATTCGAGATCATCCGAATTTGGGAACTCGATATGGCGACCCTCCTCCATCACCACCATGGCGATGTCTCAAGGTACTATCGAAACGCCAAGGTCGTACTCGTTGGTGACACGGGGGTGGGCAAATCCGGATTAGGGCTGGTCCTGAGCAGACAGGATTTTTATGCCACTGAATCGACGCATGGACGTCATGTCTGGACCTTTCAGACGGAGGAGCAGACTGTCGACAACCGCTATCAGGAGACGCGTGAGACATTGCTGTGGGATTTGGCTGGCCAACCGGGATACCGCCTGATTCATCAAATGTACTTGCACGAAATCGCGGTGGCGCTCGTGGTGTTTGATGCCCGCAGCGAAACGGACCCGCTGGCCGGGGTGCGGCACTGGGAACGGGCTCTGCGGCAGGCCCAGGAGCGCCAGGGTGACCGGTCGATTCCTCTGAAAAAGCTGCTCATCGTGGCGCGCGCTGACCGTGGCGGTATCGCGGTCAGCCGGCAACGGATTGACGTCATCATGGACGAAATGGGCTTTGACAGCTTCTTCGAGACCAGCGCTAAAGAAGGCTGGCAAATCCCAGAACTCGCGGCTGCGATACGGGAAGGCATCGCGTGGGACCTCCTTCCCCAAGTGACCTCGACGCACGTGTTTCATACGATCAAGCAGTTTTTACTCGAGGAAAAACAAACGGGGTCGCTCCTGTTGACGGCCGATGATTTGTTCCGGACCTTCTGCCGGGCGCACGCGCAAGAGAGCGATGCGGAACTGCGCCGGACGTTCGATACCTGTATTGGGCGCTTGGAGAATCGCGACCTGATTCGGCGTATGAGTTTCGGCGGCTATGTCCTGTTGCAACCGGAACTGCTCGATGCCTATGCTTCCGCCATGATCAACGCGGCCCGGTATGAGCCTGATGGGCTGGGCTCGATTGCCGAGGAAGATGCCTTGATCGGGCGCTTTGCTATGCCTACCGACATCCGCATCGCGGATACGCAACAGGAACGCCTGGTTCTGCTGGCCACCGTCGAGGAACTCCTGGCCTATGAGCTTGTCATCCGGGAGTCTGCCGATGATGGCCGTTATCTGGTGTTCCCCTCGCAGTTCAATCGCGATTGGGAGGACGCGCCGGATCCCGAGGGGAAAGCGGTCGTCTATACGTTCGAGGGGCCCGTGCAGAGCATTTACGCTACCTTGGCCGTGCGCTTGACCCATAGCGGACGATTTGAAACCGTCCGCACCCAAATGTGGCGCAACGCCGCCGTCTATACGGCCAACATCGGGGGCACGTGCGGTATTTACTTGCAAGAATTTGCTGAAGCCCGTGGCCGCCTCACGCTGTTTTTTACCCCGGAGACCAGCGTCGAGACGCGCTATCAGTTCGAGGAATATGTTCAGGTCCATCTTCAACGTCGCGCCATTCAGAATACCATTCAGGTGCGCCGCTCCTTCTTGTGTACCACGTGTGGCACATCGGTACCGGACGCGTATGCCACGGGCCGGATCGAGCGCGGCTGGGACTGGATTAACTGTGGGGTCTGCGACACCCAAGTCTTCTTGACGGATCCGAAACAACAGGTGGCCACACGTTATCCCTCGAGTGTGTCTCGCATGGATGACGCGGCGGATGAGGCCCGCGACTATGGCGTATGGTTAACGTCGACGCATGCAGAAGTGCAAACCCACAGCTTTCTCGCCTGGGCGGGAGACCAGCAAGCCACCCTGGCGCTGGTATTTACGGATGTCGTCGGCTCGACGGATATGGAGTATACGCTAGGCGATGAGGGCATGAATGCGGTTCGCGCCGCTCACTTTACCCAGACCCGAAAGTTATTGAAGCAGTATGACGGCCGCGAGGTCAAGACCACAGGCGATGGGTTTCTCGCCGCCTTTCGCGCTGCGCTCAGGGCGTTTGACTTTGCCGTCGCATTGCAGGCAGAACCCGGCCATGCGCAGGTGGCCGTCCGGGCCGGCATCCACGTTGGACCCACACAAATCGTTGAAGGCGATATCTATGGCAGTACGGTCAATTTTGCCGCCCGGGTTTCGGCCATGGCCACCGGGGCGGAAATCTGGGTGAGCAATCGTGCCAAGCAGGATATTGACCTGTATAAGGCCTTCCACCACCGTGCCTTAACGTGGCAAGAACACGCCGGGTGTGAACTCCAAGGGTTTCCTGACAAATATACGCTGTGGTCAGTATCTACGTCAGGTATACGCCATGTGGCAACCGCTTCCGACATGGCTGATGATCCGGTCAAGCTCCTGCAACATAAGCTGACGACGGGGCGGTACGATGTCTTTCTGTGCCACAATAGCGAGGATAAAGCCACGGTAACGCAGATGGCCGAACGCCTTCGGCGCCGGGGCATCCTGCCATGGCTGGAGGAACGCGAAAGCCGCTTGGGCACCCCGTGGCAGGAGACCTTGGCCCAACACATCGGGCGCATTGTGTCGATGGCAATTTTTACCAGTCCGAATGGCATTGGCCCATGGCAAGATCCGGAACTCATGGTCTTTATTCGGCAATTTATGGAGCAGTCCTGTCCAATGGTGCTTCTCATTCCATCCGAACTGGAAGGCGAACTTCAGCTCCCGGAATTTCTCCACGATGTCCGGACCGTTGATTTCCGTGTCTCCAATCCTGATCCGTTTGAGCAGTTAGTCAAGCAGATTACCGTGGCTAGTGGCTAGTGGCTAGTGGATGGCCCCCAATGCCTCACCAACCACTATTCACGAATCACTAACCACTAAATGAATATCTAGCTGGCCATCTCAATCAGCTCAATCTGGACGCCATCGGGCCCTTCGAGGAAGCAAACTTTCCGTCCGGCTGCCCCTTCTCTCTCCTCCAAGACACGGGTGCCATTGGTCTTGAGCTGGTTCAGGGCGCCCGCCATGTCGTCCGTGTTCAGGGCGATGTGCTCCATGCCGTAGGCTTGGTCGCGGTTTTGATCGGCGATGATGGTGGTCAAGTTGATCGTGAGTCCGTGCAGGTCCAAGCGATAGCCGCGGTCGGCGATTTCCGAGACAATCGTCGCGCCGAGATTGTCCACGTAAAATTGCGCCGTTTGCTTCGGATCCGTCGTCTTCAAATGCAGGTGGTTAAGCGTGAAAGACATGGTGCCACTCCTCCTTTGATCGTTGTCTGTACCCACTGCGTTTCCTCACCTCCGTCAGCATAGGCCAAGACGCGACCGTGGTCAAGCACAGCTCCATCCGCTATGCCCTGGGCTTGAACGGGTCCGTATGGGTGGCCTCATCCACGTACCGGGCCGCATCCTCCGGCAGTAGCAGCCGCTCGGCCATCAAGGCGCGGGTTTCCTTATCGACCTGCTTGCGATACGCGTCATGGTGGGGATAGCGTTCCTGCAACGATGGCCGGGGATCCCCGGACGCCTCGCGTTCAGCCTTGGTCACCGCAAAGGACAGGTAGCTCCCCTCCCGGTCGCAGAGTTCGCCCTCTGGGTACGGCGCTTTGTAGAGATTCCAGCCGGTGTACGTGGCGACAGGCGTGGCAATCGGGGGCAGACGGATGCCGGCGACCTCGTTGCCATCCGCATCCACCTGGGGAATGAGGGCCACATAGGTATGATCGGGGCTGGCGTCGGGATGCACCCAGTCTGTGAGAACCGCAATCCGATTTGTGCGCCGTGGCGCATGCACGCCCGGAATGGCCGGAAACTTGAGGGCTTCCGGTGTGACAAGAGAACCATCGGCCACACGCGGCACCCGGCTGGCTGGTGGCGCCACACCTTCGGTGACCCACTGATCGAGCGCTACGAGCAACGCTCGCAGCGCCGGCGTTGGATTGTGCGGATTGCTCGGGTGGTGGCCATTCCCACGTACCACCGTCAGTCCCGCCCGCCCGCCGTGTTGGGTTCCGGCCATCAAGTAGAGCCGGACGGAGGCTGGGATGTCAAGATCATGCGTGCCCAGCGGGTCGGTGTGGAGGAGGGCGGCGCCTTTTTGCCAGTATTCCGTCGAGGTATTGACTTCCATGATCAGGGGGTCGAAGCCATGGCCACGCAGCAGCGCATCGGTCCGTCCGCTCACGGGATCGGTGAGCGCGGCATGCGCAAAGGGAAACCAATTCTCCGGAAACGCGTGGTCCTCGTGCTGGGTCCCGGTGCGAAACGATTGCCCAAAGACAAAATTCGTGAAGACTTTGCCAATACCCGCGACATGGGTCAGGATACCATCGAAGACTTGCCGTTGCGCCTCATCCTGATTGAACCCGAGTTCGGTATGATTGCGCAAGTATCGCCCGCTCTGCGAATTCCCAAAGGCCAATACTGCCCGAATGCCCGGCGCCTCACGGCTGCGCGCAATGGGATTGGCGTTTCCATCCGTATCATGCGTTTCGTAGCGCAAAAACGAGACCAGATCACGCGTCGCCGCAAATCCGATGCCCAGCACTTTGGGCTCCTTCGCCGGGTACCAGAAATCGTAGATGAGTCCAGGCTGGAATGCCGTGCCCTCAGGCAGGAGTTGGATACGTCGCGTATCGGCATAGGCCCAGCGACCAGTCGGGATCACGTCTCGATCATCGGTTTCGCACGCCCGCACGGTCAGCCGCGCTTGCCCCTGATCCCGCGTGGCCGCTTCATAGCTCAATGGAGCCGTGAGGCGCGTCGTGGGAACGCGGGTGCCAAAGATAAATTCATCGCGGATCGTCTGCACGATCGGACTCCCATTGTCGGCCGCGGCCGGAAGGCGAATCCCCATGCCGTTGTTGGCCCGCGGCGCGTCCGGGTCCCAGCCGCTCCACACGAGCGTATAGCCCTGCTGAAATGTCAATCCGTTCCCGACATGATCCGGTGTCGAGGGGTCATTGATCGCCCCCGGCGAGGTTTCCGGAGCTTCATGCAACACCGGCAGGAGCATTTTGCGGCCCCGGTTGGTCACCTCATACAGGATCTTGCCACAACCTCGGGCGGCATCCGCCGGCCGCATGATGTACACATCCATCTCGTACTCGACGCGCCCGCGCGCATTGCGGGGCGCCTTGTCGAGATTGACGATGCCGGTGTTCAAAGGGTGGTCGGGATCGAGTTCGCCATATGCGGTCCCCATGAGACGAACATAAGACCCCGCCTCTCCAAAGGCCATGTCGGCCGCGAAGGGTTCGATGCGATCGATATGCAGGCGGACGAGCATCCTGTCCTCCTTGATGCCGTAGCATGATGAGATGTCGTAGCGTTCAGGCGGAAACCCCGTCTGTCCGTTGATCATACCACCATTGCGATAGCCAATGTAGGTGAACAGGAACCTGTCAGTTCCCCGTGGAAACCATTTCTGAAAGCGCCAAATAGTGCTATGGTAAAGGATGAAGCTACACGGAAGACATGAATCACCGGCAAGACTATCACGCATGCAGGAGCATAACCGCATGGATGCGCAACCCTTCACTATTCACGTCTCAGACGAGATCCTGGCGGATTTGCAGAATCGCCTTGCCAACGTCCGCTGGCCCGACGCGCTGCCGAGTGCAGGATGGGACTACGGCTCAAACCTGACCTATATTCAAGAGCTGGTCGAGTACTGGCGGACCCGATTTGACTGGCGCGCCCAGGAGGCAGCCCTCAACCGCTTCTCGCACTATCGCACCACGATCGATGGTATGGGCATTCACTTTATCCATGAGCGCGGCCAGGGACCCCACCCTATGCCCCTCATCATCACGCATGGCTGGCCCAGCACGATTTTCGAAATCACAAAAGTCATCCCGCTGCTGACCGACCCAGCCAGCCACGGCGGCAACTCCGCGGACGCCTTCGATGTCATCGCCCCCTCCATGCCGGGCTATGGATTCTCGGACCGGACGACGAAGCGCGGCATGAACATTGCGAGAATCGCAGACCTCTGGGCGCAGTTGATGACGGAAGGGTTAGGGTATCCGCGCTATGGCGCGCAAGGCGGCGACTGGGGCGCGGCGGTGACGGCTCGGTTGGGCTTCTCCTATCCGGCGCACTTGATCGGCATTCATACGACCTCCGTGTCCGGTGCGCCGACGGGCTGGCAGGCGGGCATGCGCGACATTTCGGCGCCGGAACGGACGATGTTAGAAGCGCGGGCGCATTGGCAGTTAGAAGAGGGTGGCTATGCTCATATCCAGGGGACTAAACCCCAGACCCTGTCCTACGGACTCAACGATTCGCCAGTCGGACTGGCCGCCTGGATTGTGGAGAAGTGGCGGACCTGGAGCGATTGTAACGGCGAGGTGGAACAACGCTTCACCAAGGACGAATTGCTCACCACCGTCACCATCTACTGGGCTACTCAGACCATCAACTCGTCCACCCGGCTCTATTACGAAAATCAGCACAATCCCTGGGTGATCCAACCCGGACAACGTATTGATGTGCCCTGCGCCGTGGCCCGTTTTCCAAAAGAGATTAGTCAGCCGCCGCGGGAGTGGGCGGAGCGTTTTTACAATCTCCAGCAGTGGACGGAGATGCCCCGAGGCGGTCACTTTGCCGCGTTTGAGGAGCCGGAGTTGTTGGCGCAGGATGTCCGCGCTTTCTTCCGGCCTCTCAGGTAATGATTCCGCACCCTCTTCATGATCTCGGAAGAGGGTGACCATAGGCATGTGAAGGGCTCTTTGCCATCGTCTGCTCCATCTTCTTGTTAGGCCGCTATGGTTTCGATGGAATCGGATTGTCAAATTCCTCATTGGCAAACGACATGTCTAGTTCGTTCGGCGTCAACAAAAGCAACAGACTGATCTCACTTTGGTGCTCTTCGTGCAGGTCTTGCACAAAGGCCTATACATGATCATGACGATCAGCCTTGCTGACACCGTCAAAATCCCGATCGATTATACGCACACGTACGGATACGAAATTCTGCCGGTATATCACAATGTCGGCATGAGGATGCTGCGCTTTGTACCTCGCCAGTGCGTTTGTAACCGCTTCCAGACAGGCATCGCTTTTGCCGCGTATCGTAACCATGTTTTATAACCTCCCATCAGCCCATATGATGATCTGTTCGGCGGCGCGTAGAAAGGCTTCGGCGTCCCGACGCGAAGCCGTGCCTGAACGATACCGCCATTCCGTATCCCAGGTGTTGACCAACGCAAACGCTTTGGAGATGTCGGCAGGAAATGGTGCGCCACCGTTCGCGAAATATTGCGCTTTGAGCCAGTCCAGTGCTGTGTGCGGCTAACCGACCGCTTCCTGGCGAATTTCTCGCATGACAGACGCGACCTCCTCTTCGGATTGGAGATGTCTTGCAAGCACGTGGGCGGTGGCGTCCAGCACTTGGTCCCCAAAGAACTGGGCGACATCTTGCCGCAGCCCTTGCCCCATGTACAACTTGAGTAACGCTTGGTAAGACATATCGCGCTTGGCTGCAACCTTCTTCAACGCGGCCAACGTGTCCTGGGGTATGGCCAGCGATACCGACTCGGTCTCGCGCGGACGTAGACGTAAGGCGCCCTCGGCTTCAGGCTTCTTCATACAACTTCCTCTCATAGCGAGTCGTACGGTGTGCGGAGATGATCCGTGTCCGTGTACCGCGTTCGAGGTACACGATGAGCAGGAGGCGTTGCGCAGGTGAATAGCCGATGATAAAGTCCCGTTGCTCGTCATCCGTGGAGGCATTACCCCCCTGATAGAAAGGATCGAAGAACACTTCGGCGGCTTCTTCGAACGTCACGCCGTGATCCTCAACGTTGCTCCGAGCTTTATCTTCATCCCACTCAAACTCGACGCCCTGGAGTTGATAGACGATATCCATAGGTCCATTGTACGTGGTCTTCGGCTCGAGAGGTATACCGTTCGAGAGTTGCTCGGTAGGATGATTGAAATACCATGGCCTCACGATAGGTTTCAGCCGCGGCTGGAAGCGGGAGCGACGCGGGAGCGGATGCTGGAGGCCGTCGGCGGCAAACCCGTGTTTGCCATGCATCAGACAGGAGCCTTCTAATGGGTGTCCTTTTTCCTACCTTTCCGCAACAGAACCCTCCCCATAGATCGCTAGGGTTTGTTGTGCTATACTCCGCTAATCCTGAGTCCCAAAACGGGACATCTTTGAGTGGCTCAGGGGAAAAGCAGGAGTGCAGAGGTCAACTTTTACGAATTCACGCTCGGTTCCGCGGTGCATGGTCCGCAAACTGGCAGAAACGGTCATCCTGTGACCCGGGTCGAAAGAGGATTGCTTTGAAGAGGCACAGCGTATGCACTCGGCGTAGCTCATGAAGGAACATAGAGGAACTCTTGCATGGCACGTCTTTATAAGGTTCCGCTGGAACTGACACATCAACCAGAAGGTGGCTATACCGTAACCTGCCCGATCTTGCCAGAACTGGTAACGGAAGGCGACACCATGGAGGAAGCACTGGCACATGTGCAGGATGCGCTTCAGGCGGTGATAGAACTCTACGACGACCTCGACAAGCCTTTCCCTTCAGCTCTCTGTCAACAGCCAGACGATGAAATCATCTCGTTCGAGTACGCTGTAGCCATCCCATGACGTACCGCCAAGCTGCCAGAAAGCTTCGGCGTCTGGGATGCCAGGAACGGCCTCGTCGATCTGGTGGCGCGCACCGCAAGTGGCACAACCCAACAACAGGACAGGCAACTGTGGTACCGGATTGGGGGTCCAAAGGTTTGAAGGTGGGCACCCTCCGGGCCGTGATTCGCCAGCTCGGACTCGTCTGGGAAGATTTTGAAAACATTGGATAGGTTCACATGCCTCACCAATCGTTGGCAAACATGAGTCCAAAATCGTGGTTGACACGTCGATTGGCCAGTTCTAGATGATAATACCCAAGAACCTGCTTATCTCCGGCATCACAGGCTCTAGTATGTTAACATGCTGTTCTTTCGACGCCTAACGCCCCCGGTGAGCGGCGGCCCACAAGAACAGACGTTGAACATGCTGAAAACGAACGCTGTGGGCCGTCCGCTCGACTGGGATGTTAGGCTCGGTGACTATCCTCTACCTACTGCGCATCGAGCCGCACCTGCTCGTTTCCCATTCCTGCCGACGATGATACGAAGACCATGGGAAACGAACAAGGACATGGGGGTATCAACCACGATCTGACTGTCGCAACGCATAGTGGAGGAGCTGCTCTGCGGCCTTGTGATTGGTGATGCGTTGCAAGGTTTGTGAGGAGGTCCAGCCAATAATGTCTCTGAGTTCACGAGCGCTTATAGGATTATGTTGGAGCGTAAGATACCAGTCAACCTTGATCCGGTATTCCGGCCCCTGCGATGGGGTGTAGACCACTGGGGGAGCAGATGGCTGGCCATCCCAGGGTTCAAGGACTCGCCCAATCGCTATAACGCCCTGTTTATTGACATACATGAAACAAATATCGTCGGGATGGAGCCTGCCAAGTTTTGGCCCATATGACTCGCCAGAAACAAAGGCATAATGCTCTTTGATCCAAATCTCATGGGGACTTTTGCCACCAAGATTTTTGGCCTCAGTGTTGATGTAGTAATAGTCCATAGCATTCCTCTCCCCAGGATATCGGCTCCGGAATGGGCCATAATTCTCATGAAGACATTCGCTACATGATGTTGCAGTTGGAGCGGGTTCCTTCTTCATTTAGTGATACTGCCTAACGCCAGGCTTGAGCCGCGGCCCACAGGAGACAAATTTAGAAGTTGACAAAAAGCCTGCGCTGTGGACCGTCAGCTTCAAGCCCTTGTTAGGCTATGGCAGTGTGCACAGTAGAGTGAAGTGTAAAGTAAAGAACTGGCCCTATCTCCCCTGGCCATCCCGACAGCAAGCGCTTCATCCTCGGCACTAATTGGCGACTCCGCGCCTTCGACACGAAAGGCGAAGTGCTCTGGCAGCAGGCCGTGCCTGGCACGGCTTGGGCGGTCAACATCACCGGCGATGGCCGACTCGTGGTCGCGGCCTATCACGACGGCACGGTCCGCTGGCACCGCATGGACGACGCTAAGGAGCTGTTGACCTCATCGACGGCGGAGAGAACTCGCTTGAGCACGAGGCTTGGCAGAACGGGGCATTTGCCGAGGTCTTCCTGGAAGCGCTGGGCCGTGGCTCCGATACCGACCGGAACGGCGTCGTCAGCATGACCGAACTCACTCGCTACATGACAGCAGGCGTTCCGCGGCTGGTGCGTCAGGTTCGTCCGGAATAGCGTCAGACGCCGGGTGTCGAGATGCGCTTCGAGCGCACTATCTTCGCCGCAGGGCCTTAGGTATTAGGAATCTTTTGGATCTTGCGGTGGCTCGCTTCCGCTTAGGTTGTGGGCGGGTGTCTCAGCCAACCAGGACCCACCGGCGCCGAGCCCGGGTGAGGTTCTCGTTGTTCAGCTTGAGAGCGACAACCGTTGCCCGGCCCGTTGGCGTCATCCCCTGAATCTCCACCCCACCAGCGCTCCATTGAAAGTGATCACGCCAGTTCTGCCTACGGGGGTTGAATAAAGGCGCTGCTTCTCCCGTCTCAGGGTCCGGGTGATGGGTTTGACTGCCCTTAAAGCCGTTGCATAGGGGGCAGGCGAGCCAAAGATTTTCCTCGTCCGAATTCCCCCCGGCTGCCAGGGGAATGATGTGTTCGACATGCAGGGGCATGGCCGTGATGAGTTGCGATGTCAGGCAGTAGCCACAACGGTGACCTGCATCTTCGGCCACTTGGGTGCGTAGGGTGCTGGAAATGTATGGGCGGGGCAAGGGGAATTACGCTTGAGGCGGTTGAATCGGAACGCGGTAACCGCGCCGAGCCAGCAGCAGCCAGGCATGAGCCTGCCGCACGAGCAAACGGCCGTACGCATCCATTAATTCCTGCAGACGCTCGGCCTGATCCGGTGTGATATCATCCTCTCCCTGGGCGTCTAGCAGCGTGCGTAATGCGTCTTGTTGGTCTTCCGGCATCGTGGCCCGGCTCGCTTGCCACAGGGCCGAATCGTCTAAGCTTGACATGTGGGCGAGGACATCGGCTTCTTCAGAGGGCACATCGTCGAGCGGGGGCAGCGCATGTGCCAGTGTGTCTTGGAGGACATCACTCAGTGGCCGCTGGGTCGCCTGAGCCAGTCTGTTTGCCGCTTGATAGAGATGGTCCGGCAAGTCCAGGGTGATAGTTTGAGAGGGCATCCTGCTACTCCATGAGATTCCGATCTTGATCTTTCGTTACCGCATTGTACCGTGAGGGCGAGGCTCGGCACCGGAGACGACCCTTACCCCCATTCTCTTCATGACTATGGAGAGGACGTAAAATTGAAAGCGGCTGCCCTTGTCATGGACTTGCGAAACGCTCTGCTAAACACTGGCCCCACGAGCAGGCCCCATCGTCTCTTCAAAGGACTTGGAAAACGCTAACAACTCGTCGTTAGGCTGGTCCAAGTCGATGGGCTCACCCAACGGCTGGCGAATGTCATATCCCGTTTTGTAATACAGCTCGATCCGGTTGTCCTCCGGGTCATAGAAATAAATGCTGCACGAGATGCCGTGGGTGACGGTGCGATCGATGCGCAAGCCCTCGGCCTGGATGCGATGATAGAAGTCGCGTAGTTCGTCCAGGCTGTTCACGATGAAGGACACTTGCTGTAACCATTGGGTCGGCTGCGCATTGTCGCAGAGCCTGGCCAAAGCTAATTCGTGGTGCTCAGACTCCGGGGCGGCACTCAGGAAGCAGATGCCTCTGTCCTGATCCTCATCCGTAATCGTGAGCCCCATGAAGCGGCTATAAAAATCTCGCATCTTCTCCAGATCCTGGCAGAAGAATCCCACGTGACCCAAACCGGTAATGGCTGACATTTTAGGCCTCCTTCCCATGGGCAAAGCGTCTCGTTGATTCGGTCGATGAGACGTTATTCTAATACGTCCGGATGCTGAACGCTACCTGATACGCACGTGTTGCGTTGGCAATTGATATCCGAAAATTGACAGCCTATGACCCGACGCGTACAGTGGTGACACACGTCCAATGATGAAAACGAGATCCGCTCAGGACGGGAAGGAACACGAAGGGAAATAGAATTTTGGTAGGAGGGCACAGCTATGGCGAGACTGGCAGACAAAGTCGCCCTGATCAGCGGTGGCGCCAGGGGGCAGGGGGAGATGGAAGCCCGGCTCTTTGTGCGTGAGGGGGCGAAGGTGGTGATTGGGGATATTCTGGAAGACGCCGGCAAACAGGTGGAAGCGGAAATCAACGAAACGGGCGGCGAGTGTCTCTTTGTGCGGCTGGATGTCACGAGCGAAGCCGATTGGCAACAGGCGGTCGCCGCCGCTGTGGTCCGCTTTGGAAGGTTGGATATCCTGGTCAACAATGCAGGTATTGGCGGCGAACGGGGTCCTGATGGCGAGATGATTACTCTGGAAAATGTCACCGAAGTCCAATGGGACCGAGTCATGGATGTGAACGCCAAAGGCGTGTTCCTGGGGACCAAACACGCCATTCCGGAGATGCGCAAAGCAGGGGGCGGGTCGATCATTAACATTTCGTCCATCGCCGGCATGGTCGGCGGTCGAACCACCGCCTATGGCGCCTCCAAGGGGGCCGTGCGCATCTTTACCAAGGCAACTGCCATCCAACATGCCGGTGATGGCATCCGAGCCAATTCCGTCCATCCTGGCGTCATCGAGACTGCGATGACGGCCAATATGCTCGCCGATGACGCCGGGCGTCAGAGTTCCATCGCCCGCCATCCCCTGGGACGTCTCGGTCGGGTCGAGGACGTGGCCTATGGTGTGCTCTATCTAGCGTCGGATGAGTCGGCTTTTGTCACGGGCAGTGAACTCGTCATCGATGGCGGACTGACAGCCCAATAAGACGCCCCGCATCCGCTGGACGTTCCGGACGCTCTACATCGAGGCTGACGTAGAGCGTCTCCAGTCCATGGCGAGGCCGCTTCCACGCTTCAGGGGTCGATCCTGGCCGAGGCGTATCCACTCACCACTTCCGTACCGTCTTGATTCACCGTCGAAACGGACAGATCGACGAAATGCTCACCGCCTTCCTCTCGGATGGCATCGATGGTGGCTTTGGACGTCAGGGTATCCCCTGGCCACACCTGGCGCGTGAAGCGGACCCCAAATTTGGTCAGACGTCCGTCTCCGACATAGTTGGTCAGCATGACACCCGTCATGCCCATACTGAGCATGCCGTGGGCGAATACGGAGGGATACCCGGCCACATTGGTGGTGTAGACCTCATCCGTGTGAATGGGATTGTAATCACCTGAAGCCCCGGCATATTGGACGATCTGCGTCCGGGTTAAATTCTCCACAACCGTTTCTTCGTGGGTATCGCCTACGCTGAGTTGACTGGCCGACAATGCCATGATGTCCCTCCCTAATTCTGATCCACTGGGCGTTCGGTGCGCACGCCAACCCCTCGCGCCGTCACCACAAGTTCGCCGTTTTGATCCCGATACTCCGTGATGGTTTCCGAGAAGATCAGCTTGCCCGAACGGCGGCCTTGTCTTTCCCAGGTCTTCCCCGGTTTGACGGTCGCCGTCAAGACCTCGCCCTCCTTCGGATGGCGATGATACTCGTAGTGCTGTTCGGCATGCAAACCGCCACCACCGCCACCGCCACCACTCTGCGGCGTCCCCGTCGGTTCTTTGCCCGAGCCAAACCAGGCTTGCCCTTTCCTGGGCCGTAGCCGATAATCCGGATCGAATTGGGCACTCGACTGCACAAAAGTCGGTGGTGCAATAATCGCCCCCGGCTCGGTGCCCTTGGCATAGTCGGCGTCGTGATAAATTTGATTCTCGTCCCCAACCGCCCGGGCAAACAACATGATGTGGCCCGCCTCGACGGGAAATTTTTCTGCTGCCATTGTCGTCTCTCCTATAAAAAAAGGACTGAGGACTGAGGACTGAGTCAAAGACGTTTTTCCTCATGTCTGGGCGCCGCAGGCGCGGCATGACGACGCCTATCCGACGTAGTTGAACGGTATCGCGACATCATGAGCCCACACAGTTTCGCTAAAGAGAGACCCGGAATCAACTCATATGAATGCGGAATGCGGAATAGGAGGATGGTCGTGATCCAAGCCCGAGTTGCAATTAACTGGGATGAATATATCGTGTTGCCGATGACAGATCAAACGAAGACATGCGGCTGGAATCATATGTCTCCGCATTCCGCATTCCGCATTCCGCATTCAGGAGCTTCCCATGGCATTCTATGCCGATCTGCATATCCATTCCAAATATTCGCGCGCCACGAGCAAGCATTGCGACCTCGAACACCTCGCGTTATGGGCGCGGAAAAAGGGTATCACCGTCGTCGGGACCGGGGATTTCACCCATCCGGCCTGGCGGGCCGAACTCAAAGACAAGCTGTTGCCGGCAGAACCCGGCTTGTTTCGGCTGCGGTCCGAAGCGGAAGAAGCGCTTGCCAGCCAGCTCCCACGCGCCTGTCACGGGACCACACGCTTTATGCTCTCCGTCGAAATATCGACGATTTACAAAAAGGGCGAGCGCACGCGCAAAATTCATCATCTGATCTACGTGCCCGGTTTTGACGCGGCCGAGCGTGTCGTCGACCGTCTGGCCAAAATCGGCAACCTGGCTTCGGACGGGCGGCCCATCCTGGGTTTGGATTCGCGACATCTGCTCGAAATCGTGTTGGAATCGGGCGCGGATTCGTATCTCGTTCCCGCGCATATCTGGACGCCGTGGTTCGCGGCGCTGGGCTCGAAGTCCGGCTTCGATGCCATTGATACCTGCTATGCGGACCTGGCGCCGCATATTTTCGCCGTCGAAACCGGCCTGTCATCGGATCCACCGATGAATTGGCGCGTCTCATCGCTGCATCGCTTTCGGCTCGTCTCCAATTCCGATGCGCACTCCCCCGAAAAATTAGGCCGCGAAGCGTGTGTCTTTGCGACGGATCTCGACTACTTTGCCATCCGCCAGGCGCTGGAAACCGGGCAGGGATATGATGGCACAGTCGAATTTTTTCCGGAAGAGGGAAAATACCATCTGGACGGACACCGAAATTGCAACGTGCGGCTTTCACCGCAGGAAACCCGAGCCTACGAGGGGCGCTGTCCGGTGTGTGGCAAACCGGTCACCGTTGGCGTCATGCACCGCGTCGAGGAACTGGCTGACCGTGTAGACCAGAGCCTGCCGGAGACGGCGGGCAACATGACCAGCCTCGTGCCGTTGCCCGAGGTGCTAGCGGAGATCTACCAAGTCGGGGCCAAGAGCAAGCGTGTCAGCCGACGGTACGAACAGCTTTTGGGCCAATTGGGTCCTGAGCTGATGCTGCTCAATGAGGCGCCATTAGACGATATTCGGCACGCGACGTCGTCCTTGTTTGCCGAGGCCATCACACGCCTGCGGCAACAGCGAGTGATCTGCGAAGCGGGCTATGACGGCGAATACGGCGTCATCAGGCTTTTTCATGCGGACGAATTGCAACGGCCTGCAGCCAGCGCCTCGTTGTTTGTGGATGAACCCGCACCACGTGTCGTCGAAGACACACACGAGCATTCCACCCATACCGTACAGCAGGTACTCACCGCCCAGCGTGACATCACGGTGGAAGACCCATCACAAGCCGCCTCGGAGCGCCCACAGCCTTCGGTCCCGCGTGGCGAGCCCGAGCCCGAGACAGGCGATGTGTTGGCCGAACTCGATGACGATCAACGCCAAGCCGCTGAAGTCCATGCCGGCCCCCTCCTCATCGTCGCCGGTCCCGGGTCTGGGAAAACCAAGACCTTAACGCATCGCATCGCGCATCTTATCAGCCATCGCAGCGTGCCAGCGGCGCACTGCCTGGCCATCACCTTTACCCGCCGGGCCGCGGGTGAGATGCGGGAGCGCTTGCGCGCGCTGCTTCCTGACGTTTGGGAACACATCCCGGTTTACACGTTTCACGCCTTGGGACTTGCGATGCTGCAGGAACACTGGAACGCGGCGGGTTTACAGCGTGGTTTTCGCATGATCACCGAAGCTGAACGCCTCCGTCTCCTGCAGGAGACGTTAAACATCTCTGAACGGCGCGCCCGCCGTATGCTGTCTGCCATCTCACACGCCAAACGCACACGTACGTCGCCTGAAGGGGCCAAGCAAGCCGACGCGTTGACGGCCTATCAACAGGCATTAGATAGGCGCAATCTGGTGGACTACGACGATCTGGTGGGGCGCGCTGCCGACGTGTTGGCCGCCGATGCCGGTGTGCAGGCGTCATATCAGAACCGCTATCCCTGGGTGTTTCTTGACGAATATCAGGACATCGACGAGCAGCAATTTCGCCTGCTGCAGCACCTCGTGCCGCCGGACGGCAATGTGTGCGCCATTGGGGACCCGGATCAGGCGATTTATGGTTTCCGAGGCGCTGATGTGCGTTTTTTTGAGCATTTTCAAACCGATTTTCCCAACGCCCAGGTGGTGCGATTGACACGCAACTACCGCTCCGATCGCAACATTGTTGCGGCATCGTCCCAAGTGATAGCGTGTGCGGGCTCGTCACAACGCTCCACCCCGGTACGTGAAGAAGAATCCCGCCGGATTACGCTGCATGAATCGCCCAGTGACAAAGCAGAGGCCGAATTTGTCGTCCACACCATAGAGCAGCTTCTTGGCGGCCACAGTTTTTTTTCGATCGACAGCGGACGGTCGACCGACAGCGCAGGGGACAATGTGTCGTTTGCCGACGTCGCCGTACTCTATCGGACAGAAAGTCAAGTGCCGGTGCTCGCCGAAGCCCTGCAGCGCTCCGGCATGCCCTTCCAGCAGCGTTCGCACCATCCCCTCATGGACCATCCCGGTGTTCCCATGCTTTTAGACGCGGTGCTCAAGGGACCGGGTAGCCGCCCCCTGTATGCACAGCTCGAAGCGGCTGCCAGTCCGCAGGGCCAAGATGCTGAGGGGGAACGCTCCGCCGAAGAGATGACCCTTCAACGTGAGGCGCTCGACCTCTTAAAACCGTTGGCCACCGCGTGCGGCGAGAATCTTGAGCGGTTTCTTAGCGAATTGGCGCTCGGGACACAAGTCGATACGTGGGATCCGCGGGCCGACCGGATCGCGTTGTTGACACTGCACGCCGCCAAAGGGCTGGAATTCCCTGTGGTGTTCATCGTGGGATGTGAGGATGGTATTCTTCCACTCAGGTGGGGTCAGAACGATACGGAAGACGAAGAAGAGCGGCGCTTATTCTATGTTGGCATTACCCGCGCCAAAACCCGTTTGTATCTCTGCCACGCGCGCAAACGCCTCTGGCGCGGCCGTGTGCGGCCGATGGAGCCGTCGCCCTACCTGCAAGATATGGAAGAACAATTGTTGGAGAAGCGACGCGCCCGGCTTGCGAGCAATCGTACAAGAAAACCGGATTCTCAACTCGAACTGTTTTGACAGCCGTCAAGCCGATGGATACCTGCCCGAGGTTTCGATCTTCACCCCGTGCCAGAGAGGTGGTATGCTACCCGCGTTCTACATACATATCATCTCAATCCACTCCAGGAGGAATCCCGATGAAACGGTGCCTGACCGTACTTCTCATGCTACTGAGCATGGTCAGCTATGTTGATGCCGCCGATCCCAAAGCAGGTGAGGAAAAGGCCGCCGCCTGTGCGGTGTGCCATGGGAAAAACGGCGTCAGTGTGAGCGACGGCATCCCGAACCTGGCGGCGCAGCGGGCTAAGTACTTGACCGCCCAGCTCAAAGCCTTCCGTGACGAAACCCGAAAGAGCCGGCTCATGGGCATCGTCGCCAGTCTGCTCGACGATGCGGACATCGACCATCTCGCCGCCTACTTCGGCGGCCTGCCTGGGGCTGCACCGAACGCCAAATCCGAGATTCCGGAGACGATGACCAAGACCCATGTCAGCTTCCCCGCCAACTATAAAAAAGACTTTACGCTCTACACCACGATCAATTTCCCAAAACGGAAGCAAGTGCGCCATTATTACGCCAACAACGCCGCCGTGCAGGCTGCGCGCGCGGGCCAGCCCATGCCTGATGGGGCTATGTTTTTCGTTGGGGTCTTCAAAGCTAAGCTGGATGCGGAGAAGAAGCCGATGATGGGTGATGATGGGTTCTACGTCAAAGATGCGTTAGCCGTGTACACCGCCATGCAGACGCAAAAGGGATGGGGGAGTGATTTCCCCGACATGCTGCGGAATGGCGATTGGAACTACGCCGTTTTTAATGCCGACAAGACCCTCAAGCCCGGTGTCAGCCAGGCGAGCTGCCTCGTCTGTCATCTGCCCCACAAAGAGAACGGTTATCTCTTTACCATGGAGACATTGACCAAAAAGGCGCGCGAATAAAACATTCAAGACCCTCGCTTTGACTCCCCCCTTGGGAAAAGGGGGGAATCGTCCTTCGTGACCGCTGCTAACTCTCGCCGTTTCGAGGTGTTGCTCCCGCCACAACGAGCAGACGTTCCAGCACCTCATACGGCTGGGCCCCCACCACGCCACGGCTGTTGGCGACAAACGTCGGCACGCCGGTGATGCCGAAATCACGGGCGCGTTGCCAATCGGCATCGACCGCGGTTTGGAAACGCCGTTCGGTGAGCACATCGCGGGCGTCGGCCGCTGCCAAACCCACGCTCTCGGCAATCTGCGCCAGCGTATCCACGTCGGCAATATTTTTGCCCGCCACGAAATAGGCATGAAACATGGCATCGTGGAAGGCTGCGCCATGCGCTTGGGTATCGGCCCACTTCCCCAGTTCCTGTGCCAACCGGCTGTTATAGGTATGGGTGCGTTCGCCGTATGGAAGCCCTTCCTCGGCCATGAGCCCCTGCATACGTGCTTGCATGGCCGATCGGTCCACGTTCCTCCCGGCGAATAATTCCTCCAGCGTGACGCCCTGCTCCGGAGTTTCGGGATGCAAGGGGAAATGGGTCCAGACAATATCGATGTGGTAATTCGCCTGCAACTTCTCAATACGCCCGGTACTGAGGTAGCACCAGGGTCAGACGTAGTCTGAGAAAATTTCTAACGTCAGAGGCTCTTTCATCATAATCCCTTACAGGTCCCCAATCCCATCGCAGCAACCCATTATAGAAAATTTCGGGAGTTGTGGTATGATGCGAGTATGAATGCGACCGCAACAGAGGGAATACATATGGATCAGGTTGATGTGCGTGACCTCCCTGAAGAACAGGCCCAAATGGTGCAAGGCGTGCCCTGGGTAATGCCGTTTTCTGCCTGAGACCTTGGCGCCAAGAATCGTTTACGTCGCACCGATATCTATGAGCGTATCTAATCTCGCAGTTATCGATACGAACGTGCCCTGCTCGAAACCTACCCAGAGGTTACCCGTCAGAGACCAGGATTTCGCCCTGTTCACCGCAATCGAGGTCTTGCGTCCATAGGTCTATACTCTCCAAGTGATTCCAGAAGACTGCTCCAAGCGTCGACCACTTCCTGGAGGTCATCGGGGAGTTCTGACATATATATGACATAGTCGGAGCGCAAAAAAGTGTCTTTTTCGTGTTCGGCTGTGTCGTGGTTTTATTCAGGAGAAAACGAATCAGCCCCACAAGTGTTTGTTTTTTGTGGGGCTCGTGTGTTGGGTATGTTGTTCTTCTGCTTGCGCGGGAATATGCCGAAGGGGGGATTTGAACCCCCACGCCCGGTTAGGCACCACCCCCTCAAGATGGCGTGTCTACCAAGTTCCACCACTTCGGCATGATTCGATATGGCAGGGCAATAATAGCCTATAGAGCTTAGGACTGTGGTCGACGGTTGTCAATGGCTTTCTCCGCTTCCCGCTTGCAACGGCCTTTGTCTATTGTTGGGTATCGCCTGGCTGCGTTGGGGTCGGCACAGATTCTGGCGCCGGTGTCGCCGGTGGCAGTGTGGTAGCACCTTCATCCGTGGCCGGTGCTTCGGGAGCCGGTACACGCTCCATGGCCGGCACCTGGTCGGTGATCGATGAGGCCTGCCGGGCATTGGAGGAAAGATAGGCCAACGCTAGGGACGTCACCATGAAAACAGCGGCGGCAACCGTTGTCAGATGTGATAGGAATGTCGCGGGTCCGCGGCTTCCGAACAGGGTTTGCGAAGACCCGCCGCCGCCGAAGGCGGCGCCAATGGAACCGCCTTTGCCAACCTGTAAAAGGACAACCAGAATTAAGGTGAGCGCGACAAGAATGTGTAGGACCACCACCAGTATGGAAATCATGCCTTTTATCCCCTATACGACAGAATCTGTACGAATGAGCTGACCTCTAAACTGGCGCCGCCGACGAGTGCGCCATCGATGTCCGCTTGCGCCATGAGGTCTGCAATCGTATCTGGCCGCACACTGCCGCCATATTGCACACGGACGGTTTGGGCCGCATCCGGGTCCCAGAGTTGGGTCAGCACCGTGCGGATGTGGCCATGGACCGCTTGCGCTTGCTCCGGAGTTGCCGTCACGCCTGTGCCAATCGCCCAGAGCGGTTCATACGCGAGCACAACACGAGAGGCGTGGTCGGCGCCACAGTCTGCCAGGCCGGAACGGATCTGCTGTTCGACAACGGTGAACGTCTCGCCAGCCTGGCGTTGCTCCAGGGATTCACCCATGCACACAATCGGAGCCATATCCGCTTCGAGGGCAGCTTGCACTTTGCGCCGTACCGTTTCATCCGTTTCGCCAAAGTATTGCCGCCGTTCCGAATGGCCGATGATGACGTAGGTACACCCGACGTCTACCAGCATCGCCGCCGAGATCTCGCCGGTGTAGGCGCCGCTATTTTCCCAGAAGAGATCCTGGGCAGCGAGGTGAAACGGCGTATCTTGTAAGCCCTCGTGCATGGCAGCCAGCGCCGTAAAGGGCGCGGCCAGGACTACGTCAAGCCCTTGCGGCTCTGGTCGGTGGCGACGCAAGTCCGCAATAAATTGCTGCGCCTCCGCCACGGTTTTATGTAATTTCCAATTCGCTGCAATAATCGGTCGACGGGTCATCTGTTCTTCCGCTTAATGGGCGTCACGCTCGCTGAGACAGGCGACACCTGGCAAGCGTTTGCCTTCGAGAAACTCAAGTGTCGCACCGCCCCCTGTGGAGATGTGGGTAATGGCATGGCTACAGTCCGTCATGGCCAGGGCGGCAATCGTATCGCCCCCGCCCACCAGCGTCGTGCCGGTGCAGGCGGCGACCGCGCGGGCGATGTCCAGTGTGCCTTGGCGAAACGGCTGCAGTTCGAACATGCCCATGGGTCCGTTCCAGACCACGGTCTTGGCCGGTGCAATGACGTCGCGAAACCGCGCCACGGTCTGCGGGCCGATATCTAGCCCCATCCAATCCCCTGGAATGCCTTCGTCGGCCACCGTGCGCGTGGACGCCTCGGCTGTCGCGCCCGGCGCAATGACGTGATCGCACGGGAGCACCAACTCGACCTGCCGCTCCGCCGCCTTGTCCAGCAGCTCGTGCGCCAGGGTGACGTAGTCCGGCTCGACGAGCGACGTCCCGGTCGGATAGCCCTGCGCCTGAAGCAGGGTGTAGGCCATGCCACCCCCTAGGAGCAGTGCGGAAACCTTGTCCAGCAAATGGGTAATCAGAGGAATTTTGTCCGACACCTTGGCCCCGCCCAGGATCGCGACCAGCGGCGGTTCGGGACGGCCGGTGACCTGACTGAGATAGGTGAGTTCCTTGTCCATCAGAAGCCCGGCCACCGCCGGTTGCAAGTACGTCGTCATGCCGGCTGTTGACGCATGGGCGCGGTGCGCCGTGCCAAAGGCATCATTCACATAAACGTCGGCCAGGCCGGCCAACGCCTCGGCAAAGCCCGGATCATTCTTTTCTTCTTCCGGGTGAAAGCGCAGATTTTCCAGCATCAAGACGTCGCCAGGTTGCAGCGCGCGGGCCTGGGCTGCAACCTCGGGGCCGACACAGTCGGACGCAAAGCGCACCGCGTGGCCGAGCAGGGTCTGCAGGTGCGAAGCGACCGGTTGCAGGCTCAACGCTGCATTCACCTGGCCTTTCGGACGCCCAAGGTGGGAGGCGAGAATGATGCTGGCTCCTTGTTCGCGGGCATAGGCGATCGTCGGCAAGGCGGCTTGGATGCGCGTATCATTTCCCACCTGCTGCGCCTCAGTCAGCGGGACGTTAAAATCGACCCGGATAAATAAGCGTTTTCCCTGTACGGGGATGTCACGAAGAGTAGCCTTGGCCATGGTGCGCTTTCCTTTGTCCTGAGGATGCGGTGTCGAAGCAAGTATAACAGAACCAACGGCGGATCAGCCAAGTCTGCGTCCCGGCATGGCGTTAGGCAATTTTTTTGCGGCGATGGTTGAGGTAGTCGACCAGAATATAGTCCCCGATGTTGTCGGGCGACGTAAAAAACGCCCGGCCGCGATTGATGCTGGTCAGGTCATTGACAAACCGCTCCATGTAATAATTCTGGCCCAACATAAAGGTGTTGATGGTGATGCCCTGGCGCGTGCAGCGCTTCACCTCCTTCAGGGTTTCTAGAAGCGTGCGCGGTGATGGGGGATATTCGAGGCAGATTTTGTTATTGCGGATATGGGCAGTCGGCTCGCCATCGGTGATGAGAATAATCTGTTTGTTCATCGTGCTCTGACGGGCCAAGATGCGCTCGGCCACCTGCAGGCCGGCCTGGATATTGGTAAAGGCTTGCGGCATGTCGACCCGTCCGGAGATGGTGTCCGCCGCGTTGATCTGCAGGTCGAGGTAGCCCATGGGATTCTGGTACAAATCACTGTACATATATGGAAAAAATCCGAACGGCTTGGGCGTCAGGTAGGGCAAATCCTGCAGCGCGATCTCCTGCGCGTAGGTGTAGAAACCCACGATTGACAGGGTGTCGCGGGGAAACTGGGAGCGGATGAGAGCATCCAGCGCCAATGCCACTTTTTTCGCCGCGGCAAAACGGCTAAAGCGCTCCATGGAGCCGCTCATATCCAGGAGTAAAACCGTGACACAGCGGGAGACCGCCTCGGTGCGGTAGACTTCAAAGTCTTGTGGAACGAGATGCAACGGCGGCTTCGTCGGGGTCCGCAAGACGGCATTCATGATCGAGCGTGGCAGGTCGACGTCGAACGGATCGCCGAACGTATAAGGCTGAGTCTCTTCCAGACGCTGTCCGCCGGCGCCACGCTGGGGCATCGGATGCTTACCGAGCTGATCACGGCGCAGGGAGGCAAAAATATCCTGCATGGCGCGCTGGGCGATTTTGCGTATGCCGCGGGCCGTCAAGACGAGCTTGTCGTTGCTTTTGCGGAGGTACCCCTGTTCCTCTAAGCGCTCCGCCATCTCCTTCAGGGCCTGCACCTGGCCGTGGGTTTCTTCATCCATCAGCTCACGAACTTGCTGCTCGTCGATCTGCGCCGGAGCCGCGCCCCAGAGCACGCGCTCCAGTGTCTCCTCCAGGGCTTCCATCCCTTGCAACTGCTCGATCAAGCGCAGCGCTTCCTGCAGCGACAGGGACGCCTCGCCCTGAAACGGAAATGGCTCTCCCAGGCCGTGCTGCTGCATGACGGACTGCAAGTGCTGCATGAAGTCCGCCAGCGTTTGCTGCAGCTGGGCATCGTCAAACTGACCCTGCAGGAGATCCTGCAGCTCCTGACGCATCTGCTCGGACATACTGTTCAACAGCGATTGCATGGCTTGCATGCGGTTTGCCAGTTGTTGCAAAAAGTCGTCCAAGTTGTCCGGCACCCCATCGGGAAACATGTCCCGGTAGCGCTCGATGAACGCCTGAAAATCTCCCTCGTCCCCCATGTCGCGTTGCTCGAGGAGCTGGTTGAGATTCGCCAGCATCTGCCGCATGCGCTGGAGATCTTCAGGGGTCATCTGTTGCAGACGCTGCTTCATCATCTGGAAAAGCGAGTCCAGCGCCTGCTGCTGTAGGGATTGCACCAGCGCGTCGAAGTCGGCCTTGGCCTAGCTGTCGACAAAATCGTAGGGTTGTAAACGGCGGATCGTTTCCCCCACATCGCGGGGAAGGTGATCCAGTACCTCGCGCTGTTCGGCGACGATCTCCTCCATCTCCTGGATGGCCCGTTCTTCATTGGCCCGTTGCTGTGCCGCATCCGGGCCGTCCTCAGATATGGGTGTGCGCCGCTGCCGCGTTGCCGTCAGCTGGTCATCGAGCGCTTGCCATTCGCGTGCCACAATCTCGTCAAGGCGCTGCTGCAGATCCGTCAAAACGCCATCCGGATGGTACTGGCGCAGGAGTTCCTCTTTGGCGCCGCGCACCTTGTTGAGGATACCTTGCAGACCCTGCATGACACGACCCTGGCGGTCCATCATACCCCGCTGCATGAGCATGCGCAGGGCCTTATGTAGGTCACCGTCTTGGAGTAAGTGATCCGTGAGGCCGTTGAGGAGGTCATCGGGCGTAGGGCGGAACGGGTTTTGGGAGCCATCCCACATCGTATAGCGATAACGGATCATGCTGGTGATACCCCTTCAGAACTGGACAAGTGGGGGCGAGACCATGAGGTATGTTCCCAGGATTCTTAGCAGTTCCACGGAGGGAAGTCAAGCTGCAGAGGTATGAGGTCAGGGCTGGCGCATTTGAACTCACAAGTGATTTAAAATCGAAGCGTTATGGTTTTTAAGCCAAAACGATAAGTATTTGATTTTAAAAGGGTTGGTACCTAAATGCGCTCGCCCTGACGGCTGATGATCTCTCTCTTACAAGCGACCCAGGAGTTTCCACTTCCGCCCTTTGGAATCGTGATGCGGCAGGCGAGAAGGCGACAAGCGTTTCGTAGAACGTTTGGGTCTGACGGAGGGAGGAATCCTGGGGCGCTGTCTTGGCCGCTTTTAGGCGCGCCACAACGTAGTGGTCGAAGGCCCGGCGGTGGTCCTTACCCAGCCTTTGCTTGTAATAGTGGCAAAGCTTGTAGAGGCTGAGTTCTTGGATCGCAGGCTCGGCATGGCTCCAGCACGTAGCTATGATCTTGAGCCGCTCCAAGTGCGGTTCCTCGTCTACAATGTGGGGAATAGCGTGGTAGACAGAGGTAAAACCTGCCAGTGCTGCTAACGTCTTATGGTTATACACCCTGTCTTCCATGATGGGTTCGATACCTTCTCGTTCCTGCCATGGCACGAGCATATCGGACCTATGGAGAATGCGTTGCATGGCCTGGTTGCCAATGGCTCGCTGGAGCTGATGGGCTGCATGAAGCGGCGGCTTCGTCGGCAAGACTGACGGCGTTATGGGTTGTGTTGCTCCCTGATATGCCATGTCGTTCATTCTGACGATCTGTCGGCGCTGCATGGCTTGTCTCTCTTCCGTGATGACATTGCTCTCCGGCGCTTACGCCGCCTCCGTCTGCGCCTCTACTATAGCAGATCATGCGCGGTTGTCATCCGAACCGCCTTTTCTTCAGGTCATCCACCTGCTTCTGTAACGGCTCGTCTTCTCGGAGCCGTTCGCCAAGTCGTCTGGCGGCCACCGAGACGCTGGTATACGACCCGACGTGTAGCACCTGTGCAATGTCTTTCAGGGGATAGCCTCCTGGACGGCGGCACAACGCCATCGCCACGGTACGGGGCAAGTTGCCTCGGCCCTTGCCATGGCGATAGAGGGCGGCCTCCGCGACACCAAAATGCCGCGCGGTCTCCCGAACAATCTCGTGTAGACTGGGACGAAGCTGGAGCCGTTGGGCGTCAGGTACTTCTGGATCAGGCATTTCCTCTTGCCGCATGCGGGCGATCCGGTGGCAAAACGCCGGTGTACCCGAATGGCATTAAGTTAAGAATAAAGCTTTTATTACCAATGGATTAGGGCTCATGGCAGTTTGTCCTTGGAGAC
>CBCXVS010000078.1:0-25794 GCA_965178525.1 uncultured bacterium | reverse complement strand
ATGACAGGAGAGTCGGTCTCAGGCAATCGGCGTAACTGCTTCATCAAGAAAGGAGTTGGCTTGACTTAAGGCCATTCGCGCGATACCAATCTATCGTCCTTCCGGTTGTGTGGAGACGCGCGCCGAGCCGAGCACATCCGAGTTCACTGCCGGACGCGGCAAGCCAACGGGTATCGCCCTCGTTGCGGATGCGACAACGGAGCTTTACCGGCGTTCCCACCGCCGCCCTGAGCGACGTAGCGCCAGAGAGTTGCAGCAGCTCGATCCGGGCTCGCAGCAGACTGGGGCTTCGGGTTGTGGGCACGTAGCTGCCCTTGTAGAGGACAATATAGTGCCCTGCCAGGGCGCCCTGACACAACCGGCTCCAATAATGATGAAAACCTTTTCCCCGGAGGAACGCTGAGAGGTCATGCGCCGGGATTTCGATCGTCGCATTGAGGTTGGCCGGAATCAACGACACCTGACTAAAGCCTGAGCGCCGTGCCAGGAGATCGAACGCCTCGATGATCATGTCGTTTTCTAGCACACCCGTTTCCGCCATTTCGGCCTGGCTATCCACGCTGGTCGAGTGCAGGCGGCCCGGTTCGCTCATCGCCACGATACCACCCTCCCGCAAGACGCGCGCCATCTCGCCCAGGACCTCTGCCTGATTGGGGATGTGATGGAAAGCATCGTGTACCACAATGCGATCACAGCAGGCGTCTTCCAGGGGTAGACGGTGGCCATCGTAAGGCATGAGCTGCGGCTCAAGCTCCCACCGTGTTCGGCTGTCCCGCTGGAACAGCTCCCGGCCCATATCGAGCGCGGTCGGGGAAACATCGACACAGAGCGTCCTGCACCCATAGAGATTGAGGAAGTGGGACACCCAGCAGGAGCCGGCACCCAGTTCCAGCACCGTATCGCCGGGAGCAACCCGCAACCAGTGGAAGAGGATCGCCAAGTTGAACAAGTACCGGGGAAAATACGTCGGCTCGCTATAAGGCTTGTTGATGGCGAACTCACGGTTGGGATAATCCGCAAAATACGCCTCAGCCGCTGTATTGAGTTCATCCGTGCGGGCGATGAGATCCTCAGGATCATGGGTGTCGGCCGGGGGCGGGAGGGTTACTTGCGGGAGCAGGATGAGCTGCACCAGACCATCCGAGACCCAGCGGATGAGACGCTGCAAGCGTGGCGCCCGTTGCATGACGAAACGGATCATCTCGAACCGAAGCTGCGACAGCGCTTTCATCCGATGTCTCCATGGTCTCTGTATCCCACTCGATGTGCCCTCTTGCTGCCCAAGATATCTGCGACGCGTCGCATGCTATTTGGCCCCAAAAGCTCCCCGCAGGGCCGCCGAGGCCTCGTCCACAGCCTGTTTTCCCTTGTCGAGCAGGCCTGACATGTTGTCGCGCAGGCCTGACATGCCAAAGAAGCCGTGAATCATGCCGTCGTAGCGGGTGCACGTGGTGGATACGCCTGCGGCCTGGAGCTTCTGGGCATAGGCTTTGCCCTCGTCGCACAGCGGGTCGTATTCGGCCGTGATCACCAGTGCCGCGGGAAGATTGCTGAGGTCGCTGGCTTGCAGGGGCGCCGCATAGGGATTGGCGGCATCGGCGGCACTGCTTAGGTAGTGCTCCCAATACCATTTCATGCCATCCGTGCTCAGGAGATAGCCTTCGGCGTTCTGCCGGTAGGAGGCCGTGCTGAAGTCACGGTCCGTCACTGGGTAAATGAGGAGTTGGAACGCGAGTGCGGGACCCTGGCGGTCACGGGCCATGAGCGACACCGCCGCGGCGAGATTGCCGCCGGCGCTATCCCCCCCAACGGCGATGCGGGCCGGGTCACCATTGAGACTCGCCGCATGCTGGGCGGCCCATACCGTGGCGGCATAACAGTCGTCGGCAGCGCCGGGAAATTTGGTCTCGAGCGCCAGGCGATAATCCACGGAAATCGTGATACAATTTCCGCCCACCGTGAGATGGCGGGCCGTGCCATCGGCGCTTTCCAGGTCGCCCACGACCCAGCCGCCGCCGTGATACCACACGAGAATCGGGAAGGGTCCGGACCGGGTCCGGGAATATCGCGGTCTTCCACCTTGGCGACATCCGGTCCTTTCGCCCGAGGCCGCGCTTTGGCGTTGATGCGCGCTTCCTGCGCCGACACGGTATGGGCCGGGGGTAATCCTAGGGCGGCAATTTGGTCGATCACCTGTTGGGCTTGGAGGTCGAGTGGCATAGGTCACCGCTTGTGTCTTGATGGCGAATGGTACCGGCAACGCGGCGCGCCGCACAGGCAAGGTGCGTGGGGTCACTGTAAACCAGGGCTGGCGGGAGGTCAACGGCCAAAACGTCTGTCTGGCGGCTTGGCCGATTGGGTCTTCTTTTTGGATGGGACGCATCATTCTGCCAAGACGTTAGACCGGCTATGTGGATGATCGAACCTGGGAAGCTGCCTACTGCTCCCGCAACTGTTGTAAGAGCTCTTCGTTGAATGGATTTTGATTGGCCTGCAATATTCGGATCCATTCTCGACGTTGACGAATCTCTTCTTCGGATTGGCCGTTTTCCGGTCCCCATTCGACAAATCGTTGCAAGTCCTCGACGGCGCCGAGGTAATCCCCAATCAAGGCGCGAGCCACGCCCCGGCTATGACGAAAGCCGCCGTCATTCGGCGCCCCTACAATCGCTTGTTCACAGGCTGTCATCACATCTGTAGCAAACCCATCAAGGCTTCCGAACCAACATAGCGTATTCCAAGCACGCGCCGATACCTGCAGATTCGGATCGCTTGCCTGCGCGTCCGCAAACGCTGTTATCGCAGCTTTGATTTTCCCCGCTTGGGCCAACTTCTGCCCTTTTTCTAGTCGAGTCGTAGCGGCGAGACGGCGCGTTTCTTTCAATGGATGAAGATCAAGCTCTGGAATAAACCCAAGGGCTTTATTGAATGTAGCGATCGCGGCATCAATCTCACCCTTTTGAGCTAACTCCCGACCTTTTTCGACGAGGGCTGGGACGGCGAGACGGCGCGCCTCTTTTTCTAGGTCACCATCTGAATCACGGTCTCCTTGCAGAGCGTTCCGGAGTTGCGCAATCGCATCGTCAGCCTGCACATCACCGTTTTTGATCTGTCTCCTCACGATGTCGAGAAAACTCGGATGTAAGGGACGATTGCGACAGGTTTGACGGTACGGTTCGTCACTCAGAAATTGCTGCCATTCCTGATAACTGAAGTTACGCCCGGATGAGCGGCAAGCGATCCGAATCAGATCGTCTATTCTAACCAACCACAGCCGCACCGTGTGGTCCCGGCTCGTCGTGGCCAGTACCTGCCCATCGGGACTGAACGCCACGCCAACAACTCTGTCTTCATGGCCGCGTAGGACTTCCGGCTCCTTGGTGCGATCATTCAGCGACCACAGCTGCACGGTCTTGTCCCAGCTCGCCGTGGCCAGGCGCTGCCCATCGGGACTGAACGCCACGCCATCAACATCGCTTTCATGCCCGCGCAGGACTTCCGGCTCCACGGTGAGATCGTTCAGCGACCACAGCCGCACCGTGTCGTCCCAGCTCGCCGTGGCCAGGCGCTGCCCATCGGGACTGAACGCCACGCCATCAACACCGCCTTCATGCCCGCGCAGGACTGTCGGTTCCACTGCACGATCGCTCAACGGCCACAGCCGCACCGTCTTGTCCTGGCTCGCCGTGGCCAGTACCTGCCCATCGGGACTGAACGCCACGCCCCAAATATCGCCTTCATGGCCGCGCAGGACTTTCAGCTCCGCTGTGCGATCGCTCAGCGACCATAGCCGCACGGTCTTGTCCCGGCTCGTCGTGGCCAAGAGCTGCCCATCAGGACTGAATGCCACGCCATATACCTCGCCTTCATGGCCGCGCAGGACTGTCGGCTCCGCTGCACGATCGCTCAGTGACCACAGCCGTACCGTGTCGTCCCAGCTCGTCGTGGCCAAGAGCTGCCCATCGGGACTGAACGCCACGCCATATACCTCGCCTTCATGGCCGCGCAGGACTGTCGGCTCCGAGGTGGGATCGCTCAACGACCACAGCCGAACGGTCTTGTCCCAGCTCGTCGTGGCCAGGCGCTGCCCATCAGGACTGAACGCTACGCTAACAACTCTGTCTTCATGACCGCGCAGGACAATCGGCTCCGAGGTGGGATCGCTCAGCGACCACAGCCGAACGGTCTTGTCCCAGCTCGTCGTGGCCAGGCGCTGCCCATCGGGACTGAACGCCACGCCAACAACTCTGTCTTCATGGCCTACAAGAGCGGGGCTGTCAATTTTAGCTATGGCATTGCGCAATGCCTCCTCAGCCACCGGTATCGAAGCCACCTTCACGGCTTCTACGCCAAATAGTACACTGAGTGTTGGTTGAGACTCTAAATGTGCTTTCGACACAGCCGAAAAATAGCGTGCCAAGCGAACAAGTGCAACCCAATGTTGGTCCTTGGCTATTTGGCGTTTCTGCTCCGCAACCTCCTGTTGCCGTTTTGCCTCCCCGGCTGCTGCAGCCGCAGCTTGTCGTTGTGTTGCAGCATCTTTGGCTGCATGCATGGCCTCTTGCTCTTGTTCTTCTGCATGCTGTTGGGCTTTGGTAGCAACGTTTTGTTGATAGATCGCAAAAATGGCGACAACGCTCATAACCAGTAGCAACACGCCGATTATGATGGCAATCACTTTTGACTGCTTAGCAGCCCGCGCCTGCTCAGAAGCTCGGGCCGCTTGCTCCTCAGCCCGAGCCCGCTGGGCTGCAGCGAGTTCTCTGGCTTGGTCCAGTTCACGCTGGCGTGCTTGCTCATTCTGGTCCCGCTGTCTTGCCTCCTCGGCTTCGCTCGCCTCAAGAAAGTCCATAGCCGGTTGATACGCATCACCGTAGCGCGACGCCCAGGCTTGAGTCGGCGTTTCTTTGGCTTTCCAATCCCGTGCATTCTCCAGGTCGACCCCACGCCACAACTCGGCGCCTTCTCCCCCCAGACGGCGCTTGGCAGCGTCTTCCAAGCGTTGATACTGGCGGGCGGAGTCCATTTCCGCCGTCACCCAGGTATTCAAGGTGTGCCACTGCCGAATTAAACTCTCGTGACTGATATCCAGCGTGGTGTCCGCATGCAACGGCATCGGCAACGGCGGCATGAGAAGGTTACGTCCCGGACCTCGGAAGGCATCCACCACCGGGTGCACGGCCTCGACTTCGACGCCGGCAATAGCGGCGACTTCTTCGAGTTGCACGGGTCGCCGCGTATCGAGCTGATCCGAGCCGCGCTCGCACAAGGCGCGGAACATCACTTCGGCAAGGCGCTGTTGCGCCGGGCTGAGAGCGTTGTACAAGATCTCGTCACAATGCTTGGAAAGCGCTCTGGTCAACCCGCCAACGTTTTCATAATCCGCAATGGTCAACATCCGTGTTGGCGCCTCATCGGCCGTTTGCGTCCACATCCGCATGAGGGCACGTTGCAACACGGGCAGCTGATCCGGTTCACCGCGAAGATCATTCAGCAGGCGATGGACCAGCGGCTCGGCCAACTGACCGTGTTCCACCTGCGCCGGTTCAACGATGGCCGCGCGATATTGGTCGCGTGTCAGGCGCGGGGTCAGGAGTTGGCTGTCATTGATGGCTTCAGGCAAACCGGGGAACAAGGCGCAATCTCCAATGAAGTCCGAGCGCATGGTGATGACCACGTAGATCGGCACATCTGACTGCCTGGACTGCGCCGATGCTAGCAGCAGACTGACGAAGGCATCGGCATCGTTGACATGGGTGGCCTGTTCCCGGTAGCGGAAGATTTCTTCAAACTGATCCACCAGCAGCAGTATATTGGCGCCCTCGGGCAGGTGGCTCTCCTGCACCGCCTGCACCAGGCCCAACGGACCGCGCCGTAGGGTCGCCTGCAGCAAGGATACGGCTTCAGAGGTATGGCGGCGCTCGCGGCCGAGCGCCGCGTCCTGCAGCAATTCCGTGGTGAGATGATCGAACGGCGCACTGCCGGGCCGCATGACCGCTATACGCCAGTGGGGTTCGGCATCGGACAGAAAGCCCTGTTCCAGGGCCGGGATCAATCCGGCCCGCACCAGGGATGATTTCCCACAGCCGCTCGTCCCAATCACCGCGAGAAACCGGTGGTGTTCTAGCCGCGCCAGCATGTCTTCGATCTGCACCTCACGGCCGAAAAACAGATGCGCTTCATCCCGCTGAAAGGGCCGTAGACCGGGATACGGTGATGACGTGGTCATGAACCCGCTACCCTCGCTCGCCCTCTCTTGCACACTCCTCAGAAACGTCAATAGTGTGGATTGATCCTGGTAGGATAGATGCGGAACATTCGGTAATCGGATGTCGAGATTCGGCTTTGCATCTGGCGGTCCAATGTAGATGGCACAGACCGGGGCGTGCTGTTTTTTCTTCAGCAAGAGCTGACGGCAGAGCCGCACCTGCTGCTTGGCCCACGGCTGTTCACATTGACCGTATATGACCACGAGGCCTTGAAAGTCATACTGGTCAACCAGCTTTTCGATGTTGTCGTGTTCGTCAGCCGTATCATACCCCATCCCCTGCTGGTCAAGCAGGAGCTGGAGCGACCGGGTAACTTGGTTGTCGCGGCTGTTGGCATTCACCAGGACGTACGCCTCGTCTCCCTCAATGGCCGAGAGCTTGAGTGCGGCCTCCTGCTGTCTGACAGTGTTAACAATCTCACGCTTGAAGTCCTCAAAGGCCATTACCATGACCTCCGCGCGCGTTAGTTAATAGCTCTTGATCTCTGGCAGATGCGGCATCCAGCTCGGGACTGTGCCAACGGCGTATCGGTAGGCCCTGCTCTTCGGCCACATCCAACTGCAAGCCTTCATAGCCCTCTGGCAGATCGGGCGCCCTGGGGGTCATATAACGTCCTAGCAATTGGACGAATAGAAGACTCTGGCCGAGATCGGCTTCCGAGGCTGTACGGAAAGCCTGCGGTGTACGGTCGTAATGCGTCTCCGGCAACACATGGTGTTGGCTTGCTGGAGATACCGGCGGATATTATGGCGCAGGTCGTCGAGCTCAGGGGTGGCTTCAGCGAGAAACACCGTGGGGGCGTTGGGGTCGGGTTGCGGCTTTGGCCTCTCCTGCCCTTCTGCGACTTTTTTCATCTCCAGAAGTTTGTTGGCCAGCTCCCCGCTCAGGTCATCCAACTGCTGAAAGTATAGACGCTTGTCCAGGTCATTGGCAGCAGGCGTGCCCAGGAGCCGCGCCGGGGCACCCGGATAGGCCTGCTCAAAAAACTTCCATCCAAGCAAACCGCGAAATGCTGCAGGCCAGTGGTTAGGATCGAGATTGTCCAGGCATACTAAAAAGATCCGTCCGGTGACAGCGCCGGTTTGTTCGGCGGCTCGCAAGAATAGGTTCAACTCCCGCCGACACCACTCAGAGGTCAGATAATGTTCAGCAAGAATGACCAGCAGCGTGGCCGCCTGGGTCACAGCGCCGCGGATGGCATCCGGGAACGGTTCGCTGCTGCTCAGATGCGGCTCGCGCCAGATGTCGAGCTGATCATGCTGGAGTTTTTGCAGCAGCGCATCCCTGAGGTTTGCAACCAGCGTTTCGACCCACACGGCGTCTCTGTCAAATGTTCTATTGTCCTCGTGGGTATAACTCACGAAAATATCATGCACAAATCCAGGCACAAACACAGCCATAACCTTATACCTTGGCAGCAGTCTTGAATTTACATAACAGACCCTGTTAAGTCATTCTTTTAGCATATTCCAAGGCAAGATGCCAGCATAAAATACCTGCGGTCGCTCTCATCATGCATACGCACCTTTGCCTTAGAAGGTACACATCAGCTATGGCCTAGGCGCTGGCTTGTCTGTCGCTCTGCAATGGATACGGCTCCTTGGGTAAGACGGCTGATCCTACGTTCTCATGAGTGACTCAATTGGCATCGAGCAACAAGGGAGCCGCATCGCGTGCCAAGTTATACCGTTGCACATGATGCATACGGGGCAATGGAAAGGGGCTGTACGAGGCGATAGTCTCGCTCAGAATGCTGTGATCGCTGAACTGTTCGGAGTGGGGGGCTAAGCCGGGCTCTACGACGGGACATGGTGACCTCGTCCTGAATACGGTCTGTCAAGCTCTTGAACCGCTGCATGACGACGTGTATCCCAGACTCGATTTATAAACGAAACCGTTGCAACGAGGGCCGAAAACCGGGCCGGGCCATCTAAGGATATCTCAGATCATATGCAATGAAGGACGACGCAGGTCCAGATGTATCTTTGGAACAGCTAGCGATATGCGTGGTCAATCAGGAGCTTTGATCTCGACGTAGACAAGCGGAGAACAGGATCATGTATCGAAATAACTGAGGATATCCATATTCTGATGGGGAATGCCAATGATACCAATTCCACCTTCACGTATGATATAAACACCAAATGTGAACCTTGCAAAAAACAATAATAACCGTCCTGTACGTCGGGACGATGTTTGCCTAATCTGGGGTTTTCAGCCAGCCACGCAAAGCGTTCATCAAGGTTCCGCAAATACGTATTGCGTTGCCTTCTTCCCCATGTTCTGAGCGTATAACGGCCAATATTCCTTAGGTCTTCTCTTGCTCTGGGTGTCATCCTGAAATCGGGCATCAGGTTTCTTGATCCAGTTCTGTGATGACGGTCTCAATCGAATAGTCCTCTACAAACTCGCCTTGCGCTGCTTGAGCCGCGCCTTGCGCTAAATGTGCCCGTAAGGCATCGAGGTGACTTTTCCGTTCCTCCAAGGTACGTAAGGCATCGCGTACCACTTCACTCGCAGAGCTGTAACGTCCGCTTGCGATCTCGTTCTTGATAAATGTTTCCCAGTGTTCCCCAAGGGTTAAGCTAGTACTAGCCATGATTCTTGCATCCCCTATATATTCATATATACCTGATATGAATATATATCATTCTGAAGCTTGAGGCCATACCATAACCCCGCCGTATGAGACCACACTCTTGATAAGCCCTGATTTAACGAAGATTAAGAGGCATTGTCTAATGTACGCCTAAAACCGCTGCTGCCGAGCGCTATCGAGACCGAGGAGGCGGAGCGGGGTGGGCGCCAGCGTCACGTCAAGCACATCGCCCAGACCCAACGCATAACGCAGATGCGGGCCATCGATGAAAAGACGGCCGCGGCGCATGCGGGAAGTCACTTGCAGGGAGATATCCGGGGACACGAGGTCCTTCAGGAGGCGGTAACACAGGCCATTGCCGGTATAAGGTTCACGCACCAAGTACTGGCGCTGGCGCGACTGCAGAGGCATGACACGGCCACCGGCGGCGCGCATGGCTGCAGTGGAACCGGCGGTGGCGATCCAAATGCCGGAGCTTTTTTGGGCTTCGCTGCTCGTTCCGACCTGTAAGGTATAGGTGGCCATGGCGGCCGGATTGGCGTGCGTGACGAGCAGATCGTTCAGGGCATAAAAGGGCAACGTCTGGCCGTTGATCGCGAGTTGTAGGCGGGTCAAGGGGACTTGCTGTAAGGTTCCGGCCAGCAACGCCTGCAAACACGACGCAATGGTCGTGCCATTGGCAGCGCAGAAAAAGGCGGTGCTGCGTTGCGGATCGGAATTGACCCCAAGGACCGGCGTCGTACCCGTGTACCGGGCGACTTCCAACAGCGTGCCGTCGCCGCCGACGCTGAGAATCAGATCGTAGCCGGTCACGGGCTCGAGTTCGCCACGATACAGGCAATCATAGGGCAGACGCAACGCATCAAGGGCGTGGCAAACGGCCGTCAGGGTACGCTGGTTTTCCTCGTGGCTGAGCTGCATGGCGTCGACCGCCTCGGGATGACGCTGATGTACCGCCGCGACATGACGTGGCCGTTGCGCATACCCATACAACGCGTAATAGCTTTTTTGTAGACTACCAGCAGGCGAGAGATCTTCACCTTAGTAGATGACCCTCTGCATATGGGGATTGTGGCGTGCTTGCCGTCCCACCTTGGCCATGTCGTACCACGCGCCGTCAATCTTAACGCGAACAACATCCGCCGTAAAGTCGTTGTTGTCCCCTTCGAAGAGGTACGAGCCAACGCCATAGATGTCCACCGGCACGCCCATCGCCTCGAATTGGGCGATACGGTCGGGGGTAAACCCACCGGTGGCCATAATCTGCACCTGACGGAAGTATTGGCGTGCCCGCTCCAGCCAGCCGTAGGGGAGATCCGTATGCTCCGCGAGGTTGTCGAGCGCGTTGCGGATGTTATAGATCAAACGGGGGTTCACCCCGCAGTCTAGGCGTGGGTCGCCGAGGGGCACAACACTCTGGTCGATCATGTTGCCCGAGGTATCCGGCCGCACGCCGAACAGCACGTAGCGCGCCGCCTCCTCCGGCTTCCCGGCATCGATGAGTTGGCGATAGCGCTGAAACATTGCCGTTGCCGTCTTCACGCTATCACCGACGCAATCATTATTGACATCGACCAGGGCGACCCGATTGACCTCCGCCGGCAACACCGCGGCAAATTGCAGCATCGCTTCCACGGTGTCGCGCAGGAAGCAGAGCAAATACCCATGCGCCACGGTGCCACCGCCTTTTTCCCCCCACCAATCGCCTTGCGCTTCGGTCGAAATGAAGGTGCCGAGATTGCCCTGTTGCTCGGCATTTCGCACATCGACGGCAATGCGATAGGCATACCCATCTCCGGGTTGGGTTTCGTTGATATCGAATCGCGCCGGGAAAAACAGTAACGGTTTGCCGCCTGCGGCCCGCAGCGTGTTGTACACGTTCGTGGCAATGCGGGTGCGCCGGGCCAGCGCCCCGAGCGTCGGGGTTTCCAAAACGGCGAAATCCCGATACCGCCCCCGCACGCGCAGCACGGGCTCCCAGGGGACCACCTTGGTCCCGTCATGGACGGCGTCGATTTCCAGATGGGGATAGGTGTTGACAAAATTCCCGTCGTCATCGAAATAGCCGGTGCACAGCTTGAACATGGCGAGGGCGTGGTCCACCCCGGCAACCACGGAAAAGGGGTCGCGCCGGGTGAAGTACTGCATGTCGACTTCCAGATTGCCAACATCGACTTGGGAGATGTCAATGCCTTGCTCGGTGAGTTCCGGACAGCGGCCTTGGAAGCGATACGCCTGTGCGGCCAGGGTCGAGAGAATCGACGTGATATTGTTGAAGTAGTGATCGCTATACCACCCCCGGCGCATGCGCTCGGCATCGATTTTAAAGATTTCAGGGGGTAGACGTTTTTGATCAATAACGGACATGGTGGATTCCCCTCCCTGCACCCCTGGCGCCGCGTTCTTGCACACCATGCCATGATCCGCGGCGGAAGTAAAGTCGAGGGAGGAGGAAGTCGTTAAGTTCCTGGACAAAATTGGCTACATCGTTTTTCCAGAGGAAAAAGATGATTTAATTCGGTTCGGGAACTTATTTCGCTATGGCGATGAACAAGCTGCCCTGATTCCGTTTGACCAGAAGCAGGAGCGCGTCGTCATCCTTGACCTTGGCCAGCGCCTCCTTGACGTCCTGAATTGAATGCACGGCCTGCTGATTCACTTCCTGCAGGATGTCCCCCGGGCGGACACCGGCTTTGGCGGCTGGACTGCCAGGCGGCACGGCCACGACCATCACACCCTGGGACGTGGCCAAGCCACGCTGGCGGGCCATCTCCGGCGTCATGTCCTGAAGCTGTAAACCCCACTTGCCCTGCGCCGGCCGGTTGGATGCTTCAGCCGCATCCGCCGCCGATTGCATCTTGCCAACCGTCAAGGGCAAGGTCTTTTGCTCGCCCTCCCGCAGGACGAGAACCTTCACCTCGTCACCGACCGGGGTGGCGGCGGCCATGGCCGCTAAATCACGCGAGTCTTCAACCCTTTCGCCGTTGAAGCGCAGAATGATATCACCGCGCCGTACGCCGGCCTGGTCTGCCGGGCTATGGGGCATGACAGCACTGACGAGGGCGCCCTGGCGCTCCTGCAGTTTGAGGGCCGTGGCCAGCTCTGGCGTCAAGGTCTGGATGTTGACGCCGAGATAGCCGCGCGTCACGGCGCCTTTACTGACCAATTGCGGGATCAGCGGCTTGGCGGTGTTCACCGGAATGGCAAACCCGATCCCCTGTCCGTGGGGAAGAATCGCGGTGTTGATGCCGATCACTTCTCCCTGCATGTTAAAGAGCGGTCCGCCGGAATTGCCCGGGTTGATAGAGGCATCGGTCTGAATAAAATCATCATACGGACCCGCGCCGATGACACGGCCTTTGGCGCTGACGATACCGGATGTCACGGTATGGCTCAGGCCAAACGGATTGCCGATGGCGAGGACCCAGTCACCGACGTGTAGGCTTTCCGAATCGCCCAGGTGGGCGACGGGCAACGCCGCCTTCGGCTCGATCCGTAGGACCGCGAGGTCCGTTTTGGGATCGCGGCCCACGATCTGCGCCTCGTATTCGCTTTGGTCCGCCAGCGTGACTGTCACGGCTTCAGCCCCTTCGATCACATGATGGTTGGTCACGATGTAGCCATCATCCCGGATGATGACGCCAGACCCTGAGCCGCGCTGCCAAAAATGGTCCGGCCGTTGGGGCATGTCTTTGAAAAACCGCTTGAAAAAGTCCCCAAAGGGGCCTTGCGGATGCGGCGGGAATTGCCAGCCGCTCACGTGCTGCATCTTGGTGACCTTAATGTTGACCACAGTTGGGCTGAGCTGCTGGGCCAGACTGGCAAAAGATGCGGGCCGCATCGGCGCAGCCGCTATGGCCTGAGGTCCGTTCTCAAGGCCTTGGGCGGTGGCGGCGTTGGTCCATTGCAGCTCCGACGCCACGATAAGGCCGACCAGGAAAAAGGACATGGCGACAGCGGCCAAGGCCTTTGCGCCGCGCCAGCGTTTGCCGTGTAGAACGGGTTTCATGCGTTGCAACATGGGTGCTGCTCCTTTTCGTTCTGTGCTGGAATGCTCAAGGTGCCGTGACATTGGCGGCACGTCTTCGCTGTAACGAACAGGCATAACTATAGGCCGGCAACATTAGAGTGAGATGAGCCGTACATGAGAATTTTTTAATGTTGGTGGATAGTGGATAGCCTGCAACTCCTAACTCATTACTAACCATTATCTACTTCGAGGTTTTAGAATCTCTTGAGACTTGCGCGGCACACTCATAAAATGGGACCAGTTGATAGGTATGCCCGGGCGTTTCGGCGCATTCCGGTCATCAGATGTGAGGTATCGATTGTTTTTACTCACGCCTCTTGTGCGTGCCAGGCCGATGGTGATACCAGCTTACCCGGTTCGGGGAAGGAGGGTCTGATGCAGCGTCTGCAGCTCTGGAAAAAAGTTCTGTGTATGATCGGGGGTTGTCTCCTCGCCAGCCTGATCGTGTGGGCTGCGGCGGAGCCACAACGCGTGCAAGTGCAGAAAGGACAGATGCGAGCGCAACCCTCTTTTCTGGCACGGGTCATTAAAACGTTAACCTATGGCGATCTCGTCCAGGTGTTACAGCAGGACTTGCCATGGGTGCGCGTATCGGATCGTGACGGCCTGCAAGGATGGGTGTATACCTCGGCATTAACCCAGAGACAGTTTCTGAAGTCGCCGGGCAAAGACGATGGCACCTCAGACACGGGCGCCACGAGTGAGGAAATCTCATTGGCGGGCAAAGGCTTTAACAAACAAGTCGAAGTGGCCTTTAAATCTCGCCATCCAACCGTGGACTTCACATGGGTGGATCGTATGGAAAAGATTACCGTCTCTCGCTCTGAGATGAGGCAATTTCTGCGCAGAGGCCGCGTTAAACCGGCCAAAGGAGGTGTGTAATGCGCATCTGGCAACGACTCCTGGCCATGCTCTTGACCAGCGCCATGCTGTGCGTTTTAAGTAGCTGTGCCGAGCTTGAACAGCGGATCCAACAGGTCCAGCAAAATCCCGCGGAATTGCTGGAGATGTTCAAAGACCTCGACCAAAAGCGTGCAGCGCTTTTTCAAGAATTCACGCCGGAACAGGAATACTATATTGGCCGCGCGGTCGCGGCGACCGTGCTGCATGAGTACCCGCCTTATTTCAAGCCCCGGCTGACGCGTTATGTGAATCTGATTGGCCAAACGCTGGCTCTGGCCTCAGATCGGCCGGCCACCTTTACCGGCTACCATTTTCTGGTGCTCGATAGCGATGAAATCAATGCCTTTGCCGCGCCGAGCGGTTTTATCTTTGTCTCCCGCGGTCTCCTCCGTTTATGTAAGAGCGAGGACGAAGTGGCGGCTGTGCTCGCCCATGAAATCGGCCATGTGCAGGCTCGGCACGGGATCAATGCGATTAAGAAAAGCCGGGTCGCGGCGATGGCCGCCGCCATCGCCGCAGATTTGAGCAAAAAAGAAATCGAAAAACTTCCCGGCCTACAGTTCTCAGAGCTGACAAAGGCCTTTGAAGGCTCCGTCAAAGATGTGACCAGCACCATCATTAATAAAGGATACTCGCGGCGTTATGAAACGGCAGCCGACCGGGCTGCCGTTGAGCTCATCAAACGGGTGGGCTACAATCCGCACGCGATCGTCCGTATCTTGACCGCTATGCAACGCCGCGTGCAGCCGGAGCAGAAGAGGTTTGCCCGATCCCATCCCGATCCGGGCAACCGCATCGACAACATTCGGCAGATCATAGGAAGCTAGGCCGAGACCTCGGCCGTGGCGCGGGCCCGGCGATTTCGCCGGATGATGGCCGGCATTTAGCGCGACGGCAGGTTCCGAAAGGACCATGATCGATGACTTCCAAAGTCCGCCAGGCTCTCCTATCGGGCCTTTTTGTGGCTCTGGTCGCACTCGCGGCCTGGCAATATGGATGGTTAGAGCGGTGGTGGGAATGTACCACCTGGGACTGGCGTGTCCGGTATTATGCCAAGCCGTCTTCGGCCTCGACGCACATCAAGCTCATTTTGCTCGATCAGGCCAGTCTAGACTGGGGCGCCCGGTCCCAACAGTGGTCCTGGCCTTGGCCCCGTGAGGCCTATGCAGCCGTCATCGACTTTGCCAGGCGCGGCGGAGCCAAAGTCTTCGTCTTTGACGTCATCACCAGTGAAGACTCCATTTACGGCATGGCTGACGATCGCATCCTCGGGCAAGCCATGCGTGCCGCGGGCAATGTCGTTTCCACTCTATTTCTCAGCGCGGGACACTCGGGACGCGCCACCGCCTGGCCAAACCGGATGAGCGTTCCTCCGGCGCCGGTCGAGGGCTTGTCATCTTGGCTGCAGGCGCATTCCAACACCCCGTGGGTGATGACACGGGCCGCCTTTCCTGTGGCCGAGGTGGCCGGAAACAGTGCGGGGTTGGGCCATGTGGTGGGCCAGCCCGATCACGATGCCATCACGCGCCGGGCGAACCTGTTCACCCAGTTCGACGGGCATGCGGTGCCCTCGCTAGGTATGGCCGCCTATCTGCTAGGCCATCCGGTCCGCTCCCTGCGTGTACAGGATAGTTGGTTATATATCGATCACCATCCTGTGCCGATCGATCCGCACGCGCAGGTGATTCTGAACTATCGTGGCGCCACGGCGGTCTACGAGACGTATAATGTCAAGGAGATCCTCCAGGCCGAAATGAGCCTTCGCGGTGGCGTTGACCCGGCGATTGATCCCGCGGTATTCAAGGATGCCTATGTCTTATTAGGCCTGAGCGCCCCGGGTCTGCTCGATTTGCGTCCCACACCGTTGAGTGCGGTTGCGCCCGGCGCCATGATCCACGCCACTCTGCTGGACAATCTGCTGAGCACCGATGTCTTGCGCGACGTTCCGCCTCCGGCGGTCTTCGCGTTCACCCTGGCGCTGAGCGTATTGGCGGCTTTGGCAGTCAGGTTCGGTGGGAATGTTGGGTATACGGTTCTCGCCTTTGCCCTCTTCCTACCCTTACCCGGTCTAGGCGCGTTTCTGGCCTATGAGCGGGGATATTGGCTGCCAATGGTCGTCTTACAGCTGGCTATCGTGGTGGCTCTCACCATCGGAGTCATTGTCGACTACGCGACAGAAGGACGGGAGCGCGCCCGCATCAAGGGGCTCTTCGAACACTATCTCAGCCCGGAGGTCATTCAACAACTGCTCAACGAGCCATCGCGGGCCAAGTTGGGTGGGATCAAGCGAGAACTGTCCATGATGTTCACGGATCTGCAAGGCTTTTCTAGTATCTCCGAGGATATCAAGGACCCCGAAAAGCTGATCGATTTGATGAATGAATATCTGTCGGACATGACCGAGATTATCCTCGACGAACTCGGCACTCTCGACAAATATGAGGGCGATGCGATCCTGGCTTTCTGGAATGCCCCGGTTGACCAGCCGGATCATGCGGTGCGCGCCTGCCGGGCGGCGCTCCGTTGTCAACGCAAACTTGCCGAACGCCGTCAAAACCTTTCGAAAAGCTACGGGCTGGGCAATAAACAGTTGTATATGCGCATCGGCATCAATTCGGGCGAGGTAATCGTCGGCAACCTGGGATCCAAGCAGCCTTTCGACTACACCATGACCGGGGACAACGCCAACCTGGCGGCACGCCTGGAAGGCGCCAACAAGGAATTTGGTACCTACCTCATGGTCGCTGAAGACACATGGGAGCAGGCCAAGAAAAAATTTATAGGTCGCGAGATCGCCACGATCCGGGTCGTGGGACGGCAAACGCCGGTGACCGTCTATGAACTCCTCGATTTCAAAAATCAAGACGGGAAAAACCGTCCTGGTTACCTCGATCAGTATGAGGCGGCGTTGTGCCTCTACAAACAAGGCAAGCTGCGCGAAGCCCTCCAGCTTTTTGAGCAACTGCGAGATGATCCGGTATCGCAAGCCTATGTCAAGCGGTGTCACGAGGCGTTTAGCATAACGGATGGTGATTGGGATCCGATTTGGACGCTGACATCGAAGTGAGGATGGGCGGCGTTGACGGGCAATGGAACGGGTGCGGACCCGACGCCATTCCAGGCGGGGCAGACACCGCGTTTCCTGCCAGCGCGGACCCAGGCGCCGCGCTGGTCTCGGGCGAACCCGAAGCGTGCGGGAGATACAACGTGAAAGCTGTACCCTGCTTTGGGGTACTCTCCACGGTGATCGTACCGCCATAATAGGAGACAATGCTCTGTACCAGTACCAAGCCGAGACCGGTTCCGCCCTGCTCGCTTTTGGTCGTAAAGAACGGTTCAAAGATACGGTCGCGGATAGGTGGCGCCATCCCAGGACCCGTGTCGCGCACACACAGGCGCACGTACGCTCCCAGCGCCAACTCCGGCGGAATGGTCCGATCGCGGCCATCGTGTTCGATAGCTGCTAAGCGCACCTCAAGCTCCCCCCCGCGCGGCCCCATGGCTTCCACGGCGTTGGTGTACAGGTTCATGAGCATTTGCTGCATATGCACAACGTTGGCCAAGACGGGATACACTTGCTGCTCGACAGTCTGATGAAACGTCACTGTGGCCGGCCAGGCGGGTTGTAACAACGTCCGGACTTTTTCAATCAGCGGCAGCAGATCAAGCGGACTTCGTATATTCTGAAAGTGCTGACTCCAGGCCGCAAGGCGTTGGACGAGTTCCTTCGCATGCTTCCCGGCCTCAAGAGCTTCATGCACATGAAGCCTTCCTTCAGACCCTGGAGGGGTGATCAGGCTTAAGAACTCCAGATGCCCCATCATGGCGCCAAGAAAATTGTTGAAATCATGAGCCAACCCACCCGCAAAGATTCCCAGGGTCGTCAATTTATGCATCTGACGCAGATGTGTCTCCAAGCGGTGCTGTGCCGCTTCGAGCTCCTTGCGCGTGGTGATATCGACGAGGGTGACCTGAATGGCGGGGGTTCTCTCCCACTCCACAACCGTGACGATATTGTCAAACCAGCGCCGCGATTCATCGCGGGCGACGCCTTGAAATTCATACTGGGTAAATGCAGGCATGCCCTGCATCCTCGCGTGAGCACGAAGCTGGTGCGGGGTCTGAATCTCAGGGGCGATGAGCAGTCGGATAGACTCCAATTGTAGCACGTCGTTCGGATGTTCGTAGCCAAACATCGTGGCCAGAGCCTGGTTGACAAAGAGGGGGCGAAAGGCCCGATGAATGAGAATACCCTGAATGGAGCCTTCAACTAAGGTCCGATAGCGCGCCTCCTCACGTGGCGGTGGATGGGCTGCATTGGCTTCCATGGCGCTATCCTTCCGTGAAGATGTCAATAACGGTTGACATTTGGTTGTCGATTTCCGGTCTAAAGCCCAAGAATCATTGTATCTTTCCTCATCTCTTCTGACATCAGTTGTCCGCCTGTTTTTGGGGTCAGACAAGAACCCGACAGCGGGGTTTGTCTTTCGTTGCCGTATGGGGGCGAAGAGCATGCCGCGAGTTTCATTCGATGACATTTGGTGTATGATCTCCCCCCATCAGTGACGGTGCACTACAAAGGAGCGCGACAATGGCCGTGAGGTTCAAGCGATTCTGTTTGCCCCCAGAAGTCATTTTGGTTGAAAGTGAACTATTAACAGCGTATACTATACAGCATCCTCGCACCTGTCCATTATAAAATAAACCAACACCTATCCATTAGTAAAATAAGAGTATGTTGAATAAACAAATTCGATAAGAGACGCTCGACTATGAAGATCGAAGTATCATTTCAACCATACAATGACTATTTGCTGATAACATATAGTGGTAGGTGAGAGTGCTTGGCCATTAAAGAAAGTCTGGTAAATGCCAGAGATAAGGAACGATAAATAGGGTACACCCGAATCTTTAGAGATGGGCGCAACGTATCCCCACCGATCCCACGAGCATGAACCTAAGGGCTTCCTTAGCAACTCCTACGCGATGCTTATAAAGGAGCGGAACGCATGCCTGCTATCAAGGTCTTGGTGGTCGAAGACGAAGTGATAGTTGCGGAAGATATGCGGAGCAGCCTGGAGCAGGCTGGCTATATCGTGACCGCTGTCGTCGCCTCCGGTGCTGAAGCCTTGCAAGCAGCCACGCGAACCCGACCCGATATTGTGCTGATGGACATTGTGCTCGAGGGCAACATCGATGGGATCGAAACGGCAATGCGGTTGCAGGAGCAGTTCCGTGTGATCATCCTGTATTTGACGTCCTACGACGATCTGCCCGTGATCCAACGCGCCAAGCGTACCGAGCCCTTTGGCTACCTCCTCAAACCGTTTAACAAACGCCAGTTGGTGGCGGCTATAGAAGTGGCATGTCACAAGTACAGGGTCGAGGCGCAACGCTACACGTCCGAACTCAAACTGCTCGATGCCATTGAGGCGATTGGCGATGCCGTGCTCATCTACGACGCCGACGGCTATGTCACGTTACTCAATCCCGTTGCCGAAACCCTGACGGGCTGGAGCCGCGATGAGGCCATCGGGCGCAACCTGACCGAGTTTTTCCCCATCGTCGATGACGCCGGATACATGGCCGCCATGCATCCGGCGATGCAGGCGATGCACGACAACCGGGTCATAGGCCTGTCAACACGCTTATCGCTGCTCAAGCGAGATGGCACGCGGGTGCCGATTGCCGATAGTGCCGCCCCCAACCGACACGCTGACCGGCGCCGTCATGGTGTTTCAGGAGCAAACGGGGCAGGCTGCCGCGATGTCGGTGCTGTATCAAACGTACGAGGCCCTCAAAGGCTGGATCGACACGCAGGAACAGCTGCGGCAACCCACGCCGGACGCCTCTGCCGCCGAGACCATGCTCCGGTCGCGGGTGCTCGTGGTGGATAATTATCCGGTAGAGCGTCACGGCCTGACGCATCTGCTCGATCGCGAACCCGACCTCATCACCTGTGGCGAAGCGACCGATGCGCAGCAAGCTCTCGAAGCCGTCGCGAGCTTGCATCCCGATGGGATGATTCTGGCGCTGGAACAGCCCTGGAACGGCTTGATGAACCTGCTGAATCGCCTGCAACACCAGGCCCCTAACCTCCGCGTCTTAGTGGTGTCGACGTATCATGAACAGTTTTTTGCCGAACGCGTCCTGGAAGCCGGGGCTCGGGGCTACATCTTGAAGCAGGAGCCAACGGACACCTTGCTGCTCGCTCTGCGTCGGATACTTCAAGGCGAGATTTATGTCAGCGAGCAAGTCGTCGCAAGAATTCTACATAAAGCGGTGGGGACCAGTGGGCGTAGCGATGACGACCCCCTATCGCACCTCAGCAATCGGGAAATCGAGGTGTTGCACCTGCTGGGCCAAGGCAAAACCTCACGACAAATTGCCGACATGCTCCATCTGAGTGTCAAAACGATCGATACCTATCGTGCCCGTCTGATGCAGAAACTCTCCCTGGACAGCGCCACGGAACTCGTGCAGTATGCCATCCGTTGGACCCACAGGTAACGGATGCCACACAGCCTACAGGACACAGAAAGAAAGCCTGATTCCAACGAGCGAAATCCACGGTGACAGACCGCGACGTCCAGCGTATCTGGATGCTGTTTGGTGACCCGTCTCTCCGCTTGGCGTTAGCGCCACCGAGACGGCGATGGAGACAAGGGCAGACAGACCGTAAACGTGCTACCTTGACCGAGAACACTGTCGAGCTGGATAGCGCCGCCATGGGCTTCGGCGATCGAACGGGCGATGCAGAGGCCGAGACCGGAGCCTTCGGCGCCCTGCGTGCGAGCTTCATCCGAGCGGTAGAAACGCTGGAAAATGCGCACCTGCTCTTCTGAGGAAAGTCCGCTGCCGGTGTCGGCAACGCGTAAGGTCGCCCATTCGCCACGGTGTTGTAGCGAAAGCGTGACGTGTCCGCCGGCCGGGGTGTACTTGATGGCATTATCGGCGAGATTCAGCAGGAGACGCCTGAGGCGCTCGTCATCCCCCTGGATGATCGCCGGCTCAACGGGCCCAAGCTGGAAGGTCAGTTGCTTGGCATCGGCCAGGACCTGGGTCTGCCCGTAGACCTCGTGCACGAGCTGATGCAGCTCGACGGGTTGGCGGTCCATGCGCAGAACGCCGGCATCGGCCCGCGCCAACAGCATGAGGCCATCGACGAGCGCCGCAATGCGATCAATTTCTTCCAGCGCGCTCTGCAAGATCTGCTGATACGCATCCGGGCTGCGCGGTGCGCGCAGCGCGACTTCGAGTTCCCCTTTCAAAATGGTCAAGGGCGTTTGCAATTCATGCGACGCATCGGCGCTAAATTGCCGGATCTGCCGAAACGCATCGTCCAGACGGGTCAACATGGCATTGAGCGTGGTGGCCAGCCGATCCAGCTCATCGCCGGCGCCGGTCTCGGTCAGGCGTTCGGCCAAGTGTTCGGCGCCAATCCGTTGGGCTGCGGACGTCATCTGTGCCACTCGCGCCAGGGCGCGATGCGCCAAGAGCCAGCCGCCGCTGCCCGCCAAGAGCAGGGCAATGGGCAGAACGAGCGCCATCATGCGCACAAAGTGCCGGCGCGTTTCGTAGGCGTTCTGTAGCGAGAGGCCCACCTGCACCAGATTGATGACACGGTCAGCCTTGATCACCGGTGTGGTTAGCACGCGGACGGGGTATTCGCCCAGGCCCTCGACGGTTTCGAATGTTGGGAGACCTCGGGCGGCGTTGGCCCGAGCCAGCGGACTGAGCGGTAAGGATTGCGCCCGGGAGTGTGGTAGGCGGGGATCACGGCGTCCACGCAGATCAAGCATCTGAAAGTACCGGTCCAGTGGGGAGACCCCGAAGAAACGCCGAAACACCTCGTCGACCGTAGCAGGAAAAAGCGAGGACGCCTCACGGCGGGCTTGGACACTCAATACCTGGGCGATCCGCCGTAGGTTCGTATCCACATCTCGCGCTAGGCTGTTGACCATGAGCCCATATGCTACCGCGCCCAATAGCAACAACGTCACGGTGAGGAGTCCTGTATACCAGAGCGTCAGCCGGGCTCGCAAGGAGCGTATGCGCATGGCTTCATACCGCATCACGTCAAAAAGAAAGCTATTAGCTATCAGCTGTCAGCTATCAGCTAAAAAACGATGGAAGAAAAGATCTTACTCTTCTTTTTCGGCTGACAGCTGACAGCTGACAGCTAATAGCTCTTCTAAGGCACTTTCATCACGTAGCCGACGCCACGGACCGTCTGAATCAGCTTCGATTCCCGATCCGCATCGAGTTTTTTCCGCAGATAGTTTACGTAGACGTCGATGACGTTGGTCGACGTATCAAAGTTGTAATCCCAGACGTGTTCGGCAATCATGGTACGGGTCAGGACACGTTCAGGGTTGCGCATGAAATAGTCGAGCAAAGCGAACTCGCGTGGCGTGAGGTCAATCTTCTCGTCACGGCGTATGACCGTCCGCCGGGCGGGATCGAGCGTTAGGTCGCCCACCTGTAACACCGGCGGCTCAGCATCGGTGCGCCGCCGCAGCAGCGCCCGAACGCGCGCCACCAATTCCTGGAAGGCAAACGGTTTGGTGAGATAATCATCGGCGCCAGCGTCCAAGCCCAACACTTTGTCTTCGATATTGGCACGCACGGTGAGGAGCAGAACCGGTGCAGATACTCTGGCATCCCGCATTTCCTGGAGAAGGCTCAGCCCATCCTTTTTCGGCAATGAAATGTCGAGAATGACCAGGTCATGGACGCGGTCGAGCGCCATGTCCAGGCCCGTTTCGCCATCCATGGCGACATCAACGGCGTAGCCTTCCTCAGTCAGCCCTTGTTTGACGAAGTTGGCCACTTTCTGCTTGTCTTCCACGACCAGGAGCCGCATGGAAGTCCCCCTTTTCCACACACTGCCACAGATGTCCACGTCTCGCTGCTGTGCGTTGCTTCTGCCGAGGTTCTGCGCGTATATGATAGACGTTTTGACCATAATGTACAGATGAGTACGCAGGTTGGTGTGAGGGCCAGATACGATAGAATGCGATCTGGCTCTTGTCAAGAGAGGACCGCATGACCAGGGCCGTCTACGTGGCATCGAGGAGACCTCTGTAGGCGGGGCGATACATGGGCAGCGCCCGCAGGTTGGTTCCTTCTGGGTGAGCGTTGTGGCATGTAACCGCAGGGACACCTGAATACGATTTTCACGCAATCCCCACGCAATCCCCACGCAATCCCCATGTTTCTAATCTTCGATTCTGTTATACTCTTACCAAAAGATGGAGCTTCTACTAAGCATGATATAAGCTATGAGAATATGGGTAGGGGAGCGATATCGTGCGTTGTTGCTTTCGAGATGAGGGTCGTATAACCATCTAGTGATCATGAAAGCATATTATAAACTCAAACAAGAGGAGGGAAGATAGACGAAAATTCGACAATAATGACAGCGTGTTGTAGTTACCTGTCAACGTTAGATCAACACCCTATACAGGAGCTAGAATTATGTTGAAGGGTTCAAAAACCTTGATGGCTATTGCATTCGTGGCAGTTCTCAGTATTGCGTGGGTTAATAATGGATATACCCAAAAGAATATTAACTTTACGGGTCCATTTACAATAGAAGAAACGCTGCTTTTTGGTACTCAAGTTTATCCTGATACCTATGTATTTCGCCTTGATTTCGGAGATCGAGTGCGATTGGATGTGAATTCCAGTGATTTCGATACCACGATCAGGGTGGTGGGGCCTAACGCCGCGATCGCCCTGTTTGATGATGATGGCGGTCCTGGCCTCAATTCCCGACTCACCTTTACCGCAGCCGATACCGGGTATTACATCGCTGTGGTGTCGACCTTCAGTGGGACCGCCCTCTCCGGACGGGGCGATTACACGCTGAGGCTGCAACGGCTCAATGCGCTTAGGGGTGAACTGAGCATCGTGGGCGCGGTTAACGACGATATGGTGGGGGGCTTCAACATCCCTGAAGAGAAGTAAATACCCTATCAGCACATGGTCACGACCTGCACGCCTAGGCGTGCAGGTCGTGACCGTTTTCCATACCTGGCAATGTGTTCATTTCGACGAGCAAGTCGAGTAGCAAGCGACAGATTCACTCGAGGCAAGCGCCGGGCGATATCTGTTATTTGGTCAAAATTGTCTTGCCTGCCCTGAGAGACATCATTTCTCTTCTTATCGATCCCATATTGCTCCCTGCTCAGGGCCCATCCCTGGAGAACATCATGCATCGAATCACCGCTCTTCTCAAATGGCCGCGCACGGTCCTTATGCTCCTCGTCTTATTGGCTGCCACTTGGCTATACGGAAGCGCCATCACAGCCGATTCCGAATCGGAATCGATCTGGACAGCGCGAAACATCGTCACCACGATGTCGTTTAACGAACCGCTGCTCCTCGACCTCGGCTTAAGGATTGCACAACGGGTGCCAACTGCTCTGGCTATCGGCCAGCATCCCTTGTCCGTCACGGGTGGCAATGCGCCAGCGTTCGCTTCCCGAGCTGCCGGGCGCCTGCAATTCGTGGCGCCCCAGGGGCGCTTCGATCATTTCCTCGGCGGCAGTGTCCGGCATCACGGGGGGGTTGAGCTGCGCTTCTCCAACGGTGTCATCTCACTGCTCCGCTTCGAGCTACGGCCCGAGGGCATGACCCGTTCCCTGGAACTCTTAGACGCCAATGGTGAAGGTGGTCCTGCGAGGCGATCACTTGCATGACGCATTGGACGCCGAAAGCGGCAGTCTGCAGATTTTCAACGTCGATCTACGCATTGCTCCGGCCCTGGCCAAGCGGCTGGGACGATCCGATCTCACCGGGGTGGCGGTTGGGATGTTGACGCTGACCGCTGCGGTCGATGTGCCCGAGGGGGCGGTAGTCGGGAATGTCTGCCCGCCCAATTGGGAGGGCGACGTCGATGTGCTTTTGCTTGGCCTGAACTCGGTCGGCCAGCAGGCGCGCTTCGGTGGGCAGGTGGTGATGACGCCTTCAGCAAGCCTGAAGAATGTAGGCACCGCAGATGTGCCTTGGTACACGCAGTTCAGCGGCTTCTTCCCGCCTTACGACAACGATCAGCATCCCTTTCTGGTGTGGGCCGTTTACCGCGTCACGGAGGAAGAGGGCATGCGACAGCTCGGGGTGAGTCAGGTCAAGCACGCCTTCCTGACCATCAATTCCAACTGCACCGGCTGCGGTGCCGATTCTCATATCCTTGGCCTTGGGTGCGAGGACGTCTACGGCAAAAGCACCAACAGCAATACCAGCTCGTTGGGACCGCGCGAAGAGATCACCGCCCAGACCGGAATCTGGGCTCATTGCGACGAGCCCGAGGCCAACACCCCGAGCCATTTCGATACTGACGGCGATTGCTTTCCGGAGCATAGAGGGGAGGATGAGGACGATTTCTCCCATGGTTTGATCGTGAACGAGAGCGATCTCACGGAGCCGGAAGCGGCGTACTACTTTCAGGCTTGGTATGTGGTACGCGACGATATCAATATCTTCAACACAATGGGCTGGCGGCAGATCGACCCCATCTTGGCAGGTGATGTCTGGACTTTTTCGTTCCTCACCGATCCGGTCAACAGCTCACCAGTTGACGCATGGGTCGACCCGCAGGCCACGGAGCCCGATGCTATGAATCAGATGCTTGCCAACCTCGACGGTTCCCCTCACCCCGATGGCCATCTGCAGTTAGCGGTGCGAACCTCGGACCTTGGCGACAACCGCGTCCGATTCAACTATGCGCTGATGAACCACGACTACGACCGCCGTGGCCAGGCGTTTCGCTTGCCGCTCGGTAGCGGAGTACGTGTCGATCGTACCAGCTTTCATGACCTCGACGACGAGCCCTCCAACGACTGGCAGGTTGCGGTGACCGATACCCATATCGAGTGGCGAGTGCCGGATTCGCAAGAGCCGAACAACACGCTAGACCGAAGTTCCTCCCGTGATTCGGCGACAACTTGTTGAAATAAAAACTCAAAAGCCTGGAACGAATTGACCTT
>CBCXVS010000077.1:0-25923 GCA_965178525.1 uncultured bacterium | reverse complement strand
GGAACCCTCACTTGGCTCGTTCATCCTTGAGAAATGGGGACTTCTGGGATCGGGAAAATGCACTTTCCTATACGATGGACATACGTCGGATGCGAATAGCTGGAGGCGGCTTGCGTAACGACGGGGCCTTGTCAAGACACTGCAGGAGACGGGTTTGGAAAATATCTTTGGCGTGCGTTCTGTACCAATCGTCAAGAAGCCGTTCCACTTGTACCGCATCATCACGGTTTGCCGTGGCAACATGAAGGTAACTGCCTTTTAGCTTCACCGACTCCGCTGCAGAACTCTGGATTTTTAGCCGGTATTGACGACCCAGATAGAGATGGGTTTCGCCACTGATGTATTGCTTCTTGTGAGGCAGAGGGTGAAATTGCTCAAAGTAAGCGCGTTGTTTGGCGATCCACGCCGCGCGTTTCTGCACGCGTGCCAACACGTCTTCAAGGCAGCAGTCGACAGGGGCAAGTACGGTCACACGGCGGTCAGGATGTACACTGATGGAAAGCCGCCGGCGTTGACGCATTTCCACTTCAAACGGGATGGTTTCTCCTCCGAACCGGATCACATATGTCCGGTTGGGACTTGCGGTCTTGATCATACCGGATACCTTACCCGTGCGATGTCCAGACACAGTTCGAGGATATGGTCAATGTCCCCAAAGTCCAGTGCAAAGCCATATTCCTCCTGGAGTTCAAAGAGATAGTCCTCAATCGCTCCCTTCATCTGGTTCTGGACGTCGGTATTGTGGATCCAGTTCACGATTTTATGATCCTGGACGATGTCGTCGATGTGCAAGGCGGCATGCGCCCCGGTGTCTCTAGGATTAAAATCGTTCTCGACATATTGGCTGAATATCCCAAGCAGCACGCCGTAGAACGCCTTCGCCACGTCGTGATGGGCGAGGATGGGGGGGATATCGTCGCCGGTTCGATTCTTCACTTTCTCGGCGATGTCCGTCACCTTGCCCAAATATTCTGCGTCCGAAAGACGCTGCTGGCGGAACGCGGCAATGGCCTGCGCTAACAGCTCGGAAAACTTCCGGTAAAAGGCCGGATCCTCCTCCATCCGTTCCTCAATGGTCCTCTTCGTACGGTGGGCGATGGTATCGGCCTTGGAGGCCGTATTTCCGAGCTTTTCGACTTCGCTGGCAAAGGCCTCGGCATCGAAAATGTTGACCAGATCGGTAATCTTTTCGACCTCTCCGGTGCCAACGTGGGTGTCAAGGAGCTTCTTGATTTTTCCTTCGTATTCCTTGAAATCGACGGCCTCGGCATAGCGCCTGCGCACGGCGACATGCAGCCGCATGAAAAACTTCAAGTCCTGTTTATACTTGTCGATCTTGTCTCCCGGCGTCTCTTCAAGAAATCGCACCGATGCAAGCGCAATCGCTAGCGTACGAGCACAGATCGACAACCGCTCCTTGAACCTGGTCCGTAGGGCCTCATCGGCCAGGAGCCGCTCATAGTCCTCCGCGTCACGCTTGTTCTGCACGCCCTTGAATAGCTCCCACAGATCCGAATGGCGCTGAGGCAGCTTGTTGGTTTCGTGGCTCACGTCAGTCAGCGTGGCACAGAGGTCGTCGAGCCCTTCGGGGTCGAACTCGGACAGCGTGCCGTAGATGTCCAGCGCCGCGTCGAGATTCTGCAGCACCCCGCGATAGTCGATGATGTAACCGAAATCCTTCCCATCATAGAGGCGGTTTACACGCGCGATAGCCTGTAGCAAGGTGTGTCCTTGGAGCATTCGGGTGAGATACAAAACCGTATTACGCGGCGCATCAAACCCGGTGAGCAGCATGTCAACCACAATGATGATTTCGGGCTCGTCCGCCTGCTTGAACGCATTGATCAGTTGTCGTTTGTATTCTTTTTCGCTGCCAAAGCGGGCCATCATCCGCTTCCAAAACGCTTGCACCGCCTGTGGATTATCGCCCTCGACGCCTTCGTTGCCCTGCTGGTCATCCGGGGGTGAGATGAGGACCTCCGAGTTGACCATGCCGAACTCGTCCAGGTAGTGCTTGTATAGCAGCGCCGTGGACTTGTCCTGGGCCACCAATTGAGCCTTGTAGGGCGTTCCCTGCCAGTTGTCGCGATAGTGCTCACTGATGTCCCAGGCAATCCGCATGACTTTCTGCTGGGCCTTGTTGAGCTGATCCGTCGTGGTGAATTTTTTCTTGAGGTCGGCCCGTTGCTCTGTTGACAGGTTCGCGGTAATGCGATCGAACCAGGTATCAATCGACTCGCTGTCCACCTTCTGGTCGACGTGCCGCCCCTCGTACAACAGCGGCACCACGGCTTGGTCTTTGACCGCCTGACTGATGGTGTAGGTGTCGATGAGTCCGCCAAAGCGTTCAAGCGTGTTCTTTTCCTTTTTCATGACTGGCGTGCCGGTGAAACCGATGAAACAGGCGTTCGGCAACACCTTACGCATCCTGGCATGCAACTCGCCATACTGCCCCCGGTGGCCTTCATCCACCAGGACAAAAATGTTGGGATTGTCATTGCGCACGGCATTGTTGCCTACTGCCGCTTCGAATTTATCGATCACTGTGGTGATGATGCGCTCTTTGTGGCTGGCAACAAGCTGCGACAAGTGCTTGCCGGTTCTGGCCTGCAGCGGTTCCGCGCCGCAATGACCGAAGGTCTTGTAAATCTGGTCATCGAGGTCCACGCGGTCGGTGACCAGAACGATCTTGAAGTTGTCCAGCCCCTTCTCCAGGGCAATCCCCGTGGCCAGCATCACCATGGTTAGACCCTTGCCGCTCCCCTGGGTATGCCAGACCACACCGCCTTGCCGTGTACCGCCTTTTTGCACCTCACGGATGCGGTCGAGAATCTTGCGTACGCAAATGTACTGCTGATACCGGGCCACCTTCTTCTCACCCGCGTCAAAGAGCGTGTAGCGGTACATGAGCTCCAGCAAGCGCGCCGGGCGGCACAGGCTGTACAGCGCCCGGTCCTGTTCGGTGATCTGGCGCTTCAGCACGGCATATGACTCGGCGCCTTCCCCGGCCCACCAGTCGCAATAGCCGTAGAGGGTGTTGACTTGCTCTTCAGTCAGTTCAACATTGACATACCGTCCAATGTCATCCTCAATCGACCGTTGATCACCCCGTTCTTTCCACACCAGCCAGAATTTTGCCGGTGTGCCTACTGTAGCGTACTTCGCCTCATTTTTCGAGATGGCCAGGAGCAACTGCGTGTACAGGAACAGCTTGGGAATCTCGTCTTCTCGTTGGTTGCGCAGATGCTGGCTGATGGCCTCTGCGATAGGCTCCTTGATGTCCGGCCGCTTGCATTCGATCACGGCAAGTGGAATGCCGTTGACAAACAGCACCATATCCGGCCGCCGGGTTTCATGACTGCCGGTACGCTCGACGCTGAACTCCTCGGTGACGTGAAAGGCATTGTTCCGCCAGTTGGTCCAGTCGATATAATGCAGCGGAAAGCTCCGGGTGTCGCCGTCGATGGCCTGCTGCAGGCTGCGGCCCAGGCACAGCAGATCGTAGATTTTCTCGTTGGTGCGTACCAGGCCGTCATAGACGAAGTCTTTGAGCGTCTCGATAGCAGAGAGGATATTGCCTTCACTAAATGGGTATGCCTTGCCCTTGAAGCGGATGCGATTGATTTTGCGGAGCTGTTCGGCCAGGATGCCCTCGAGAAGCACGACGCGTTTGCGCCCACCACGCAATACCAGTGCCTCCTCCGGCGTCAGGTAGGTGTAACCGAGATTCTGCAAGAGCTGTAGCGCCGGCATCTGCGAGATGTGGTCTTCTTTGAAAGATGGGGTTGGGTGCATAGTTGTTACCTCTCAAGACGACTTTTAGGCGCGACGTTTGACCTGCGCTAGAGGACAGTCCGGATATCAGCAGGGAAACAGGCCCGCTATTCACGGGTATGCTCAGAAACATGTTCCTTTTCGTAACGCTCAATAAGGACGCCCACAATTTCCATGAGCGATGCAAGGGGATGCGTTTCATCCTCCCCGACTTCATCAATAAGGCTGTCCAGTAGTGCTACCAGACGCGCATATTCTTCTTCTATATGGGGAACGTATACCAAGTGTGATAAGGCTGGCCACGCCTGCAAGGTATGGCCCATCTTACCGGGAAGCATTCGTTATTCTCTCCATGTGCCCTGCCGTGGATAACCTGCTGCTATGGAGCGTATCGGAATACCAGCCAAAGTCATCCTGTTGTTAGGCTTTCTCGCGCTCTTTGAGACGCTCCATCAGCCACAGGTTGACCAAAGTTTCCGGCAAAACACCCCGTGTATGGGCCTGGGCCTCAACCTGGGCATACACATCGGGGTCAAGCGTAATTCGCCGTCGACGTTGTGCCCGGACTTCGAATGTCGCCTCGTGAGTTTGGTCCCAATAGTCATCCAAGCTATGGGTATCCCAGAAATCAGCGATCTCTTCCAGACTCCGGGCCTTGGAAATGCTGGTGCGTGGGGTGTCTTTATGCTCGTTCATAGCTCGACCTAGGCTGCGCCTCCGTCGGCTTGTTACTGAGGCGCTCCCTCATGTACTGCTTTTGTTCTTCAAAGGTCATATCTTTGCACTGCTCACTCAGGCTGTCTCGGATCCGCCGCATCATGTGTACGGCATCAAAGGATTTTTTATTCTTCTTCATAACTTATAATCTCCTCAGGCGTTCTGATCGCAAAGAGCAGGTAGCCGTGGCGCAGATTCATCGAGTTGTAGTCACGAACTCACCATCTCCTCGGTTGCTTTGATCCGAATTTGGCCTGTCAGAAGTTTCTGCATCAAGCTACGTTTTTGTTCCTCAAAGTTGTTTAACAAACAGTCTAGCGACTCGATCTGTCGGTCCACTTTACTTAGTATAGCAGCAATATTTATCTGCTCCTCCGTATCAGGTATGTCGATCCGAATCTTGTAAACGGTTTCTCGCGATAAACTAGGAACTCCTGAAGTTTCATTGAATTTACGCCAGGGAATAAAAAGAAGTCGCTGATAAAGCCAGTATGGATCAATACCGTCTTTTATCTCGGTATAAAAAGTTGTGTCAATCGCCCAAAACGGCTTAGTAGACATCATAGGACGATCGATTGTGCCCTTTCGTCCTAATATTACAGATGGCTTATCGTAAAGATACTCTTTTGCATAACCTACAATGCCTCTTGTACCCCATATTGGGTACGAGCCGTTCTCAGATACGACACTCTTCTACGACTTGCCGTAAGCAATTTTGCATACATCTTCCAGCCGTACTTTTTTCCGTGATTTATTAAACTTTGGAAATCGTCGCTTGCCAGTGAGGAGCTGATGCATAAGACCCTTCTTCAGCTTCCGCTTGGCCTCGATCAGCTTCTCTGTTTGAGCGATTGCGTTGCTCCACGTCGAAAGAATTTCAACAATTTTCTTTTGTTCTAAAATTGGTGGGAGTAAAACAGGAAACTCTTTTAACTGTGATGAATTTATACTCGCTAAATTCATGGTTTGTTTAGAGCATTTCAGAAAGTATGCTTTCCCATATGGGCTCTCTGCTTGTAAAGAAAGGAAATAAGACAATAGGACACTGGTTGAGGACGGACAACAAAGACATGATTTTGATGTAAACAAGGTTCTACTTCTTCTTCCCAAACGGCTACACGTCCTAATTTATCAAAATCACCACCCTCAGTAAGTAATACATCACCACGATATAACATGTATCTATGAATTTTGTTTTTTTCTACTTTAATCAATTTAATATTGGTTAAATCGAGATATCCATCCTGAACATTCGCCACGCGCAAATATGGTACTTCAACAGGATCTGTCAAATTCTTCTGACTTTTTGCCAAACCAGTCTGAATTAAAGCAACATGGTCAAGTGGAAGCCTTTGCCAACCTTCAGGTATCACAGTCCAAGCTCCTTGAGATATTCGTTCATCTGCTTCCGAACCGTCACAAGCTCTGCCTCAAGTCCCTCTATCTCCTTCTGCACTGCTAGAATATCGACCTCCTCCTCTTCCTCAAAGGTATCCACATAACGCGGGATGTTGAGGTTAAAATCATTCTCCTCGATCTCGTCGAATGTCGCTCGGTAGGCGTATTTATCCTCCGACTGAAAGCGTTGGTACGCCGCGACGATTTTCTCAATATCCTGATCCCGGAGCCTGTTTTGATTTTTGCCGTCCAGATACTCACGACTCGCATCGACGAAAAGCACGTCGTCGGTGTTTTTAGCTTTATCAAAGACGAGGATTGCCGCCGGGATACCTGTGCCGAAAAACAGATTGGCAGGCAGACCGACGACCGCCTTGAGCAAGTTCTCCTCGATCAGCTTCTGACGAATCTTACCCTCGGCTCCACCACGGAAGAGTACCCCATGTGGGACGATCACACCCACGCGGCCCTCATCGGCCAGGGCGATTTCGATCATATGACTGATGAAGGCATAATCCCCCTTGCTCTTGGGCGGAATGCCGCGCCAGAAACGGTTGAAGCGGTCGTTGGCGGCTTCATCTGCGCCCCATTTGTCGAGGGAAAATGGCGGATTGGCGACCACGATATTGAATTTCATCAGGCTGTCGCCTTCCACCAGGCGTGGATTGGTGATGGTGTTGCACCACTCGATGCGGGCATGGTCCATTTCATGTAGAAACATATTCATCCGGCATAGCGCCCACGTAGAGCCGTTGGACTCCTGGCCAAAAAGGGCAAAGTTCTTGTCACCGACTTGCCGGGCGACGCGGATGAGCAGTGAGCCCGAACCGCACGCCGGATCACCAATACGGTCACCGGGCTGGGGGGCAAGTAAGCGGGCCAGGAGGGTGGCGACCTCCGGCGGGGTATAGAACTCGCCACCCTTCTTGCCGGCATCGCTGGCGAAATGACTGATCAGATATTCATAAGTGTTGCCGATGATATCTTGGTGGCCGATTCTGGAGGGCCGCAGATCCAGTTTGGGATTGGCAAAGTCTTCCAGCAGGCTCACTAGCCGGCGATTCCGTTCCCGCGTCTGGCCCAAATACGGCTCACTGTTGAAGTCGATGTTGCGAAAGACGTTTTCCAGCTTGGTCTTGTTGGCGTCTTCAATGTTCTCGAGCGCGATGTTGATCAATTCCCCAATGTTGGCCTCACGTCTTTTCGCATAGAGGTAATCGAAATCGGCCTGCGGCGGTACGACGAAGCGCTCACGTGCCAGGGCGCGCTCGATACGCTGCTGCTCACCTTGATAACGCGCTTCATACTGCTCCCGTTTGTCCTTCCACAGATCGCTCATATATTTGATATAGAGCATCACGAGGATGTAGTCTTTATATTGCGCCGGGTCGAGGGTGCCTCGAAACGTGTCGCATGCCCGCCAGGCCATATCGTTAATCTCCGTTTGTGACACACGGTCTGCCATATCTATAGGCTCCTATTCGGTGGCATGATGTTCCTGTGCAGCGCGAAGCGCCAGGCCATTGACCAGCCGCCTGCGCGCCTGGACCAAGCGGCTCATGATGTGTTCTTCCTTCTGTCGCAAGCGCTCTAGCTTGGCAATGGCGCATTGTGTGACCAGGGGCGGCACGATCACCTCGAGTTCCTCAAAAGCGGATTTTGGTATGATCTGGATATGCGATCCCCGCTGCAGGCGCTCTAGAAACGCTTGCGCAGTGGACTGGTTGATGAACCAGGCCAGGTATTCAGAACTGACGCGTGCAGCATCGGGACGTAGGATATAGAAGTAGTAGGACGCAACCGTGTCTTTTAGTGATGCCAAAATCGGTACGGCACAGGGACGTTGTCCACGCGAGAGAAATAGCACATCACCCCGACTAACCAGGTAACGCCTGGCGTCTCCCGAGGGGGTCACCCGGTTCAGATCCCCGGCCCACACATAAGGAACAATGCCGCCATGCTCGATGACCTCGTCCTTAAATTGTTCCTCCGGGTCCAGGTCCTTAATCTGAATGATCCGGTGTGTACCGGTCGAGTCCATGCTGATAGGATGGGCCTTGTCCCGGTGCTGATAACCGCTCTGGATCTCTGCAATATCCCTCAACTTCATCTCGTGGCTGCCTTTCGCCAACGGTGCTGGAAAACGGCCGGGAGCTCATTGCAGAGATGATCCGCCAGCGTTTGGCGCGCTTCCCGCGTTTAGGTCAATATTCGGGCTCCGTATACAAAATGCGTGTTCGGGACATCGAGGCGTGCACCATTCAAAACGGCTCTCGTCCATGTCCGGGCAATGCCGTCTGGATTTTAGGCTTATCACCCAGCGTAGTAGCGCTGAGCTTATTTTGCTCTGGCCCAGAATATGAGAAAGTTCACATATATTAAATACTGAATAAATAATATATGCATAGAAGGTTTTTCGTCAAGCTATTTCTATTTCACTATAAATTATACTGCACTTATTAATATCAGAGATTGTTAGCGGCACTACGGGATTGAATGCGTTACGCCAGAGGTCTCGATGGCGGCATGCCACCGTCTCGACTGAGACTAAGCCCCTCAAGGGGAAAGAACGGCAGAGTTTCATCACGGTTCGATCATCAGGCGTCGGATGAGCCCGGCAACACAGGCGTTCGGATAAAGAGAGAGAGCCAAAGACGCAACCGTTGAACGGTCTTGGTTCGTCAACCGCCCCCGCTAAGCGAGCTGCGAAATAGCTCTAGACGGCGGCCCGTGAAACAGCGAAAATAGTGGCATCCGACAACCATTCATGGCTCAGGCAGATACGAACATCCTGGAGGTGCCCACCCCCCAACCCCAAACCCCGAGCAGAAGGACTGAGTCATGGCGTACAGTGACTTCGACCTCAAAAAAGTCCGGCAAGATTTTGGCTTACAGCTGGACGAACAGCCGGACTTGTTCGTGGATGTCGCGCCCGTTCAACCTAGCGCAACGCTTTCGACTGCCCTTGCCGAAACGGTACAACTGGCGATCGCCATCCATACCGAAAAAGCCCGCTCTGAAATGATCATCGCTCCCGTTCTCCTGGAAATCCGACGGCAAGCGCAGTCGCAGATCAGTCTGTTTTCAGGTAGTGAATTCAATGTGGATGCGGAGCGAGGCCTCACGGGTTACTGTGACTACATTCTCAGCCGCTCGAAAGAACAATTGCTTGTCAATGCTCCGGTGGTCATGATCGTGGAAGCGAAAAACGAAAATATCAAAGGGGGGTTAGGACAATGTGTCGCCGAAATGTTCGCGGCACAGATGTTCAATCAACAGGAAGGCAATGACATTAAAACGATTTATGGCGCGGTCACAACGGGCGAAATTTGGAAGTTCCTGAAACTCGTGGGGGCTGTTACGTCTATTGATTTGAGTGACTATTACGTCGTGAAAGATGTGAACAAAATTTTGGGTATTTTGTGTCAGGCGATAGGATTGCCGGCCTTATCGTCCGTCGAGCGATAGAAGTGGTGGGGTGAATCAGCTTTTCTTATACAGATCCCTGAACCACGTTGCCATGTCAGGACGTAAGGCTGGCGGCGGGACAGATCTTGTGTAGTCAATACGGCGCGCATAGGCGCCGCGTTCATAGAGGCTCGACATCGCCGTGCCCAGTTCAAGCACGACATCCGGATCAGGATCGAGTAAGGGGACAGGCAAGGGAGGCAGCGGTTGGTTCAGCGCGACCGGCCAAATCTCGGAAATTCGGTCATGATCGACTTGGGTACGGTTCACGAGCAAGATGTAATCCGTATCGATAGGTGGATCGTTCACTTCCCAGCCCGGTCGCCGGTGGCCCCGTAGCAGATCGATTTCAATCAAATGGACATCCGAACGCAGAATACGATCGCGCTTCAGCCGGTACACTTCGAGCCCTTCACCGCGTTTATTGACCGGCGATAAAATCTCAATCGAAGTCACCAGCTTTCGGGTATCTGTGGTGTAGAGACGTACAGATCGCAACCGCATCGGCTCCATCGGCATGGCCACGCGCTGAATCGGCGCGGCCGGCACCGCGGTCGCCGTGGCAACACTGACCATATGACCATATAGGGTGCAACTTCGACGACACCCGTATCCGGGAAAATGGCCTGCTCGGTCGAAATGCTCACGTCTTCCAATGTCGTCCGCACCTCAACATCAGCATAATAGCGCTCGCTCAGGAGACCATTGAGCTGCGACATGATCTCGTCGGCCAGCAGATGATGAAAGCTGCGCGAATGTTCTCGGTCTTCCAGATAAGGATCCATGCCAGGGAAAGGGGATGGCATCAGGATCGTCCTTTTTGGCTCACGTGATACGTGGTAACACTGCCATTGCCAAGCCTGTATGATACGGCTTCAGTGGGTAGATATCAATCATAGCGTCAAGAAGATCAGGGTAAGCGCATTGGAGAACGGAGAGCGTTCTCCTCTCAAGCGCCTGATCAAGCCCCTGACGCGTCGTGCAGCTCAACCTCAAAACAGGTGCCACCGCCTTCACGCGGCACACAACGGACATCGCCGCCGTGGTGGCGGGCGATCTGGCGCACCAAGGCAAGGCCGAGGCCCACACCCCCATCACCCCGTTCTCGCATCCGTTCAGGACGATAAAAAGGCTCGAAGATGCGCTCGCGCTCCGATGCCGGAACCCCCGGCCCACGATCGGCCACGCAGAGCCGGGCGCCAGTGGCGTTGAGGGGCATCACAGACGCCTCTACCCGCGAGCCTTCCGCATAGCGGTTAGCATTCTCCAGGAGATTGCGCACGAGACGTCGCAACATGCGGGGATCGCCCCGGATGCACACGGGTTCACCGCTGATTTCAGCCGCCGTGCGGGCGCCCTCCTCCGCCAGCAGGGCGAGGAGATCGACGTCCTCCGTGCGCTCCAGGTGGTCGAGCACATCCAGACGGCTGGCGAGCAGGAGTTCATCAATCAGCGCATCCAGGTCGGCGATATCCTGCGACAGGCGCTCGCGCAGCTCCGGCCGATTCTCACTGGCGAGAAGCTCAATGGCCATGCGGATGCGCGTCAGCGGCGTGCGCAACTCATGCGAGGCGCCGATCAGCATTGACCGTTGCGCGGTGACGAGCCGTTCGATGCGGTCTGCGGCATGATTGAAGCTGCGCGCCAGACTCGCGACTTCGTCACGGCCTTTGACCTCCACGCGCGCCGTGAGCTCTCCGGCGCCGAGGGCATCGACCTGGGTTTGCAGGCGTTCGAGACGGCGGGTGAGACGGCGCACCACCGGATAGGCCCCAAGGGCAACGGCGATGGCGAGCAGGCCAAGCCCCATGAGCCAACGAATATTCGCGGGACGATGGCGCCTGCGCAGCACGACCCAACGGGCATCGGGGAGCCGAAAGGCGAATGTGGGTCCGGGCCCATGCGTGCGCAGCCGCCCACTGCGTAGCCGCTTGCGTGCGGGAGCAGGTGGCGCCTTACCGACAGCGGCGAGGCGGGCGCCATGCGTGTCGTAGACGGCGATATCCAGGACAAACAGCGCCGCCAGACGCTCGATAGCCGCCTGCAAGTCGGCCACGGGCCGGTCGGCCGTGGGGAGGAGGTCGTGGAGGACGATTCCCACACCATCGAGCATCTGATGGCGTTCAGGATCTGAGGGTGTCAGGACCCAGACCATAGAGACGAGGAAGCTAAAGAGCAGCAGGATACCGACCAGCGTGAGGTAGATGTGCAGATAGAGCCGGCGCATCATGCCCGCCCATCATGATCTTGCTGCTTCGCAAAGACGTAGCCAGCGCCGCGTACGGTGATGATGCGATGGGGATGGCGCGGGTCGTCCTCAATGGCGGCGCGAAGGCGCGAGATATGGACATCGATGCTGCGATCGAAGGCGTCGAGTTCCTCACCGCGGACGTGGTCCATGAGCGCGTCGCGCGACATGACGCGGCCGGCGTTGGCCGCGAGCGCGCACAAGAGCTCGAACTGATATCCGGTCATGGGCCGTTCGGTCCCGTCGATGCGGACGACTCGGGCATCGCGATCGATCTCCAGACGCCCGAAACGCAGGCTCGCCGTGCGCTGGGCTCGCGACAGACCGCTGCGGCGCAGAATCGCCCGCAGGCGGGCGAGCAGCTCACGTGGATTAAAGGGTTTGGGCAGGTAATCATCGGCGCCAAGTTCGAGCCCGACGATGCGATCCATCTCATCGCCCCGAGCCGTCAACATCAGAATGGGAATGTCAGACGAAGCACGTACTTGGCGACACACGTCGAAGCCGTCGATATCCGGCAGCATGACATCGAGGATGAGCGCATCAAAGTCACCCTGTCGTAGGAGGCGGAGGCCAGCCGCCGCGGTGGCCTGGGCGGTCACGGTGATGCCAAGCGCACGGAGATACTCGCTGACCATGGCGGACAGACTCTCGTCGTCTTCGATCATCAGGACGCGCTCAGCCATCTCCTCATCCTCTATGCAGCCCCGGGGGCACGCGGGTAAACTCGGGGCTATTGTAGCAGATTGCGGTGCGCTTAGTGATGAAACCGTTCCACGTAGTCGATCAGCTGCGTCCGCTGCTCGGGTGTAAGGATGTCGGCAACGTCGGCAATCACGTCGACGAGCTGGCCGGAGGCTGTTTCGGCAAGTTCCAATTCCGCTCGCCGCAGGTCGCCAAGCGCATCACGATCGATGTTGGGCTGCGCCAGGGCGTCCAGAAAGGCTTGACGATTCTGCGCGTGTTGCTCCTTCAACTGTCCCAGGTCTGCCATGGCATCGCGGACCAGCGCCTTCACCTGATCGCGTTGCGCCTCGCTGGCGTCGATGTGACGCAACATCCAGTCAGCAGCATGCTCGGCCCGCTCGCCAGCCGCCGCCAGCCCATGTGGACCGTGACGATGCAGCCCACACATGCCACGCCCGGCTCGGCTCCACCAACCGGGATTTTGGTTCGCATAGGAATACATGCCGACACCGCCTACCAAGAGGCTTCCCAGCAGGCCACCGGTCAACACCCCGGTCAGGAATCGCCGACGCGGTCTCGCGTTCGGCTCGGGCTGCTCTCGTCCTGTATCTGGCTTTGTCATCGCATACTCCTTTCTTGTGATGGGATTACCTAATCGCGATAGACACCATCATAGGCGTACTTTGTTGCGCGGGTTTGTCGGGCATGTAAAGTTTTGTAAAGCCGCTGAGGAGAACCGGTGGACGCAAGAAAAAACTGCGTTTACAATGCCGATTCATCGGCGTTAGACAATGGTTTTTCGGATCGTGTCAATGGGGGGACGGACGACGATGAAAGCGATTTCCATCACCACATGGCTGGCGTCGCTGGCGCTGGGTCTAAGCGTTTGGACGATGATCTTGCCGCCGCCATTGCTGCAAGCGGACGAACGGCCTGCCGCGATTGGCGAGGCGATTGACACCCTACCCATTTTCGATGCCCATATGCATTACAAAGAACCGGCATGGCAGCCCTTCCCCGTCGGTACGGTGCTCGAATTGATGGATACCTCGGGGGTGGCCATGGCCCTGGTGTCCTCAAGCCCGGATGAGGGCACGATTCGGTTGTGGGAGCGTGCCCCGGCACGCATTGTCCCCGAACTGCGCCCCTATCACGGCAACGCCGGCTCGTCCAACTGGACGAAGGCGCCAGGGATGCTGGCGTATCTAGAAAAACGCCTGCAGCAATACCCGCATCAAGGCATCGGCGAATTTCACCTGCATACCCTTGATCCGCAGGATCGACCTTTTCTCCAGCAGGTGGCCAAACTGGCTGCAGAGCGCCAGATCCTGATCCATTTACACGCGACCGCCGCCCCAGTGCATCTCTTCTACGAATTCGAACCGACCCTCACCATCATCTGGGCGCATGCGGGCATGTCCGAGCCGCCAGAGGTGATCGGCCCCATGCTGGACCGGTACGCCACCCTCTATGCCGACACGTCCTATCGCGAACGCGACATTCTCGGCAACGGCGCGATCGATCCGCGTTGGCGCGCCCTGATCATGCGGCACCCGGGCCGGTTTCTAGTGGGCTCAGATACCTGGGTGAATAGCCAGTGGGAGCACTATGAGGCGTTGATTGCGATGAATCGCCGCTGGTTGAGCCAATTTCCACGCCGTGTTGCCGAAATGATTGCTTACCGCAATGCCCAGAGGTTGTTCAAGCGGGAGGTGTCACGGAAGCTGATCGGCAAACGATAACGGCACACGTGACGTACACAGTCACGATTTACTCCGCAAGTTGCCGAGACGTGTGTTCGAGAGATGTTCGGAATAGAAACGCGATATCCGCCTTGACGCTCTCCAGGTCACCGTTCAGCGTCATCGAGCCCGCCAATTTCCAGTCGTGCAAAAAGCGCTCACGCTTCGCCAGTTCCGTGAGACGCGCAGCGTAGCTGGCGTCCGGGCAGCTTTGCCCCGCCTCCTAGCGCCAGATCGTATTTTTCGGCGCGCCTAAGAGGGCGCCAAACGCTGCCTGCGTGCGCTTACCCCGCAGGCGTTTGATGAGATGCGGTGTCCAGCATGTCTCGATGACTGGCTTCTGTGTGGGTGTGTCCTCCGCCATGTGTGTGCCCTTTACGATGTCGGCGGCTGATTGAACATATACACTGAGAGTCTACAGTGATTCGGCGGGCACTGCCAAGTTTGAATTCTTTAAGGTCATGTATAATTTGATGTACATTCTCTAGCGAACAGAGGACAATCTCGATGAGTCGTATGATTCGCAAGCAAATCTATATCGATCCGGATCAAGATGCGCTGATCAAACAACGCGCTCGAGAACTTGGCATCAGTAAAGCGGAACTCATCCGGCGCTGTCTCGCTGACATGGGGCGGCAGGCTGTCGCCATCTCGGTGGATGAGCGTGCATGGGAAGACGAACTCGCTTTTATGCAGAAACGAGCCCAAACTGTCTCTAGCCGTCAGGGCCACCGCAAGTGGACACGTGAGGCGTTGTATGCGGAACGGACCGACCGGGTACCGGATGGTACGATTGTCAATCCCTATATGCCGTAAGAGAGTATCTCGTGAAGTTAACTGAAATTGAAAAAAGCTTTGAAAAGTACGCAATAGGGTTGTTCCCCAATAGTTAATGAGGTAGGCTATCCTCCCCCAAACGATGGAGGGAGCCCAGCCAGGTCATTGGTTATCCGAGATGATCGGCAGATGAAAGCCTTAACCGGTGTGTCTCAGACGCAATTTGACTTCTTGCTGCCCGCCTTCAGCCACGTCTATCAACAGGCTCAGCAAAAACGCTATGAGGAGGGTGTCCAAGCTGGCAAACGCAGCCGAAAGCCGGGTGCAGGTATCAAAGGCAAATTACCCACTCTGTCAGACAAACTCCTGTTCGTTCTATATTATTACAAGACGTATCCGACGTTTGATGTTCTTGGTGCACAATTTGGTATGGTACGTTCGAAAGCGAATGAAAATCTCCATAAGCTCTCTCCCATCCTGTATGACACGTTAGTGCAGTTAGACCTCATGCCTTATCGAGAGTTGAAGACCCCAGAGTCGTTGAGGGAGGCGTTGTCAGGTGTGGATCAACTGATTATTGATGCGACTGAAAGAAGCTATCGCCGGTCACAAGATGAGACGACCCAACGTGAACACTATAGTGGTAAAAAAAAGCCATACGCTGAAAAATACAGTGATGTCGATGCCGGATAAATGGATCGTCTTTCTGGGCCGTACGTTTAGTGGTCACAACCATGATTACAGCATGTTAAAACAAGAGTTCCCACCGGACTTAGACCGGTTTAGTGACGTAGAAGTTTGGGTGCACCTGGGTTATCAGGGGATTCAGTCGGACTACAAAGGCGAAATGCTTGAGATTCCACACAAGAAACCCCGGAAGAGCAAGACGAATCCGACTCCAGAATTGACGGCGGAGCAGCAGGCGGCGAATTATGCCGTGAGTCAAGTTCGCATCTTGATCGAACATGCCATCGGCGGTATGAAGCGTTTCAACATTTTGGTGCAGCGTTTCCGCAACCGCAAAGATCACTTTGAGGATGATTCGGTGGGCATCTGGGCTGGGCTAGGGAACCTGATCTTATGCTATTGAGGAACAACTCTACTCATCAGAAGTGGTGTTTTTTTGCTTCAGCCTGATGATGCCATACAGTTTGTGAATGCTTGTAAGGAATAAGGAATTCACATTCTCGGAGTTGAAGGTTTTAAGATTTTATGAGAACAGATACAACCTTTTCAGGAGCATAGTATTGATTTTGAAGATATGATTGAACGTTCGCATGAAATCACAGTCCGATTTTTGCAAGATCGAAAGAATACAGCATTATGGTTTGAAATTGTGACCGAAGATAGATAAGTGCAAATCAATGGGGTCAAACTCAATTGATCCTTTGCAGCGGAGGAATAACCACATGGCCATGCAGAAAACCATCCTAGCAGTGTATGAAGGCGGGCACTTTAAGCCATTAGAACCGGTGAGCGGTCTAGCGGAGCATGAACGGGTACAACTCATCATTGCAACGGAAGAAACGATTGAAGAGCGGATCGCAGAGTCGGAGCGACTGGCGCGGGAAAGCTTTGAGGGCCTAACAGAAGAACAACTCATGCTCATTGAAGAAGCAGCATTTGATCAGGAGCATTTCTTTGACCGTTTCCAGTAAGATGCCGGAGTCCCTCCTGGACACAGATATACTGTCGCTCTACCGTCGATCTCACCCACGGGTGACCGCCCATACTGCAGCATACATGCGTCAATATGGCCAACTGGTTTTTTCTGAACTCACCCGCTACGAAGTCATGCGAGGTTTAATAGCAGCGAGGGCCACCCGGCAGCTTGTAGAGTTTGAGCAGTTATGCCGTTTGCATCGCACTGTGCCGTTTGATGAAATGGCCGCGAGAAAGTCAGCCGAGATCTGGGCGGAGCTTCGTGCTAGAGGAGAGCCAATTGGTGAAGTGGACACCATGATTGCTGGCGTTGCCTTGGCTCATGGGCTGGCCGTTGTTTCACGGAACAGTGCCCACTTTAGCCGTGTCTCAGGGCTCATCGTGCTTGATTGGACACGTTGAGTCTGAGTCAAGGCTGGGGCAGGACGCGAACACAACAGAACCCGAGGTACGTGCCCGCGTCCTCGGGTAGGACGGCGAACCGGAACGCGGAGCGCAGGAACCCGGGCGAATCGACGAACGACCCGCCGCGAACAACCCGAGCAGAGCAATCACTGGTTGTCCAGGCACTCCTATCCTGCGGTGCGCCCTCATAGTTGCCATGTCAGCAGTCTCGCACCCACTCCCAGACATTACCATGCATGTCGTATAGGCCCCAGTTGTTCGGTTCGCGTCGGCCAACTGGATGGGTTTTATTATTGGAATTTTGATCGTACCAGGCATATTGGCCAAGCTGCTGCGGTGAATCTCCAAAACTATAGATGGTCTTACTGCCGGCGCGAGCCGCATATTCCCACTCCGCTTCCGTCGGTAAGCGATAAACCGCCGCAGTTGCGTAGCCCTTCGAGCAACCCGCGTGCAAACGGCCTGTGGCGCCCCGGCCTGCCATCCGGTACGTACTCCTTACCTCCGGAGGTCAGATAACGCCGGGTTTTGAACTGCACACCACCCGGTAGGTCCGGCCCGGACCCGCACGAACATTTAAGCTCGGGACGGAGACGACGATTGTTTTGGCATAAGCTACCATCGACAGAAGCACAAATACACAGAGTAGGACAAACGTGAGCGTCTTACGATGCACCGCCACAACCGCCTGGCCCAATATCATGGCTCATGGACAGGAGCCCTCTTGCAATTGCCGCAGATGGGTCTGAAATTCGCCGGGATTCTTTTGCGCGGCCTTTTTCATGACCGAGAGCGCCTCTGAGCGCTCTCCGGTTTTGCACAAAATCACCGCCAAGGTCTCCAGGAAAAGCGCCTCGTCAGGTTGTCAACACACCGCCAGACGGGCCAGCGGCAGCGCCTCGTTATATTGCTTGCGCTCCTGATAGAGCCAAGCCAGAGCGTTCATGGGCACGGCTGACAACGCTACGGCCCGGCGCAACGTCTCGATCCCTTCGTCGATTTTGCCCGCATCGGTATCGGCATTGCCCTTTTGCGTGAGAGCAGATACCGTAACGGCTTCCTCAGCGTTTGGCACGGGTAATGGCTGCGTGGCCTAGCCATTGCCCCGGAGCATCGTCTTGCGCTGCACCAGACCGCCTTCTTGCAACGTCTCCAGCACCAGCTTGGGACCACCCTGAGCTAACATGATGCTGACAATGATCACGCCAAACAACGCAAAACACGTGCCCGGAGCAGCATTTTTGAGGGTGAAGCGCGACTCGGCGACCTCTACGGTCACGTCAGTCCCGTGCTGGCCGCCATGGCGCGGCCACACACCCCGACAGAAAAGTTGATAACCGAGCACAATACTGATGACGACAGCCGCAATGATCGCGAGACGAAACAAGGTGAGGTAGATCAGAAACGCGAACTCGATACCCATATGGCGACCTTACGACAACAAAGCTATCGGTAGACCTCTATAGCTTCCGTTGTAGCACAATTCAACATGCGACGGAAGAGACGTGGGGGAGAAACGGAGTCCCCCCTAACGCTTGACGTTATTAACGAGAAGCGTTAGGCTTAGCATATGATCAAATCGTTCAAGTGCAAAGAAACCGAGAAGATTTTTCGCGGACAATTTTCTCGCCGATTCCCGCAGAATATTCAACGTGCAGCCGCGCGCAAGCTGGAGCAAATCAACGCCGCCACGGTCTTGGATACCTTGCGCGTGCCGCCTGGTAACCGGCTCGCAGCGTTGACCCATGACCGACAAGGTCAGCACGGCATCCGTGTGAACGATCAGTGGCGCGCATGCTTTGTGTGGCGTGACGGCGATGCGTTTGACGTGGAAATGGTTGACTATCACTGAGGTGAGACGATGACACAGCGTGACTTCCCGCCCATTCACCCTGGCGAGATCCTCCTTGAGGAGTTTCTCAAGCCTATGAAGATTAGCCAATATCATGTGGCCCAAGCGATTGGGGTACCGCCGCGTCGTATTAATGAGATCGTCCATGGCAAGCGGGGCGTGACGGCGGATACCGCCTTACGATTAGGACGCTTTTTTGGGATGGAGGCGCAATTCTGGATGAATCTCCAAGCACGGTATGATTTGGAAACGGCGCGCGAGGCTTTGGCCGATAGACTGGACAAAGAAGTTCGTGTGCATGTCGCCTAGCCCCATCAGGACAGCTCCTGCAGCAGCGCCTTTGCGGCTTGCAAATCCGCCGTGCCCCCCCCTCGGTAAACCAATCGCAGACCGCTTCCAGGCGTTCCCGAGCTTCCTCCCCCCGGCCCTCCTGCTGCCACAACCGGCTCAAGCTCAGCGCCGCCCGCAACTCCAACGACTTCGCCTGCTGCTGGCGCGCCACCTCCAGAGCATGTCGAAAACACGCCTCCGGCGTCCATTCCGCATTCTCCATTCGCCATTCCGCATTCCGCATTCCGCATTCCGCATTCCGCAATAGTTCCCCCTGGAGCCGATAGAGTTCGGCCTCCCAGTCATGTTCATCCAGGCTGTCGACAAGGCCGGGCGCCTCATGCAGCGCGGCAAACGCCGCCTCGTATTGCGCCGCCTGCCCATGGGCCTCCGCCAGCATGGCCAGCCAATGGGTCTGGTTCAGCCCCGCGCCCGTAGCGCGCCAACGCGCCAATCCGTGCTGAATCTGCGCGATCCCCTCATCGTGCCGCCCCTGCATGGCCAACGCCCATCCGCTCACGATCGTGCCCGCCGCAGCCCAAAGCGCAAAGCCCTGCTCCGTTGCGAGCGCAACGGCGCGTTCGGCCAAAGCTTGGGCGCCCTCGACATCGCGGCTGCTTTGCCGGCAGAGGGCGGCGAGGACCAAGGTATAGGCATGAACTATGAGGATGCGCCACCGCCTGGTCGAGCGCCAAGGCGGCCTGGCTTTGCTGCATGGCTTGTTCCGGATAGCCCAACAGCCACAGGGTCCAGGCCAAAAACGAGAGGCCGGACATGCCCGGATCCTGCCCATACACAAAGGCGAGATGCCGGTGCTGTTGAGGTTCATATGTGGCGGCAATGTGGACAAAGTGCTCACGTGCTGGCGTCAGGTCGCCCCGAAACAATTGGGCCATACCCACGGCCCAGTGCGCCACCAGCAAGGCTGCGGTATTCTGATCGGATTGACACTGGCGCAAGAACGCCTCACTCAGCTCCTGCGCCTGCGGCAGGTCGCCACGGACGAAATAATACGTCCCAAAGCCATAGAGCACGGGCAGAATCAGATCGGCGTCCTCTACCTGATGAGACAGCGCGCGCGCCCGTGTGTAGACCGCTTCCGCTTCCGGGGAGGCAAACCCTTTGGTGGCCAATAAGGAGGTGCCCAAGGCAATGGACAGGGTCAGCTCCCGGTGCGTACGCTCAGGCGTCTGCGGCAGGCTGGCAAGGACGTCGAGCCCCAGGCGCAAATGCGCGATGGCTTCGGCGTGGGCCGACCTCTGCCGAGCCCGCTGCCCCGCTTGCTCCCAGTAGTTCAACGCCTGTTCGGCACGTCCCGCTTCGGTATAGTGATGCGCCACCACTTCAGGTTCGGTCTCCGCGACTTCAGGAAAATGCGCTTCGAGCAGCTGCGCGATCTGTGCATGATAATCCTGCCGGGTGCGGCGCAATAACGACTGATAGGCCGCGTCTCGCACCAGGGCGTGCTTAAACGTGTAGCGGGCGTGCGGCGGGCGGCCCCGCTGATAGAACAGGTCGTGGTGCACCAACTGGCCGAGGCGGTCTTGCAGGGTCTGGTCCTCGACCTCCATGAGCGCCTGCAGGATGTCGTACGCAAACTCCCGCCCGAGCACGGCTGCAAGCTGGGCCACATCGCGTACTGTGGGTAAGCGGTCGAGTCGCGCCATCAGAGAATCCTGCAAGGTCTCCGGGATCGCCATGGCCGAGAGGGGCTGAGTCAGCACGTATTGGTCGGCTTCTTCCAGGAGGAACACGGATTCCATCAGTGTCTTGGTCAGCTCTTCGACGTACAATGGCACGCCATCGGTCTTTGTAACGATATGCTGTACCACCTCTGCTGGCAGGCGCTTGCCGCCAGCCAGATGGTTCACCAGCGCTTCCACCTGTGGCTGCTCCAAATGGTTCAGCATCAGCGGCGTCATGTGCGAACGCAAGGCCCAGGGCGGGGTGAACTCCGGACGATAGGTGAAGACTTGCAAGATCGCAGCGGTAGGCGTCTGGTCAATCATCAACGCGATCTGTTCCAGCGTTGAGGGGTCAGCCCAGTGCAGGTCCTCCCACACCAGCAGCAAGGGCTGTCGTTCGGCCTCTGCCAGCATCCAGGCTGCGAGGGCATCGTGGGTTGCCTGTTTTTGTTGTTGCGGAGAGAGATCCAAGGCCGGAAACCGTCCCTCGGGCAGCGGAATGGAGAGCAGATCGGCCAGAAGCGGCACGGTGTCCTCAGGGAGGTGGCGGTCATGTCGAAGCAACGTTTCAAGTTTGGCGATCCGCGTTTCAGCATCGTCATGGCGGTCGAAACCGAATAACCGTTCGAGATGGCGAATGATGGGATGAAAAGCACTGTTTTGGTAATACTGCGCACATTGAAAGGTGATACGGGGCGCGTTCTCGCGGCGCGCCTCCTGGCGAACGGTCTCGACCAAAACGGATTTGCCGATGCCCCCTTCACCGCCGATGAGGACCACTTGGCCAAGCCCTTCTTGACTCTGTTTCCAGCGGCGTCTCAAAATTCCGATTTCTTCATCCCGCCCCAACAGCAGCGTGGCCGCCTCCGAAGCCATCGCATCCCTATCATCGGGGTTGCCGTCGAGCGTCCCGAGCACCCGGCTCAGCACCATCGGTTCGGCCACGCCCTTAAGCGCGTGAGGACCGAGGGTTTCGAGGACAAAGGCGTTTTGCAGCAAGCGTGCCGTCATGCTGCTGAGCACCACGGTGTTGGGTTGGGCCAGACCTTCGAGACGCGCCGCGATGTTGGGCGTCTCGCCCAGCGCTAACTGCTCATGCCGGTCCCCACCGCCCATCTCCCCCACGACGACCGGACCGGTGTGAATGCCGAGCCGCACCGCCAGTTGCACGCGATAATCCGCTTCCAGACGGCTATTCAAGCCCGCGATGGCGTCCACAATGCCTAATCCACTGTGCACGGCACGCTGCGCATCGTCCTCGTGAGCCACGGGGAAGCCAAAATACACGAGAAGCCCGTCGCCGAGATACTGTGCGATGTGACCTTCATAACGTTGAATGACCGCGGCGGCTGTCTCCTAGTAGGCGCGCACCACCTCGCGCAAGTCTTCGGGATCGAGACGTCCGGAGAGATCGGTCGAGCCCACTAGGTCACAGAACATCACGGTCAGCTGGCGGCGTTCCGCCTCGGGTCCACTGCGGACCGGCGCCGGACTGGGCTCAGGGTCAAGTGGCGCAGCGGTGGGCGGGAGGGCCTGCTGCGGCGGCCGCGCCAATGGCGGGGGCATGTGCGGCCCGTGCGTATCAAGCCCGTTAGGAGACCTGTCGTTGGCAAGCGCGAGTGGCGGGAGGGTTAGCTCCGCCGGCGGTGGATGCGGCGCCGGCCGAGCCGCCGTACCGGTCCAGACCAAGACTTTGCCGACTTCGTCCTGAGCCACACCTTTGGCGAAAATGAGCTCTTCCCGCAGGCCCTCGAGGAAGGCATCATCAAAGCCAAACTCCTGCTTCAGGGCCCAGTACGTCACGCGACCCTCGCGCTGCAGCACCGCGATGACCGCTGACAAGACGTGAAAGAATTGCATCCCCACTCCTCCCCTCGTCTCGCGGTTTCCCCCTTTCGCAAAGGGAGATGTGAAAGGAGAACCAGCCTTAACCTAGCGCCTAAGGTCCCCGGCCGTCCCATGCGCCTTAATCTCCCGGCGTCTCGGCATAGGACAGGTTATGGGGATAAGCGCTCTCTTCATCCGTATCCACGCGCATCGTAATATTGAAGTGATTTCCCCAGAGAAACAGGGCGCCGGAAAACACCAGCTCGATGAGTTCATCCTCCGAAAAATGTTGTTGCAGCTCAGCAAAAAACGCATCATTCACGGTATGGGGATCGGTCACCATGCGATCGATCAAGCCAATCGCGGCCGCCTCTCGCGGTGTCAAGTTCTGGGTATCGATTTTGTGGGCGAGCGCGGCAATCGCCTCCGGTTTGGTCATCTGGCTGATATCTTGCACGCCAATGGCGGCTTCTTTCGGCTGCACCTGCTCGCTCAACGGAGCGAGTCGCACGGTGGCTCAATAGGTGCAGGCGTTCAGATGTCCGGTGCGAATGCGCATGAGCTCCAGCAGGTAGGGTTCGACGATCCCTCCCGCCCCACCGAAGAGGTATTCAAAGACGGCGGCGATGCGTTTGAGCAATTCCGGCCGACGGGCCAGGAGGCCAAACATCGAGGTGTCTCCAAAGCCACCTTGCGAAAATTCGAGGATCGCGTTGACGGCAGGGTCAGAGGACTCTCCAAGTTTGACCGCACGTATCCGATTGGGCATATGACATTCCCTCTATGTACCTAGACAGAAGTTTTGAATGCGGAATGCGGAATGCGGACTTTTGCACATTCGCATTCCGCATTCCGCATTCCGCATTCCGCATTTGTCCTGTTCCCGTGGCGAGGGCCAGAGACTCAGGTCAAGGTGACGCCGCTCTTTTCGAGGTCGGCGATCTGCTCCTCCGAGTAACCGAGTTCGCGCAACACGGCGGCGCTACTGCCGCCTAACCGGTCGGCGTGACGCCGCAGGCCACCCGGGGTTTTGGCAAACGTCACCGGCACCTTAATATGGCGCATCTTACCCTCCGACGGGTGTTCGATCTCGGGAAACATCCCCACCGCCTGTAGATGCGGGTCGTGGAACAAATCGTCCGGGGCATTCATCGGACCACAGGGAATATCGGCCTCATTCAGAAGGTCCAGCCATTCTGCAGTGGAATGCGCCCGCATGCTCTCGGCCACAATGGCATACAGTGCGTCGATGTTTTTCGAACGCGCCGACTGCTGTGAAAAGCGCTCATCGGCGGCCAGGTCAGGACGGCCAATGAGCGCGAAGAAGCGTTGCCAATGGCGATTGTTGTACGGCATGACACAGAGGTACCCATCGGCCGTGGCGTATGGCCGGCGGTGCGGGGTCAGCAGGCGTTGATAGCCCGCCGCACCTTGGGGAGGCTCGAACGTGCGGGCTTGCAAGTGCTCATTCATGAGAAACGAGACCATGCATTCGAACATCGGCACCTGGACCTTCTGGCCTTCCCCGGTACGCTCCCGGTGAAAGAGCGCCATCGTAATCGTATAGAGCAGAAACAATCCGCTCGTTTTGTCCGCCATGACCGTCGGCGCGTAGCGCGGCTCGCCAGCCGCCATGCCATAGAGCGCCGCCACGCCGGCCATGCCTTGGATCAAATCATCGTAGGCCGGGCGCTCGGCGTACGGCCCCGATTCGCCAAAGCCCGTGGCCGCGGCATAGATGATATCGGGTTTCCAGGCGGCAACCGCATCATAGCCGATCCCGAGCTTGCGCGTGGCCTGCGGACGCATGTTGTGCACGAAGACATCGGCGCTTTGCGTCAGGCGCTGCAACGCCTCCAGCCCGGCGGGCTGCTTCAGATCGAGCACGAGACTGCGCTTGTTGCGGCCTTTCATGAGATGGGCCACCGACATGCCCTTCGATCGGCTGGCGCCGGTCTGGCGGCCAATATCCCCTTCCGGCGATTCGACCTTGATCACATCCGCCCCCATTTCTCCCATGATCTGGGTGCAATAGGGGCCAAACATGACCGTGGTAAGATCAATGACGCGAATGCCCTGCAACGGGCCTGGCGGGCAGTTGGGTAGTTCCATAAGAATCTCCGAGAGAAGGACTGACGTGCTCCATTAGAGATGGCAGCAGTCCAGCATAGAGTTGAACAAGTCCTCATCATCCACACCGCCTAGCTCCTCGTCATGTTGGGCGGCTAAATGATTGCGGATGCGCTCTGTGCTCATCGAAAGCGTCCGCCGTATGGCGTGGACATCGACGTGGCCGATCATCGGATAATCTTGAAAAGAGTCAAAGGCGCGGGATTTCAGACCGCACAGAACGCAACGGACGGTGATGACCGATCGGCCAGTTGAGGCGTAATGTGCCGGGTTGTATATCAGGCGAAGAATGGGGCGGTCGTGGTAACTGGCTTCGTACAACAGTCCCTGACTCATCGGCGCGTCGCCTTGGTCTTCGGACATGAAGATGTTGCGCCAACCTTCGCGGGGTGTAATCGATCGTTGGGGGCCGGCTTGCTTCTCGCTCATGATGCGCTCCGCTGTTTGTGAGATTTTTCTGCATAGTAGCACGAATTGCCCGCTTTGAGAACGTCCTATCTCCTTCGAATTCGGGTTTTGTCTTCCCTGCCCAAATAGCAGTGCCTACCCATATTTCAAGACGCATATTTGTGCTACAATCGTGCCCGATACCGCCCAGGACGAGATATGATCTTACATGGATGAGGTGATGTGATGGCTCTCGTCGAGACCGAGCACCGTGGCCAGGTCATGTTGATTCGTATGAACCGGCCGGAGCGTCTGAATGCGCTCGGGCAAGAACTCCGCACCGGCCTCGCCCAGGCGTGGTGTGAATTTCGCGACAGCGACCGGCTTGAGGTGGCCGTCTTCACTGGGACTGGCCGCGCCTTCTGCGCCGGGGAGGACATGAAGGAGTCGCTTCAGCGTGGCGCGCCGGGTGGGGGGCGGCCGGCTCTCGAAGACCCCTTCATGAACGGGACGCTGCAGAAGCCCGTGATTGCCGCCATCAACGGCTACGCCATGGGGGGCGGATTCATGCTGGTCGAGCGCACTGACCTGCGCGTCGCGGTGCAGGGGGCGATCTTCGAGGTCTCCGAGGCCAAACGCTGGCTCCTCGGCGGCTACAATCACGGCTTTTTCGCCGGCCTCCCCCACCCGATTGCGACCGAGATGGCGCTGGGATTCCGCTTCACGGCGGAGCGCCTCTATCAAGTGGGGTTTCTCAACCGTCTGGTGGAGCCCGACGACCTCCTGCCCACGGCCTTTGACATGGCCGAGCATTTGCTCACCTTGCCCCCGGCT
>CBCXVS010000076.1:24087-26050 GCA_965178525.1 uncultured bacterium | reverse complement strand
GACACGACCAGCAGTTAGAGCTTCACTTCATGCCATTCGGGGTCGACCCCTCAATACTGATATCCGTTTGGTAAAAGTCTAGGGCCTCCCCAAATTTAATACCGCGGTAGCCGAGGCCTTCTATGTGGAACTGGTGGAACAGGGTGAAGCCATCATACATATTTTCGAAGGAGAGATCGGCGGCAGTGATTCCAGCCCCCTCATAGAGCTTCCTCCCGGTTCTGGCGGTCTCCGCCTCGACCTCATCCAGCGTTGGGGTGAGACTCCTGGGGGTGGTCCGGCTCGACGTATGGTTGAGGATGTAGACGGGATTCTGCTGCATGTCCACAGCCCGTTCAGCGGTCGTGAAGAGGTAAGCCGCGGATACCATGATCGGGATGTCGTTATCGAAAAGGTTTGCCGGCTTGGCGATCCACCGCGCGGCCAGATAGTCCTCCGTCGTCAAATGCTCAGGCCGGTGCTGGGCCCAGTACCCCTCCGGAAACAACAGGCCGTTCCGTCTTGAGTTCGTAATGAAGGGGGCCATCATGTCGTGGGTTTTGCCGTACTTGCGGCAGTACTCGGCAAATTGCAGGGCCGTGCCGTAGGACGCCGGGGTGCCCCAGAGACGACTGATCGCGCTGGTCCCGTCGATGGCGTCCTGAGCGTTCGCCCCTCCCTGATAGTACCGGCCTTCCAGGTTATGCCAACTCTTGAGCACGAGGCAGGTATGCGTGCGGCCCTCACCCACGGCCTGGGCGGCAACGACGATGGCGTTGGACATACATCCCGGGCCTTACATCGTGAACTTGACATTCGTCAGCTCTGGCATGTTCTTTAAGAGCCACTCCGTGCTCAGCTTGGCGATACCGTCCAAGGGGTCGGCCGTGCGCTGGAATTCGTTCACGACGTCCATGGGAATGGGTTTGTCATCCGGCCAGAAAGCCCCGGTCGTGGTCACCGGGACGATGACCAAACCGTCGATCTGGTCTGGCGAGACACCCGCGTCCGCTATCGCTCTCCTGAGCGCCAGGATACTCCAGGCGCCCACAGATGTCTCGGGTTGTCCGTCCCAGCGCCGGGCCGTCGGAGAGTGCCCGACCCCGACAGCCGCCACCTTCCCTCTGTGTTCCCATATCCCCAATCCCTCTGTGGTTCGATACATGGACGCTGGAGCATTCTGGGTAGGCATGGTTCACTCCTTTCTATGAGCTTTTAAGTTCCTGGACAAAATGAGCGACATCGTTTTTCCAGAGGAAAAATATGAATTTAATTCTGTTCACGCACTTAATGTACCCGCCACTCGGGGACTTTTTGGCCGTTTGCGGTTGCCTCGAACACCACCTCGACACTGGCCCCCACGGGGACCTCGTCCACCGGCGTTCCGGGGAGGTGGGAGTACATTTGGATACCCGGGTCCTCGTCCAACATAATCACCGCGACGTTGAACGGCTGATCCTCCTGAAGCAGTCTGACCGGGCAGTCGTACACCACGCCGTAGTTGTAGATCTTGCCCCGCCCACTCATCTCCTTCCATTCCATGTCCCCTGAGCCACATTGAGCACACGCTGGCGCTGGCGGGTGCTGGAGCCTGTTGCAGGCTTTACAGTTCTGGATGACCAGCCGCCCCTCGTTGGCGGCGTTCCAGAAGGGCTTCGTCAACTCATCGGGTACCACACCCTGCTTTGCCATATCTTCCCTCCATGTTTGGTAGTTTCCAGAGCGGCATTGAAATTGAGGCGTTTCACTTGGTTCACAATATTCACATTTCTGGAACAATGTCAACAGGTCTGGAACTCTGGAACGAGGCATCCGTAACGCGGAATTCGGGCAGATGGCGCCAGGTTTCGATACCATGGCAATCCATGAGCAGGGTTCCTCCTTCTGGTCATGTGTGTTTCCAGAATTTTGCGAGGACTCCTGTGCGTGTCAATAACCCGCTCAAAGTCCCTGGTTATCGAGCTCAGACACCGGCCTCAAACGT
>CBCXVS010000076.1:12981-24077 GCA_965178525.1 uncultured bacterium | reverse complement strand
GCGAAGAGCCCGCCACTTGAACGAATCGGCATCGTTGCGCCCATTTTTCCACTCGATCATCGGTATTGTCAATGGATAGGAGTCGTCATGCTGAGACAATCGGCGCCCGGAAATGATAAAAACAGGGAGCCGCGAAGGACGTGAAGGCGTTGGAAGGATATGGAATGTCATGGCCCCTCAGGCGGAAAGCCGCCCGAATACGGCCCGAATACGAAGGAGTCACAACCGTGATCAGGCTATACTTACATTTTGGTCATTTGACTCTCACTGTGCCCGCAAGTGTCACGCCAATTTCTTTATCCTTTGCATGGCTACCACTGGCTGCTGATACAGTTACTGTAATACGGTCATCCGCGAAGCCTCTTGGTGAAAAAGTTATTTCATTTTCTGTTGCTTCAAGTTTTATACCTGGATAGGACTCAGCAATATTTTCTGTTTTCTCCTCACCATCATCTTTATAATTATTGTTATTACTATCATGCCAAATACTATATTCATCACTTCCATTTTGAAAACCTACCTTGACACTGACGTTCCGATTTATAGCATGGGCTCGCGCCTCCATGATATCTAGCGCTACCTGTCTTGCGGCTCTTTGAAGACGGTATTTTGGAGCTTGAGAAATAAAATTATGAGCAACTAATTCTGCCGCTATGCCAATAATAGCTGTAACAATAACGATTTCGAGAAGAGTTACTCCTCTTATATCATATAAATATCTACAAACTTTTATTGATCTTTTTCTTCTTATGGATATGTCATTCATCATAACAGCAAAGAAATTCATGAATGTCCAGTCAGTAGCAAGTTGGATTAAATACCGAAAATAGTTATCGGTTATCTTGAAATAACTCTTAAGATACGCCAAGTTGAAGCCGTGACGTTGAGATAGGACGTCACGGCATGGCTTGCTGGCCTGCACACGCCATTCCTGTAAGCTGCCCTGATGATATAAAAAACCCGGACCATGCAGCAAAGCGAGAGCAGTGCAGGCCGAAACCGTTCCCTAGAGCAAATACGGAGCCGCCCAGCCTAGCCCGGCCTCGGTGCCATTCAACGGACGGTACTCGCACCCCACCCAGCCTTCGTACCCGATCTCATCCAGATACGGCAGCAGATAGTGGTAGTTAATCCCCCCCGTGCCGGGCTCATGCCGTCCGGGCGTGTCCGCCAATTGCATGTGCCAGATCCGGTCGAGATGGTCCCGCACGGTCCGCGCCAGATTACCCTCCATCATCTGCATGTGGTAGAAGTCGTACTGGATGCCGATATTCGGGTGCCCGACATCTTCGACCAAGCGTTTTGCCTGGTTCGTGGTGTGAACCAGGGACCCCGGCCGGTCGAAGGTGTTGATCGCCTCGACCAGAGCCTTAACGCCCACCTGGCCCAACGCGTCAGCCGCGAGCCGTAAGTTGTCGACCAGCGTGCGCCACGCCACCTCCGAGTCGACGCCATCGGGCAACGCGCCAACGCCGGTGTTCACGCCGATACAGCCCAACCCGGCGGCGTAGTCGACCGCCATCTGCAGGCGCTCCCGGAACAGGTCTTTGCGAGCGGGGTTGAGGCCAATGTTGCCCTCGTCGGTGTCCGGATCCCGATTCGGTAGGTTGATCATGACGTGCGTGAGGCCATTTTTCTCAAGCCGCTCCACAATGGCATGGAGCGGAAAGGCGTACGGGGCTTGCCACTCGACGCCCTTGAAGCCGGCCGCGGCCGCCGCGTCGTACCGGTCGAGCCAGGCGTATTCGTTAAACATCCACTGCAGGTTGGCTTCCAGTTTTGGCATGTCTCTTTTCTCCCAACGCAAGCGATTTCTAGTACTGCGTACCGCAAATGGTTCGTCGGTTGAGCTCGCTGCATGTGTTGTCCTTGCGGCACTCAAGCCGCCGACGGACTTCCGCCGGCGTGGACTAGCGATATCATATTTGTACTTGTTCTTGCCATCATATTCCGGTACCGTCACCCTACCTCTAAAGCGCCATATAGACACCCATATGCGATCAAACCGTACGGAGGATCAGCATGGCAAGGTTAACTTCCATCACCAGCAAGGACCAGGTGGACGCCAAGGACCACGCCATCGTGGACGCGATCGTGGAGAGCCGGGGCGCGATTCAAGGACCCTTCTCGATGTTTCTGCACAGCCCGGAACTCGCCGGCCGCGTCGCCCATCTCGGCGCCTTTGTCCGCTTCGAGGGGTCGCTCGATATGCGGGTGCGCGTGCTCGCCGCGATGACCGTCGCACGTGAATTCGAAGCCGTCTATGTGTGGGGCGCGCAAACGGGCAGCGCCCGCCGGCAGGACGTGCCGGAGGCGACCATCACGGCCATCCGCGAGAAGCACACGCGCGGCATGCCACCAGAAGACGCCCAGATTGTAGAATTCACGCAGCAGCTCCTGCAAAACCATCGGGCCAACGACGCCACCATGCAGGCGATGCAAGCGCGGTTCAGCAATGACGAGATCATTCAGCTCACCGGGGCGATCGGCTACTACAGCCTGCTCGCCATGACCGTCAACGCCTGCGAACTGGAGGCGGCGCCAGGAGCCGAGGTATTGCAAAGCTAGGCTGCTGCGTCGCAGCTCCATGCCGCCGCCCATACGCCGACACCTGTTAAGCGTTGTCGGCCAAGAATTTTTGCGCCCCATGCACGATCAGCTCCGGCAAATTGATCGTGACCATGAGATCCGAGTTCAGCTTGCCACCGGCGGCGTGGATACGCTCCGCCACCTGTCTCTGTGCGGCAAGCATATCGGGGTGCTGCGGCTGACCTGGCAGGCGCATGGACTGCGCCAGATCGTTCGGTCCCCAGGCAAAGGCATCGATGCCGGGTACCTTGAGAATAGCCTCCAGGTTCTCAAAAGCGGTCGTGGTCTCCAGTTGCCCCATGACGAGCATATTGGCATTGGTCTGCTGCATGAACTCGGTACGCTCGCTGCCCGGCACATCGAGCAGCGGGGTGCTATTGTAATAAGTGCCGCGCCCGCCCCCCCAACTCCGTTCACCGTCAGGCACGAATCGGCAGGCGCCGACGAGCGCCTGGGCGTCTTCCGCGGTCTCGATATGCGGCCCCAAAATGCCCGTGACGCCACGATCGAGAAACAAATTGATCGTCGAGCCGCTGAGGTTCGGCACCCGCGCGGTCACGGTGAGCCCAAAGCTGTCAGCGACGCGGCACATCTCGTCAATCGACTCCGGCGAAAACAGACCGTGTTCGCCGTCCAAGTTGACAAAATCGAAGCCGCCAAGCGTGCCGACGATCTCGATGGCCTCAGCACTCGGATAGACCAGCCCGAGACCCAGGCCCTTCTTGCCCTGCTTGTTTTTCTCGAATATCCTGTTCATCCGGAAGCGTACCATGTCTTCCTCCCCCTTCGCGTCCCGTCGCGTCCTTCGCGGATCCCTTTTTTGTGCTGCTGCCAGTCACAAGCGTAATACCATAAAGTGGCGTTGACAAGTAGGAGCTGGAATCAGGCCGGCAACGGTTTCAGGTTTGAGTTTTGTGCGTATCCGCCTTATCCTACGCAAGAATTCTAAGACATATATGCTGACCACTCAGCCAGGGAGTATCCCATGAGCACCGGTATTTTTGTCTTTCAAACGAATACCTCCATGGATTCGGCGGTTCTGGCCAAGCACGCCGAGGACTTGGGCTTTGAGTCATTCTGGGTGCCGGAGCATGCCATCATCCCGCTGCAGACCTCGTCTCCCTACCCCGGCACCGCCGATGGCGTCATTCCGGATGAATACGGCCGTATCGTCGATCCCTTTATCGCGCTGGCACGCGCTTCTGCCGTCACCCAGACGATCAAATTAGGCACGGGGATCTGTCTCGTACCCGAGCACAACCCGTTGCACCTTGCCAAAGTCATCGCCACACTCGATCACAGCTCTGGAGGGCGCTTTATTTTTGGCATTGGCGCGGGCTGGCTCAAAGAAGAGACCGAACTCATGGGGGGTGACTTCGCGCACCGCTGGACGCAGGCCCGCGATGCCGTGCTGGCGATGAAAGCCCTCTGGACGCAGGAAGAAGCCGAGTACCACGGCCCATACTACGATTTCCCGCCCGTGCGCTCCTTTCCCAAACCGGCGCAGCAACCGCACCCGCCCATCTATATCGGCGGCAAAGCGCGCAACGCGTTCAAGCGCATTGTCCAATGGGGCGATGGCTGGATGCCCAACCGCACCTCGGCAGAGGAAATCCGAAATGGCCGCAACACGCTCAATGAACTGGCCGAAGCGTCCGGCCGCGATCCCAGCTCCATTGACATTCTCGCCTTCGGCCATGCCGGGCATTTCAAGGATCGGGAACAGGTTCTCGCACTGCAAGACGCCGGCGCAGACCGGGTCACGATCTGGCTCGAGCAAACCGAGGGCGATGGGGCGCTAGCCGAGATGGAAACGATTGCCCGGCAGGTGTTGTAAAGACCTGGAAGGAGAGGAGGCACATCCGATGGCAACCACATGGCAAGACCGCTACGGTTTGCCGCTCAGCACCCCATCGGCAGAGGCAGCCGAGCGGTATGGCGTCGGCATTGACATCATGTTGGCGCTCAACGATGGGGCGCGGGAGAACCTAGACGCCGCGATCGCCCACGATGACGACTTTGCCCTGGCCCATATTGCTCTGGCGCGATGGTTCCAATACGCCGGTGACCTGCCGCAAGCGCAAGCCAGTAAATCACGGGCGTTGGCATGCCTGGACGGCGTCACCCGCCGGGAACGGCAGCATGTCACGGCGCTGGCCCAGGCGGTCGATGGCGATGGCCCTGGCGCCCTGGCCTTGATTGACGAGCACTTGCAGGAATTCCCCCGGGACGCCTTTGTCTTAAAACAAGCCGACGGCCCATTCGGGCTCCTTGGCTTTGGCGGCGGACAGGACCATCTCGAGGAGAATTTTGCCTTGTTAGATGGCGTGGCGCACGCCTACGGCGAGGATTGGTGGTTTTTGAGCGCGTACGCCTTCGCCCACAATGAACTGGGGCGTTTTGCCGAAGCCGAGCGTTTGGCCACACGCGCCTTGGAGCTGCATGAGCGGAGTGGACACAGCGCCCATACCATGGCCCATGTGTGCTTTGAGACGGGGCATCCCGACAGCGGGGCGGCGTTCCTGCGGGAATGGCTCGTGGGTTACCCGCGTGCGTCTCAGATCTACAGCCATCTGGCCTGGCATCTGGCGCTGTTCGAACTCGCTGGCGGACATATCGAACGCGTGCAGGAACTCTATGACGCCTCCCTGTGTCCAGACGTGAGCCCCGGCGTGCCGCTCATTACCTTGTGCGATGCGGCATCACTCGTGTGGCGGCACGACCTCTACGGCGTGGCATATCGAGCGGGGGCAGCTGCAGAAGTGGCGGCGCTGGCCCGCGAGACCTTTGCTCGGCCTGGGATCACATTTGCCGATGTGCACTGTGCCCTGGCCTACGCGGCTGCGGGTGACCAGGCGGCGCTGGAGCGCTTGGCCGTGCAGCTTGAGGAGCGGCTGCAAGCCGGCAAGATCGCGGCCGGCGAGGTCGCGCCAATCTTGGTCAAGGTCGTGGCCGCCTTTGCCCAGGGTGATTATGCGCAGGCCGTGCAGCTCATGGAGCCCGTCGCCGACCAGGTGGTGCGGGTGGGCGGCAGCAATGCCCAACGTTCCGTCTTTGAAGACACCCTGTTGCATGCCTACCTGCGTTGCGGACGCCACGCCTCAGCTGAGGCCCTCTTGCGGCAACGGCTGGCCCGACGCCCCTCGGCGCAGGATGAGAGATGGCTGCAACAGGCGCAAACTGCGAACTGAATACGCATGACACGGAAGGAGATGCCATGCATCGAACCGAACTCCACCCCGACGCCGTCGCCTTCATCAAGCAAAAGCGTGGCGGCAAGCTGCATGTGCACGACACGCTCGACCCGGCGCGCACCGCGCTGGTGGTGATCGACATGCAAATTGCCTTCCTCAAACCGGGCCTGCCCTCTGAAGTGCCGGTGGCCCGGGAGATCGTGCCCAACATCAACCGCCTGGCCCAAGCGCTCCGGGCCGGTGGCGGCACGGTGGTGTGGGTTTACAACACCTTCACCGAGGCCATCTTCGAGGACTGGTCGTCCTTCCTGGGCGGGACGTACGCGCCTGAGATCGCGCGCGCGGTTGCTGCGCAACTGATGGCGGGCGCCGAGGGTCACCCGCTATGGCCCGAGATGGACGTCCACGACGCGGACTTGCAGGTGACCAAGAACCGGTTCAGCGCCTTCCTGCCCGGATCGTCCGATATCGAAGCGCAGCTGCGCGGCCGCGGCATCGATACGGTGGTGATCACCGGCACGCTGACCAATGTGTGCTGCGAATCTTCCGCCCGTGACGCGATGATGCGGAACTTCCATGTCATCATGGTGCCAGACGGTAATGCGACCTATACCGATGCGATTCACAACGCAAGCCTGACGAGCATGTCGATTACCTTCGCCGACATTATGACCACCGCGGAAGTGATCGAGGCGTTGGGCGTGGCCGTGGCTCAGGGAGCGGGGTGAGAAGGCATTCGTCTTTGACGCCTCCACAGGCTTTAAGTACCGAAGCAAAATTAATTTCATAAAATATCCCATGGGAATCTGTCAAATTAATTTTGTCCGACCACTTATCTTGCCCAATAGGGCCAAGCGTTCGCCCGATGTCTCGTGGATTAGCCACGAGCGCTGGAACGCCTTGAGCGACCAAGACAGAGAAGGGTTCGCCCGGATTTGCCCAGACTTTGTCTTGGAACTCAGCTCACCTGATGCAACGTCCTTTTCATCGATGATTGATCTCGATCCCCTCAACCTACGCCAAGTTCCGGATGCGTATAGCAGACGCCTGATACGAGGCGTACCGGAGGAAAATGGAATACTCCTGGCGACGCCAGTGTTGCTAAACGTGTAAGGTGGTATGGACAGACAGATGTTGGGCGCGAACGGGGGAGGGGAGAACGATGATCTGGGGCAAGCGATTTTCTGGCGTCATGGCCGTTCTGTGCGGCCTCATGTGGATCCTGGCTGCGCAGGCACAGGAGAAAAAGGTGCCGCGCAGCATCGAGCATATTTCAAGCGGTCTCTATAAATTCACCAACAAGTTTCATTCCTCCGTCTTTTTGGTGACGGATGAGGGCATCATTGCCACCGACCCAATCAATGCGGAGGCGGCGCGCTGGCTCAAGGCGGAGCTGGATAAGCGGTTCGGGAAGCCGATCAAATATGTGATCTACAGCCACCATCACGCCGATCACATTAGCGGCGGCGAGGTGTTGGCCGATGGCGCCGAGGTCGTGGCGCATGAAAACATCGTGGACGATCTCAAAAAAGACGAGGTGCCGACCGCGCCACCGACGATCACCTTCTCGGATACCAAGACGATCACGCTGGGTGGCCAGTCGGTAGAACTCATCTATCTCGGCTCGGGTCACTCGGACAATTTGATCGCCATGAAATTCCCGGGTGAGCAGGCGTTGTTCATCGTTGACATTGTCAGTGCGCGGCGCATGCCATACCGGACCATGGGGGCGGGCCGAGATAGTCTAGACGGCATCGTGGCGCAGATCCGCAAGGCCGAGTCGATCACGGGCTACAGCAAATTGATCACCGCCCATGGCGCGCCCTATATGCTCGTCGCCAAACCGAGTGAGCTGGGTCAGATGCGTATGTATATCGAGGAGCTACGCGACAAGGTGCAGGCCGCGATGGATGCGGGTAAGTCCTTGGCCGACATGCAGCAGAGCGTGACGATGGAGAAACACCAGGATTTGTTCCTGTACAAGCAGTTCTTGTCCTTGAATATCGAAGGCGTGTATACCCATCTCGGTGGGAAGAAATAGACGTTTCGCCGTTGGGGCTTGGCATGGTGTGCACAGGCCCCATCTCCTCCGTGCATTTCCTCTCAAATTTTCCGCTTCCTGCTGGTATACTGCTCAACCGGACATCGTGTATCACAACCGGGCAACCGGGTTGTGAGTCTTCATACCCTCATACACAGAGAGGATACGCCATGGACTTTGGCCTGCGGGACAAACATGGGATCGTGACGGGTGGGAGCCGCGGCATTGGCAAGGCGATTGCGCTGGAATTGGCCCGTGAAGGGGTGGACCTGGCCATTGTGGCCCGCACGAAGAGTGAGCTGGAGGCGACGGCGCGGGAGCTGGAGGACGCCACGGGGCGCCGCGTCATTCCCCTCGTGGCTGACGTGACCAGCCGGGAGCAAGTGGACCGCATGGTTGCCCAGGCCGCGGAGCAACTCGGCGGCCTGCATATTCTGGTGAATAGCGGGTCGTTGCCGGGGGGATCGCCGACGGCCACGGGCCGGATTGAGACAATTGTCGACGAAGATTTTCTGCAAGATTTTGACGTGAAATATATGGGGGCCTTGCGCTGCGCGCGCGCCGCCATTCCCTACTTGAAGACACAGGGGTGGGGCCGCATCATCAATATCAGCGGCACCAACGCCCGCACCGCCGGAAACCTCAGTGGCGGGGCGCGCAACACCTCCCTGGTGCACTTCACCCGGACCCTCGCGTTGCAGCTCGGCCGCGATGGCATTACGGTCAACTGCATCCACCCGGGCATGACCCGCACGGAGCGCACCCCGAGTTTGATCGCGGCCCGTGCGACGCAGTTGGGTATTGCTCCGGAGGACGTCGAGGCGCACGATTTTGCCGAGGGCGCGCCGCGTACCAACGCCATCGGGCGCATGGTCGATGCGTCGGAGGTTGCCTACGTGACGGTGTTTCTGGCGTCGGACAAAGCGTGGGCGGTCACTGGCGAGCTGATTGTGGCCAACGGCGGTACCGGGCAGGCGGTGTATTACTGAGTCGGTCGTGTCCCTCTCGCTAGGCGATGACGCCTAGTACAGGCCGGCGGAAGTAAGTTACCCCTTTGAGCACCGCAAGGCTAACAACATCAGAGTTTGCTAGGGGTACGTTATTTGCGGTACGCAGTACTAGAGTCTGGCCTGGTCGATTGGCAATCCCAGCCAGTGTCGGCCGACCAGTTCGTAGAGGGCGCGGCGTGATTGGGCGTGCTGACTGATCACGTGAATATCCTGAAAGGCGCGTTGGATACGATGCCCGTCGTAGATCGCTGTCGCGCCAGCGGCGTTGTAGACGGTGTCGACCACGTCGATGGCGAGGCGAATCGCGTGGGTTGTGGCAATGCGCATGGCGGCACGCTGGTCCAGATTGATCGTGCCGGTGGCGCTCACCTCGGCCCAGACGTCACACACCGTTTGCGTCAGAAGGGCTCGGCCTGAGCGCAGATGCGCCTCAGCATGGCCAACGTCTGACTGCACCAAGGGCTGATCGCGGAGCAGCCCTTGCATGGCCCGCGGTGTTTTGGTGCCGGCAAGCTCGACAAACGCGTTCAGGCCGGCGCGGGCCGTGCCGAGGGCGACCGCGGCATCGCCTGAGGCGAACAATAGCGTCCGGGGAAACTGATACAGCGTGCCGGTCTCGATCAATGGCGCCGTGGCCGCGAGTATGCTGCGCGCCTCTGGCACGTAGGCATCGCGCACGGCGAAGTGGTGGGTGCCCGTGCCACGTAGGCCCCGGACATGCCAGGTGTCGAGCAACTCCGCGTCGGCAACGGGCACAAACAGATAACGCGTCTCCGGTTGACCATTCGCCAGCAGTCTAGGGCGGTCGTCTTCGATGATCTGGGCGTGTGGCGCGACCCAGGACGCATGCCGGCAGCCCGTACTGAATCCCTGCTCGCCGGTAACGCGGAACCCCCCCGGGACGACGATGGCCTGGGCGCTGGCGGCCGGGGTGTTGGAGACGACGCTGCGTGGTGTGTCGATCCAAATTTCACGGGCCACATCTTGCGGCATCCGTGCTGCGTAGGTCGCAAAAATGGTGCCCTGGTTCACCGCCCAGGCGGTGCTGCTGTCCGCTTGCGCAAGTTCCTCGATGACTTGAATGTAGGTGGGCAGGTCGAGTTCGGCACAGCCCAGAGAACGCGGCAGCGCCAGGTGAAACATCCCGGCGTCTGCCAATGCCTCGAAAATGGGTCGCGGCAGCTCCCGTTCAGCCTCAATCTCATCGGCGCAGGCTCGGATCTGGGGCACTAATTGGCGTACAATGTCGAGCGGTGATTGAACCTCGATTGTGGGCATGGATCTCAGCCTTCCGGTAGTATCTGATCATGCTTTGTTCAAAGCGCCCGAAGGCGCTCAACCCCTGAGCCTAGGCATACGTCGCCATGCCGCCCACATGGATTGTATCCCGTTGGGACGGCATGTGGCTCGTCGCTCTTGTGCTTAACGTTCTCGTACGACGGGATTGCGCAGCACACCAACATCCGTAATTTCCACTTCAACCACATCCCCATCCTTCATGTTCTCCGTGGCGCCGTCAGTTCCCATCCACAGCACGTCACCTGGGTAGAGCGTCATATACTGACTCATGCAGCTGATGAAATGGCGCACGCTGAAAATCGCGTCAGCCACGGCATAGGAGAACATCTCTTTGTCATTGAGCCGGATCGTGACGCGGAGTTCATCCGGATTGAGCCCGGTGACGATCCACGGCCCCATCGGTTTGAACGTATCAGTGTTCTTGCCCCGCCACAACGTCCGGTCCCCCCGCTGCCAGGTCCGCTCACTGACGTCATTACCGATTGTGTAGCCCAACACGTAATCCAGCACGTCGGCCTCCGACACGCGCTTGCACGGCTTGCCAATGACCACTACCAATTCCCCTTCATATTGCACCAGCTCGGTGGCGTCTTTGGGGATGACAATCGCCTCTTCGTTCGCAATCAGCGCATTGTTGGCGCGATAACCCACGTCGGCTTGCGGCGGAAACTCCGGTTCAGCGCCCCGTTTCTGGGCCATCTCGATCACATGTTCACGGTAATTGACGCCAGCGGCGTAGAACGTTGGTGGGATCACGGGCACGAGCAATTTGACCGCGCTCAGGGGGTAAGTCGTCGCCGTCTTGGTATACGGCTCAAAGGGACTGCCGCTGACCGCAATCACGGTGCTCTCCTCGATGATACCGTATGCGACCTTGTCGTCTGCCTGAAATCTGCACCATTTCATAGCGTCAACACTCCTCTCTTGCTTGGCGTAGCTGACAATACGGTTCCATTCTTCCGC
>CBCXVS010000076.1:0-12971 GCA_965178525.1 uncultured bacterium | reverse complement strand
TGTTCTGTCGTATGACACGGCGTCGTTGGACGCGTAGCGAAGCGGGTAGGGCAGCCAGATAAGGGCTTGACATGTTGTCGGCACGTACCCTATTGAGAAGGTCTTAGCAAGTCCCGATCGGATCGAACCACGGCTAAGAACGGACACGTTATGGATGCTGGTAGCGCTGTATACACGCGGCTGGTCGGATCACGCCTCATGTCACGAACGCCCCTCTCACGCCGCCGATTTTTAGGCGCAACCGGCGCTTGGGCAGGGCTTGCCGCCCTCCGAGGCATAGCGGCGAAGGGTTCCGTCGCCAAGGCCCAAGTCACCTTGACCGAACCGCTGTTTACGCTTGGGGTCGCGTCAGGCGATCCTACGGCCCATAGCGTTGTGCTGTGGACGCGGCTCGCTCCTGATCCTCTCAACGGCGGTGGCGTTGAGCCCATGCCCATCCCCGTCGCCTGGGAAGTGGCGCGGGATGCCGGTCTGCAAGACGTCATGCAGCGTGGCGTCGCCATGGCCCGTCCTGAGTTCGGCCATACGGTGCACGCCGCCGTTGGGGAACTAATGGCTCTTGGGCGCTGCCGTTGGGTCGCCGATTCCCCTGTTCAACATGGATGCGTGGGACGGCTATCGAGTGGCTCGTGATCGGATCATGGCGTTTCTGGCTCAGATGCGTCCGTCCAACCCGATCGTCCTGACCGGCGATGTGCACTCCAGTTGGGTTGCTGACCTGAAGGCCGACTTCAACAATCCGGCGTCTCAGACCGTGGGTACCGAGTTTGTCGGGACGTCGATTACTTCGGTTTTCCCTACCCAGGCGTTGGCTCCCGCGCAAGCGTCACTGACCGACAACCCGCACATCAAGTTCTTCAACGGCGCCCGGCGCGGTTACGTCAGCTTTGACGTGACGCCGAATGTCTGGCGCGCGGATTTCCGTGGCGTCACATCGGTCTCAGAGCCGGATGCGGCGGTGGAAACGCTCGCCTCGTTCGCCGTTGAGAATGGAAAGCCCGGTGTGGTCGGCGCGTGACGTTTGTTTTATAAGGCGCTAGCAACTTTGGCTACGGCGGCTGACGCCCCCTTCTCGATGGGTTCCCCGTGCCCAAAGAACGCTTTGTCAAACGTGAGCGCCGCCAGCTTTTTGATGCTTTGATTGGCCTGATCCATGTCGGCGGTGTACTGGGCATTCGCACCTGTCAGCTTGTTGCCCACGTTGACCATCGCATCTCCCAACACGATGAGGGACCCCACCGGGTCGTACACACAGATGTGGCCCGGCGTATGGCCCGGCGTGGCAACAATCTGCAAACCGAAGACGTCATCGCCGTCTCCCACCGCCTTGATCGTGCGAGGTGACTGAATCTTCGGAATATCTGCTGCATCGACGTAAACCATGGCCTTCGGCGCCGCTGTCAGCACCTCCCCCATGCTGCCGATGTGATCGCGATGATAGTGTGTCAAGATCACATGGCCCACCGCATCCCAGCCCAGGCCCGCCGTCTTGATGACCTCGCCAAATTTCTCGCCATTGTTCTGCAGGCCGGTGTCCACAATGGCGGCCTCCTTGCCCCGCACCAGCACATAGGAACTGACGAAATCCGTGATGACGCGCGTGACGTTCACTGGGTCGCGCGTCTGCGCCTGTGCGACACTCGCGGCCAAGCGGTCGTCTCCAAGGGCGATGCTCAACCCCTTGCGCCCGAGGCCGAACGTCACCTCCGACCAAACCACAAACGTCCCTTTCGCCATCTGTGCTAACCAGGCCCGCCGTCCGATTTGTTGGATTGGTCGCATATCATGCCTCCATATTGTATATTTTCCTCTAGTTTGCCTCAAGACTAGGGCTGTTTCAACTTGTATTCGAGGGATATGTTTCCCGGAGGGAGGCAAGAGATCGCCCTCAAATCAAATTTGAAAGCGCACTCGGACCGTGTGTCGCCACGCCACTGAGTTCCGGCCTACTTCAACTGTATCATGGGATCCCCAAACAAGAGCCAAGTGCGGCGCACGTCTCGGTTTGTCACGGTTACCTTAGCAGCCGCGGAGGCTTCGCCCAACGTCAGCGGTTCCTCTCCAAAGAGGCGCCCAATCATGGCCTGATTCAGTACTGCCTGGGCCCTTGGACTGGTCAACCCCGATGAGGCCCACACCGCCACCGCCCCGCCTTGCTCGGCCTTCAGCAACGCCTCCGCGACACTCTCCGTATACAGGTCATGAAAAAATCCGTTCAGACAGGTCATGCTGAGGACCACGGGCAAGCGCGGATGATTGCGCAGCATTCGCGCCTCGGCCGTGGTCAGCAGGTTTTCGCCGGCCCACACCTCCGTGGCGCCATGGCCGATGTAGTTGACCAGCAGGTGCCCGTCGTTGAGGCGGTCGAGCAACGTGCGCTGTGCCGTGCCGATATCGGTCTGGCTCAGCGCCAGAGTCGTGACGCTCATATCGGGGGGGAGCCGGGCGGCGACCTCCGCACTGGCGGCCTCGAAATCGAAGCTGTCGTTGTTATCCGCCACCAGCAGCGACGCCCGAGTCCACGAGCCGCTGGTGCGAGCCGCTTCGTAGGCAACCAGCTTCGCCACCACGGTGTCCGCTTCTGCAACGGTTCGTACCGGCAGCCGTCCGATGGCGAGTTCGGGCAGGTCATCTCCGTCAAAGTCTGCGAACTAGTCATCCGAGGCCGTCTCGAAGAAGACGGTGTCCACCAGCTTGGTTGGCACCGAATCGACGTCTCCGAATCCCAGATAGTTGTGGGGATCAAAGCTGGCGTCTCCAATCAGCAGGACAAAGCGTGGAGGCTGCTGCCATTGAGTGTAGGCTCCATGGAGAAACGCTTTCAAGGCCCATGGGCTCTTGGCGCCAAAATTGAGTTCGTCATAGAGGTCGCTCACATCGGCCAGCGCGACGGTCCAGCCCTGAGTTTCCCGCAGGGTTTGGAGGGGTGCGATACTGGCATGGAATATCTCCGGCGCGATCATGACGATATCGGCTCCTTGCTCTGGGCGATGCCAGGTCGAGGGCCTATTGGCGGTGATGGCTGCGGGCGGCTTGATCTGTGCCTCGGTAAACGCAAGCAGGGTGCGTGGCCCCAAGCCGCTGGTCGCCACGGTGACGGAATCGCTCGCCTCCTGTGGGGTGACATGGCCAAGCAACTCCCGCACAGCGCGGGGATGGGTGATGTCGACGACGCGAATGGCGGATTGGCGGAACCCGTCAATCGTCACCTGACGATGCGCCGGTACGGTGCATTGGAGGACATCGTTGTCCGCGGTGTAGGTGTGCCAGTAGGTGAGCCGTATGTGGTCGACCACGCTGACATCGGTCTCGTTGCCGTGGGGCACGAGCGTGACGATATTCTCGCCGTCCCGGAGCCAGGCGTGTGGCGCCAGAAATGTTGCCATCTGCCGCGTCTGTCCGGCAAAGGTCATGATGCCGGCATGACGCCCATTCAACGTCAGACCCGCCTGGTGCGGGCCGGAGGTAATCCCTTGCAGAGCCACCTCGAGGCGGGCGTCCTCAGGGGGAGACGGAGCGAGGTGATGCAGGAGGAGGGCGTGGGCCATGGGTTCAGTGGCGACGACGGCGCCGAAGAAATTCTCAGCCTCGCCATTCTTCAGCGCTGCTACATACAGGGTGCGTGCCCGGTGTTCGGCCGTGACCGGAAAGCTTGCCGGGGCCATCGCCTGACTCTGACTCGATACCCGCCGCATCCGCTTTCCCCGCTGTGAGCCGGCCACCAACCAATAGATCTGGGTGTCGGTCCAGGGGGTGTCGAGGCCGTCGCCATAAAACTCGATGGCATCGTGCGGATCGAATCGCCTATCCTGCTCGCCGGCCACTACCATACGCTGTGGCCGCCCCTCGACAAAGAGTTGTAGCCGTCGCGGGTCGACGTCCGGGTCGAGTCCGGTGGCCACGAGGTCGGGTTGCGTGACGCGATACCAGCCGGCCTCGCGAATCGCGATCTGCACGGCAGGGGCGGCAGCCAGGGCGCGTTGCACGGTGGAGGGGCCGAGGTCATGGTGCTCCCACGGCTGAAGCGTCTGCCTAGACCGAAGTTCCCCTGGCAGAATAGGCGGAGGGTTAAGTAGATCAACAGGTTGGCCCAATTCAAAAGTCCATTTACATGGGAACAATCCAACCTCCTGAAACGACATGGCTTATGGTCATACGTTTGCAGACGATGTCAAGCCCATGTGGCAGAATAGGAGCGAAAATTTTGCGATTTACATGGGAACAAAGGTCAATTCGTTCCAGGCTTTTGAGTTTTTATTCCAACAAGTTGCCGCCGAATCACGGGAGGAACTTCGGCCTAGAGGATACCAAAGGACGTGTGATAACGCGTGGGCTTTGCCTGCGGCGTGTGTGGTGACGCTGTGCGCGGCGGGTCTGCGTCGCTGGTTTTCTCCCCAATCTGCTCAAGAGCGATGAGTGGTGTGCCGTTGGCGCCGACGTCGCTGCCACCGTTACCTGGATCGGTCCATACAGGGTGCGCTCGCCGTTGAGACCAACTTCTTCGAGCCAGTACTGTGCTCCCTCCGTCCTGGCTGGATCCCACCATGCATACGACCGCCCAGCCGTCAGGGGCGTGCCGGGGCCGACCATAAACGCCGATCCTGCCACCAACGCTGGGGTCACTCGGTGACGCGTACGCCCTTTGCCGCGGTAGAGGTGGAACCCGAGGCTATCCATTTCATTGCCGGTTTGCCACAGCAGCAGGACACCCGGCTCAGCGCGTGTGGCGGTGAAGGAAACCAGGCCGACAGCCGTGGCGTTGCCAATGAATTGGATGACGAACCAGCCCACATCGGCCTCTGCCGCCTGTTTGACATCCCGCTCGATCACCATTTTGGTGGGATTTTGCAACTCAAAGGTGAACCATCCGGCGCCCGGATTGTCATCAGCAGTGTAAGGCGACTTCCCACCGCGCATGAAATAACCACCCACGGCGATGCTCCAGTCGGCTTCGTCACTTGTGATCATGATATTGTGCTTGGTGTGGGACGCGTTGAAGTGTTGCGAGCCGTTCTGCACCGTCGTGCCGTCGGTAAATTCCACCAGGTACCAAGTCAGATCGAGCGCTTGGCCATTGCTATCCCGATCAAACGTCAGCGTGGTGGCATCGGTGATGACGCCACGCACCAACTTCTGGCCGATATTGGTGTTGATACCATCCTCGCTCTCGTAAGTATAGAGCAGCCACGATTTCCCGGTATCGATGCTTGTGATGCTGTCGGTCATCGAGCTGTCGCCCGTGCCAAATTGTACATTCCCCGTTTGCACCGCCGAATCGATATACTCGACCACCTGCCACTCCACCACCCCGAAGCCCGTGACTAACGGAATGCGATTGACCTCGAGCCGCAGCGTGTCGCTGTCCATCATCTCGGCCCGGACAAAATCGTCACCATCATACCCCGCGCCCGCTTTACGGAAGCTGATGATGGGAAGGCTCTTGTCAGTATCGATGCTGCCGGGTAGGGAGATGTCTTTCGTCGTCTGGTCGATGGTCGTGCTGCCATGGTAGACGGTGACACCACTAACGAATTCCGCGGCATACCACCGAATCGTCACCTCATTTGTGGCCCCGGACATGGCGCGCTCGAAGCGCAACGTGGTGGAATTTATGAACTGGCCGGATATTTGCGTGTAATCGGGCATGTTGTCATCGAGACGCGCGCCAAAGACCAGGAAGGTCTTGCTCGTATCCACCGCCGTGATCGGGACCTCGACAAACGTGTCGCTAGTGCCGAGCGTCGTTTCGCCGGATTGTACGGTCTGTAACTGCGCCGCATCCGTTTGTTGCCCGAGAGTCATCACCCCGCACAGGAGGACGGCGATGAGAAAACATGTGGCTCGATTTAGGGTCAGGTAGGTCATTGTCTCTCCGCCAAAAATTGGCAACAGATTGTGCTAAATAAAGCCTGATCTCTCCCTCTGTGAGCAATATCTATGCCATAAAGAACGGACAGATGTGTCGTGCCTATGCGTTCACGCTGATGTTGTCAAGTGCATAACCCTGTCAGATTCTTGACGATCACAATGGTGTTGCGCCACACGTTGCACGCCTCGCTTGCTGCCAGTTTGTGGCGGCAAAATGCTTGCCAGTATTGTTACAACGTTGGTTTGGGCATGGCGTACCATGCGGTCGCGCTTTTGGCATGACTATTGCTCTTTGCATGGCAAAGTCGGTCATTTGTCACATTCCCCACAGAGCCTAATGAAGAAAAAGCTGGTGCTGAGGTCGATGCATATTCCTTTGAAGCCAATGTGGTGGGTCGGATGGTCGCTGTCTGTGTTGAGTGGGATCTGCAGCCTCACCGGGGGCATCCCCGGGACTGAAGCTGCGGTCGGACAAGGCGTGCGCGTGGCGGAAGACGCAGTGGCGCAGACGATGGTGACCTTGGCACAGGTTCGGGTGCCGGTAAGCATGGTTCGGGCCAAGATGCCGGAGAACACGGTGATGGACGTGTTACAGGAAACGGTTGAGGCGTAAGTTGAGATTACCCTGGATGCGTACCAGAATGCCATGTTAGCGCCGACAGCCGAGATGGAGGAAACGTCTGGGACGTTGGCCCAAATCGCTTCGATGGCGGCGGAAGCACAGACGAATGTGGCGGTGGCCCGGGTCCAGGTTGCCTTCATGCAGATCGAAAGCGAGAAAGCAACGGGTGGCAGCGCCGAGCAAAAAGAGGACGTGCTGGAGGCCGCAGCGCTTGCAACCGAGCACGCCGCCGAGCATGCCGCCGCTGCTGGGCAGTTGCTGCGTGCGGCTTACGCCGCTTCCGGGCGAGTTGAGATGGCCGAGACCGTCGAGGCGGGGCAACAGGCCGTTGCCGCGGTGCAGGTGATTCAGCACGCGACGATGGCGCGGACCATGGCCGCAGGCGCACAAGTCGCGGTGGTGCTATCGCACATAACGGATGACCCAAAAGTAATCGCGGAAGCGCAAGCCGCTGCGCTAGCGGCGCAGCAAGTCGCAAGAGCTGCCGAGGCGCGGGTTCAGGATGGCGAGGCCGCATCCCACGTCACGGAGTTGGACCCGGCGGCTCGGCTGATGCGCATGGCGCAGGACGAGTCGGTGTGGACGCGGGTGGCGGCCGTGCAGGCACAGGTCGCCGCGACATGGGCACAGACACGGGGGCTGGCGCGGTCAGGTGTCGTCGCTTCTGCCGCCGCCACGGCTGGCGCACAAGTCCAGGCGGCTATGGCAGCCATCCAATGTGCTCAGACCCATCCGACAGCCGAGATGGTACGCGCGGCGGCCTTGGCCGCGCGCATCGCCGCCTTGACCGCGGCGGCGGCGCGAGTGGCCTCGGCACAGGTGCAGATCGTGATGGCGCGAACCATAGGAGTCGCCGCCAAACAGGAGGCGACGGCCGCCCAGGTGGCGGCCGCCGGGCAGTTGCAGGTGGCGATTGGCTGGCTGCAGGAGGCGAAAGCGACCACGACAGCGGTGCATACCGCCATCGCACAGCGGTGTGAAGCGGGCGTACAAACCTTGGGGAGGGCGTCGCCTGTCGCCACCACATGGCAAGAATCTGCGGTGCTCGCACAGGAACAAGCACAGCTGGCGATTGCCTGGGCACAGGCGGCGGCAGGGTGGGCACAGGCGGCGATTGCCTGGGCGCAGGATATGAAGGATGCGGCCGTTGCCGCAGAGGCCGCGGCTATCGCGGCGGAATCCTCGGCCACCCGAGTTCAGGCAGCCCTGACGGTATTCACCACAGAATCCATCACGTCAACGGATCCCCTCGCCTTAACGGCTTCCCTTACCTCGGCGGTGCCCATTGCCCCAATCATATTTGTCGCAGGTTCAGAGCTGAAGCTATCACGTGGCGGCGATTCGAACCGGTCCGGCGCCCCAGGGTCGTCGACACCGGTAAGGGGTTCCGAAGCGGGCCTGAGTGGGCTCGCCAGCTCGCCTCTGGACGGCTCCTTATTGCAATATGATCCGGACCGAGAGGCCGTATTTGTTGCGAGTCCCTATGATCCGGACCGAGAGGCAGCCGTATTTGTTGCGAGTCCCTCACGATAGCGTGTTGATGGGATGCGGGAGACATCGTTCTTGAAACCTGTTCACATATGCAAGATCACGATAGGGTGGCACGTTGTCTGTGTGATAGCATGCGGTAGCTTGCTGTGGCGTTGTGCGCCCATCCCGGACCCCTCCGATGGCATCTCGACCGCGTCGCGCGTCGATTTTCCTGCCGTGCAGGGGCCGAAGCGGACTCTACAAGTAAAAAGCATGTCCATCCCCACCGTCGATCTCGACCGTCACCCGGAACTGGCTGAGACCTCTGTCCGAGTCGGACTGAGTCAGATGTTGCTCGACACCTTGGTTGACACGGGGCGTTTTGACCTGATGGAGCCACCGGAACAGCTCATGAAGCGGCTGGTCAAGGGCTGGCAACGGACCGAAGATGGCCTTGCCGTCCATACCGAGCCACGAGATGGTGTCGAGGGGCCGGAATTTCAGCTGTCTGTCACGCTCTTCGATTTTTCCACGTGTGCTTCGGAGAGGCGAGCCTTGCTGGACGGGAAGCAACTGACCTGCCATACCCGAGTGGGCGTCCAGGTGCGGATTGAAAATACTATGGGCCAGTTCGTGCCGGGCTCTACCCATCCGCTATCGCCCCAGGGGCTCTATACCCACGCCAGAGAGGTCCCTCTCTTTGGCAATGCTGAGACGGCGTTTGACCATAGCGCCATTGGCAAAGCCACGGTGCAAGCTGTGCGCTACGCCGTGCTCCAGGCGCTCGAACGATTTGACCGGAAGCAGTGGTAGACGCGAGCCACCAGCCACTAACCACTATTGGTTGACGTTCTGTCATTTGAGTGAGAGAGCCATCTGATGCGGAACATGACACGGCTCATACCCTGCCTACTGGTCTTGGTTCTTACCTACAATATGGTTCAGACGACTGCGATGTCGCCGTCGGCCAACCTGACGCTGATCAAGGTGGCCTATCTCTACAGATTTGCCAAGTTTATCGAATGGCCCCCTGAGGCAGATCGCGTAGCCCGTCCGGCCTTTCCGTTGTGTATGTTCGGGATGGAGGCCATAGAGGGCGCCCTCCCCGCTCTGCAGGGCAAATCGATCAAGGGCAAGAAAGTGGCGATTCAGTATTTTGCCCAGGCTGCTGACCTCACACCTGACGCCTGCCAGATCCTGTACGTCCGCGGGGTGAAGCCGGAACGCTTCCGCCCGATTATTACCCGCTTCAGGGAACAGCCCGTCCTCACGGTGGGTGATATGGAGCGATTTGCGCAGAGGGGAGGGATGATTCATTTCATGACGGAGGGACGTAAAACGCGCTTTGCCATCAACATCGATGCGGCGCAGCGCGCTGGGCTTCGTATACGGTCCAAGCTCTTGAAACTGGCGAAAATCGTCAAAGAGGAATAAGGCGAGGACCCGTTTTGATGCGGTTTTTTCACAACGCTTCTATCAAAAACAAACTCAAGATCCTCTTGATGTTGACGAGTGGTATCGTGCTTTTGTTAGCCACCGCAGGATTTGTCACCAATGCACTGACGTCGTTTCGGCATACGATGGTCGAACAACTCGCCACGCTTGCCGGTGTCATTGGGACCAGTAGTACGGCGGCGCTGGAGTTTCGTGATCCTCTTGACGCTGGGGAGACGCTGGCGGTGCTGCATACGAAGCCCAACGTCTTACATGCGCGGCTCCTGACTGGCGATGAGGCGATCTTGGCGCAGTACACGGCGGCGGGCCGGGACGAAGAAGCTGCCAAGGCGATCGCACATCCCCCTGGGGCGACGGCGTGGCAGCGGCATCTGACCTCAACCCTGGCTTATGACACACAGTACTATTTTCAGGACAATCACTTGCACCTGAAGCAGGATATCGTGCTCGATCATGAGCGCATCGGGCGGCTCTATCTGATTTCGGATCTGCGGGAACTTTATGAGGATCTGTACCGGTATTTTGGCATTGTCACCCTCGTCACCGGCGTCTCTTTTGCCGTTGCCTTTGTGCTCTCGTCCAAAATCCAAAGCGTGATCTCGTCGCCCATCGTGCATCTGGCACAGACGATGCGGGTCATTTCTGATCAGAAAAACTATGCCATTCGAGCCGAAAAACAGAACGATGATGAGCTGGGTGCGCTAATTGATGGCTTCAACGTGATGGTGGAGCAAATCGAGGTCCGCGATGATGAACTCAAGCGCCATCGTGACGAGCTGGAAGACCAAGTGGCGGCGCGGACGGTCGAACTGCAACAGGCGAATCACGACCTCGAACAAACCGTGTATGAACTGCAGGAGGCCAAAGAAGCGGCGGAAGCGGCGAGTCGGGCGAAGTCGCAGTTTTTGGCCGTGATGAGCCACGAGTTGCGGACGCCTATGAACGGCGTTTTGGGCATGACCGAATTACTCTTACGCACCGAATTGACGCCTAAGCAATACCGCTTTATCGACCAGGCCCGTCTCTCAGGCAAAGCGCTGCTGGAGTTGATCAACGATATCCTCGATTTTTCCAAAATCGAGTCTGGCAAGCTGGAACTCAACCCTCTGGCGTTCGACCTGCATCAGATGGCCGAGGAGGTCGTGGAACTTCTGGCCGAGCGTGCCCACAACAAGGGGCTCGAGTTAACCTGTGTGATCCACGACGATGTCCCCGCTGCCGTCCGCAGTGATTCACTCCGTCTGCGGCAGATTCTGACCAACTTGCTTGGCAATGCCATCAAGTTCACCGACGTGGGCGAGGTGGTGTTGCGCGTGACGTTGGCGGCGCAGGATGACGAGGAGGCGCTCGTCCACTTTGCCGTTTGCGATACGGGTATTGGGATTTCGCCTGAAGCGCAACCGCATATTTTTGTTTCCTTCGCACAGGCCGATGGCTCGATGTCCCGTAAATATGGTGGGACCGGATTGGGTCTGGCCATTGCCCAACAACTCGTCGAGCTGATGGGCGGTCGCATCGGGGTGGATAGCGCCCTGGATGAGGGCAGCACGTTCTGGTTTACGGCCCGTTTGGCCCGAGATCCTGCGAGCCTTGCAAACGTCCCGGCGCCGGCCCGAGATCTCCCGGGCTATGCCGCGCTTGTGGTCGACGATAACGCCACCAATCGCGAACTCCTGCATGATCGCCTCATGGCCTGGGGGATGCGGGTTGAGAGCGTTGACAACGGGCCACAAGCACTGGACCTGCTGCGTGCTGCCGTGACGCGTGGCGCGCCCTTCGATCTTGCCCTGGTGGATCAAAAGATGCCGGGCATGGATGGGGTCGAACTCGCTCATGCGATGAAAGCGGAGCCCGCTATTGCCAACGTGCGTTTGATCATGCTCACGGCGGTTGGTGGCGATGAGGACATGCGTCCAGAACCGCTGGCGGGTATCGTCGGGACACTGAGTAAACCGCTAAGGCAAGATCGATTGTACCAATGCCTCACGACAGCCTTGCACACGTCAGATGAAACCCAGCATACCGAGCCCCGTATGCCGCTGCATGGGGGCGGAGAACCCGCGCCGTTTTCCGGGCGTATTCTCCTGGCTGAGGACAACCCGGTCAACCAGGAAGTTGCCCTTGGCATGCTCGAGAGTCTCGGTTGTCAGGTGGACGTTGCCGTCAATGGCCGTGAAGCCGTTGAGGTCTTGGAACGGACCTCCTTTGCCCTGGTCTTTATGGATTGCCAGATGCCGGATATGGACGGTTTTGAGGCCACGAGAGAAATCCGGCAGCGAGAGATCGCCGACACGCGTCAGCCGATTCCCATCATCGCTTTGACCGCGAACGCGATGCAAGGTGACCGTGAGCGCTGCCTGGACGCGGGGATGAGTGATTATCTGAGCAAACCCTTTGTCGTAGATCAATTACATGCGATTTTGCAACGTTGGTTACCGCCAGAGGCGTTGCCGGTTTCGTCGCAGCCCGTGATGTCATCCGCCTCGACTGAGTCTGCTATGGCCGCGGCCGCGCCGCCGCCTGATCTGCTGGATCAGAAGACGTTGGACTCGCTGCGGGCGCTGCAGCGAACGGATAAACCGGATGTGCTGAGCAAAGTGGTACATCTTTATTTCCATAGTGTGCCCACCTATCTTGATACGTTGCATCAGGCTATTGCCCAGGACGATGCCGAGGCCATACGGCAAGCCGCACATGGCTTTAAGTCCAGCAGTTACAATGTTGGCGCGCTGCAGCTGGCGACACTCTGTAAGGAGTTAGAGCAGATGGGACGTGAGAACTGTACCGAAAAGGCATTGGACATGCTGTCTGCCATAGAAGCGGGATATGCGGCTGTACGGGATGCTCTAGAAACGGAAGTGCAGCGCAGCGGGTGAGTAGGGAATGGCCTACTTCCTACTTAAGGAGAGCGTGATGCCCCGATATACTCGAATCGTTATCGTGCTCGCTGCCAGTCTTTTGCCAGCACTTGCTGCTGTCGAGACCACGAGACCAGGCGGTATGGCGTGGGGAGCAGAACGGCGGCAACGGACCGACGGCCAGGCGCAGGCCGCACGGCCGCAGACGAAGTGGCCTCAAACCCTGCGGAACAGTATTGGCATGGAATTTGTGCTGGTGCCGGCGGGTGAGTTCCTCATGGGCAGTTCGGAAGACGAAGTGAAGCGCGTCGTAAGCGCAGGTCATTATCATCTGAAACGCGCCTGGATCGAAGATGAAACCCCGCAGCGCCGGGTCCGCATCAGCCGGCCGTTTTATCTCGGGAAATATGAAGTGACGCAAGGTCAGTGGGAAGCGGTGATGGGGAAGAATCCCAGTCGTTTTAAGGGCAAAAATCGGCCAGTGGAGACAATCTCGTGGGAGGATACGCAAGAATTCATCCGCCGTTTGAACCAACGCGAACGTGGCGTGACCTATCGCCTGCCAACCGAGGCGGAGTGGGAGTATGCCGCACGCAGCTCCAATGCCCTGCGATACCCGTGGGGGAGCGAGTTTGATGGCAGCCGGTTGAATTACTGCGATCGGAACTGTACCTACATCTGGAAGGATCAGGCCGTCA